>NZ_JBEPPD010000027.1:0-37227 GCF_040547165.1 Pedobacter sp. UYP30 | reverse complement strand
TTTATGAAGGCTAAAATATTCTCACCCCTAAAAATATTGTTCATATATTCGATTTTGATACTAATATACGTGTTTATTAAGTAAGTAACTCGAAAAATTTAATCAGTGGATTTAAACCAATTGCTGTTAAATACAATGATAGCGATAAAAATGATACTATAAGCGACAACTGGAATAGCTTCTAGAGTCTCATGAAATACAGCTACAGATAAAAGGAAAGAAATGATTGGATTGATATTCAGGATCATTCCAACTTTTGAGGAACTAAGCCCATTTAAAGCGTATAAGTTAAGTAATATTGATACAATTGTGTAGATAATAGCAATCATTTCAACGTAAAAATAGAAATTTAAGGCCGTTGGAATAGTACCTGAGTATGATGGGTAAAATGGTAAAAGGATAATAGCCGATAGAAGAATATGAAAGTTCAATACTAAAAACTTGTCAAAGCCAATGTTTCTGTTTTGACAGATTAGGTAGCACGCATAGCTAAATCCAATTATTCCGCTATAAAACATATTTATTATGCTCGCGTAGGAAAGCAATAAACATCCTAAACAGCTTAACGCAACGGCCACCCATTGAGAACGGTTCAGTTTATCTTGAAGAAAGCAATAGGCTAACAATGTGGTCAGAACGGGGCAAATTACATAAGCAACGGAAGTTGCACGTACGTTGACATGGTTCATGACGTAGATAAAAGAAAACCAATTGACCGTTAAAGAAATGCTTGCCCCTAGATTTAGCCAAATCACCCCCCTACGCTTTTTCTCGGGTAAGTTTTTTAAGAGAATTAAATTCTCGCTTATTAATCGACGTCTGAAAAATATTGATATGATCGACATGAGTACTGCACAACTAAATACACGATAGAACAATATATCTAGTGATGGATAGGCGTGCAGAGGCCTTAGAACCAAACTAAAAGTGCCCCAAATTGAAAATGCGGCAATAGCTGCAAGATAATATTTTAATTTGGTCAAACTTTTCATCAATAGTTTATAATTCATTTGACTCCTTTCTCCATTGCCTAAACTAGTGACTATGTTAGTGCACCGATTTATGATGCAATATCTGCAATAGTGATGGAACACTGTTCAGCGCATTAACAAATGCCTCGCCAAATTTATGACCAGCATAATTTTCTATTTTTGAGCCAGCCCTCTTGAATGATAAGTATCAATAAGATGGATTGCTTGGCGCTATCCCAGACCTTACTAAAATGTTTATCTGAAAGCGCTTTCATCTTCTCAGAATCGCTTCGTTTAGCGCCAGCATCGTCGCATATTGAATTCAAGTAGTCAGAAAAACCTTGGCAGTCTTTTGAAACAAGTCGCACACGTCCTATATTGTGCTTTTATCCGTAACGTTCGCCCCCATGGTTTCCAACACGTCGTCACACGCTTGGTTTTAACGACTGCACTTGTAACTATCTGTAAGCACAGCAAGGAGCTTTTCTTCTGGGCTTTTGGACTGAAGTGGGCATCGGTGCTAACGTTCATTGCACATTATTATAGCTGCTTTTTTATTTTTGAATTTACTTTTTCCAACCTGCCGCCTCGTTTACAACCGCAATGGCTTCAATTTCGATAAGTGCATCAGGTGAGAATAGTGAGGATACTTCAAAAATAGTATCGGCAGGATATGGTGCTGTAAAATATTGGCCCCTCAATTCTACAATTTTATTAAAGTTTCCCATATCACGGAGCATAATCGTGACCTTTACCACATTTTTTAAACTTGATTCTCCGGCTTTTAAAACTTTTTCCAGATTTTCGAAAGCTTTATGAGCTTGGGTATCAAAATTGCCAACCCCCACGAGTTTTCCATCATCTCCAGTTGCAGTTTGGCCAGATATAAATAATAAATCACCGACTCTATTACCTTGTGACAAACGGAATGGTTCATAAGGATCTGGCGTAATTTTAATCTGTGAAATTTTCATTTTTTTATTTTTTGTGGTTTTAATATTACTTGTTTGAGCAAAAGTTTGTACTGTGAATATAAATAGTGAAAACAATATGCCGACGGAAAATAGCTTGCTTATTTTAAATCTATATCGTTTCATGATTCTACTGTGTCTAGTTTATGAATGATTTTTAGGGTATGACTGATCGTAGCTTCTGGCCATAACATATTACGATGAAAAGGAACTGTTAGTAAATTGTCCCTTGTTTTTATTGGCCAATGAGGATCTGCCAAGGCTGCCTTCCCAATAGCTAACAGGTCAGCATGTTTTTCATTCAGTGCTGTTTTAGCTTTTTCGAGATTATGAAAACCTCCGTTAGCTATTACTGGAATGTTTGTTATTTCTCGAATAACCGATGCCAATGACGTTCCGTCTCCATAAAAGCTATCCCGTTCCCATTCACCAGTTTGTACGGCTACGTGTACAAAGTCCGGCCGGCTCAATTTTATTTGGCTTGCAAGTTCTTTTGCTGTCTCTACACCACCTGACCAACGATAGGTAAGGTCGTTTACTTTTCCCTCTGCCACACGCAAACCTACAATGAATGATTCCGGTACCATGTCTTTTATACCTGTAATAATTTCACTAATTACACGAAAACGATTTCTTATTTCACCGCCATACCGGTCGATACGTCTATTCAATTCAGGGGTAAGAAATTGATCAAGTAGATAACCGTTTGCTGCATGGATCTCTATCCCATCAAAACCTGCTTTATGTGCATAATCTGCTGCCCTAATAAATCCATCCTGCATTTTTTGAATGTCCTCTATACTCATTTCTTTCGGCAATGGAAAACTTCCCTCACCACCAAAAGAAACCGATTTCATACCAACTGGTTGTACTGCGGATGGAGCTAAGGTATTTTCTCCACATTGAGACAATGCACCCCCATGCATCAGTTGTGCAAAGATTAATGTAGGCGATTTATGAACAGACTGTGTAATTTTTTCCCATGCGGCACATTGGTCAGGATTTATAAGCCCAGGCTGGCGGTCGTAACTTTTACTACTAGAAGCATCTGTATAAATACCTTCCGTAATAATAATCCCAAAACCGCCTGTAGCAAAAGCTGTATAATATTTACTCATCTCATACGTAGCCATGCCGTCTGTCGTGGCACTAACTCGTGACATTGGAGCTAACACAGTTCGGTTGATTAGTTCTCTTTGCCATATTTTAGCTTTTTTAAAAATAGGGTGATAGTTCATTTGCTTCTTATTTGTTATGAAGCAAAATTCATAGTTATTTAACTAAGAAAAATTGATATAGGTCAAGATGCCTTATTTTTTTTTATAATACGGCTTAGGAATTCTGCTGAAATGCCTAAATAAGACGCAATTAAGTATTGGGGAACTTTTGAAGCTATAGTTGGATATGTGTCTAAAAAATCGTAATATCTACTTTCGGCATCGCACACGTTACTATAAATAATCCTTCTCTGTAATGCTCCTAAATAACTTTCTAATATTATCCGAAAGTATCTTTCTAATGCAGGAATTTCAATTAGCATTTTTTGAAACGAATGGTGATTAATCTGTAAAACAGTTGTCTTTTTTATCACTTGTATATTGTACATAGATGGTCGTTGTTTGGAGAAACTATCCATATCTGTTGCCCACCAATCGTCAATAGCGAAATATAATATTTCTTCGTTTCCACTATCTGAATCAATATAAAATGCCTTTAAAGCACCATCTATGACATAGTTGTCATAACGGCAAATATCACCGTCCCTTAACAGGTATTCTCCTTTTTCAAATGTTCTTTCTACCCAAAAGCTATTAAATATTGACACCTCGTCTGGACCGAGCTTTATATATTTAGAAATATTTACTAATAGAGCACCTTTGTTCATAAAAAGTATTTAACTCGTCATTCTCACGCAAATTTAAAAATTATCCCTTCTAATTTACAAAATGCTGTAAATCGGAGTCATTTTTAATATTCTATATTTTACTTTGAACCATTTTCACGATATCCAATTTCATCTGACGGTAATTAAATTCAATTCTTGTTTCATTTTAGCTCGCTCCGCTCACGTATGAAAGATAAAATCTATGGTGTTTTTTGACAAGGTTGGGTTTCGGTATTAAGGAAAACCTTATTGTTTACTTTAACTAGTAATTGCCTAATGGTACAGTAATATTTTATTATTTGTACCAAATAGCGAAGAAGAAAAGCTACAAACTAGCGATAAAGTTGACACATACTCTTTGAGAAAGAGGGTTAAGCATGGCCGGAAATTCCCGCTAAACGGTGAAATAAAAAGATAACCTGGATTATCTATCTTTTTGCTGTGTGTGAAATCCCTTAGTCGAAAAGATTCCAAAAGTCATAATCACTAATGACTACCTTTAGAGGCAGAACCAAATATATTAATTGTGAAAATCAGATTACTTTTTGTTTTATCAATTTTTAGCTCAAGCTGCATCGCCCAAAAACCGATTAGTTTACCTCTTAAAAAGCAATTGGATACCATTTTACAATCCGACCAGATGATTAGAGAATTCGTAGATTCTGAAGTAAAGGAAGAAAGAAAAAACGAAATTGCAAAGCTCCTCGACTATCCAAGAGATTCATTAGATGAAAGCGCTTGGGCAATAATGCGAAAAATTGATTCCATAAATATTGAGAAAGTAGAGCATATAATTAAGGATTATGGATATCCGGGAAAAACACTTGTTGGAGAACCCGAAAATACTACTGTATTTTACGTAATACAGCATTCTAACAAAATATCAAAATATTACTATCTTATAGAAAAAGCCGGAAAAGAACAAGAGTTACCGTTCAAGTATTCGGCTATGATGCTTGATAGGAAGCTTAATGATGAGGGGAAAGAACAGGTTTATGGCACACAGGTACACATGGTAATGGTTAACAACCCTAAAACAGGTAAGAGAGAACCCTTTAAGTATGTTGTTCCCATTAAAGATTCAGAAAACGTAAATAAGAGAAGGAAGCGAGCTGGATTTGATTCTACTGTTGAAGAAAATGCGTTGAGATTAGGAGTAGTCTATAAAGTATATACATTAGATGAAATTAAACAAATTACCAAGCATTAACTTAATAAGATAAGTTGATCAGTTCGCCGATGGAATAGTTTTGAACAAGTATAATTGGTTAAGTGTCCTCAACTGTCTTCGGTTTACATTCTTATAAAACGGTGGGATAATGGTACCTTTAAAATGAACTTTCTTAGAAAAACGGGGGTTTTTTGATATAGTTGGAGACAATAAGAGTTATATTGTTTTATGGAGGGTATGCTTAAAAAACTTGGTAAGTAGAATGTTTTGGAAATTTGAGCAGAAATGGCATTGCTTGCAGAACCGTTGTGGCACCGAACTAAATTAAGTAAATAATCGATGAATTAACGTAAACCAGTGTCAGCCATTTTTGACCAAATTTATAGTGGCAGTTATTCTTTCTCAGCCCTTGTCTTTAGTCCTTCCAACCAAATTTGATGATACTTAAACATCCTGTTTGGCATTAAAAGCTTTCCAAGCCTGCAATACCAACCGTGCTGTGTTTCTTCGGTAATTATCTTGCAGCCGTTTTTATTAGGTATTATTAACCAGGCGTGGTAAGCTGAAATCCCCGTCCCCCTTGCTTCCCACGCCAAGTGTTGGTAAGGAATAAACTCTTTTACCTCGGACTTAAGATTAACGCCGGAAGTTTTCCAATTAAACCTTGTGCCGGCCATTAGATAGTTGTTGTGCTGATTAGTAATTTCTATATTTAAAGCATTAAAATACCACTCGTTCCAGGCTGTAGCATTTGTGAGCCAGAACCAAACCTTTTCTGGAGTGGCATTACTTTCAATTTCATTTCTTACAAATATTGGGCAATTTGAAGGTTCAAACCTGGCTGGATATATAATTTTGTCGCTATTCATTTTGTATATTTTAAATAATTTAATGATGCAAAATAAAAGCGATTGGCTTACATACCAAATAACACAGGTTAAGAAATTGAACTTATCTTTTTTTATGAAGCTGAGCTTTGATTCTGCTAAGGCTTTCTGGCTTAACTCCGAGATAGGTTGCGATGTGCCTTTGTTGAATGTCTTGAAATAGTTTAGGATTTCTGTTAAGAAGCTTTAGATAACGTTCTTCTAAACTGGTTACCTGTATCTCACGAAGCCTCTCTGCCACTGAATTGTAGGCCTTTTCTGCCATTAACCTGCCGAGCTTTTCTATTTGTGCAATTTTCTGCATTTTTATTGTCATTGCAGCTTTTGAAATTTCATAAACTGTGGTGTCTGTAAGTGCTTCAAAAAGAAATTCAGAGGGACTGTCATTTAAATAACTATAAAAGTCAACGCAGAATTCTTGCTTTAGGTAAAAGTGATATGTTATATCTTCACCGTTTTTTATTCTAAAAGATCGTATTAAACCTTCCTCGATAAAATAAAGTTTGTCAAATATTTTAGACTGCTCAAAAACAAGGGTACCTTTCTTAAAAAGTCTTTGTGTAGTTGCAGAAAAAAAGTCCGTAAACTCGTCTTCTGTCAAATCGATATGTTGAAGCAGAAAATGTCTCATAAGATCGCCATTAACGTTTTGCAAATTTGTGCAGAAATGGCATTGCTTGAAGAACCATTGTCACATCGCACTAAATTAAGTAAAAAACCGAGGAACTTACATAAACCACAGTCGCCATTTTTGCTCAAGGTGTTATAAGCCGTTTTTCTTTAATATTTTGTCTATTTGTTCTCTATTACTTTCAAGGATCAAACTATTATACTTTTCGTAAATAGGTCGTAAAGTTTCTATGTCGTTTGCAATTATATCTAATCCACGGTCATCATACATGTGAAACATTACCTTTTTATCTATATTTCAAAAGTATATTTCTTTAGAAGTCAATACGCTATTGTTATCAAGCCTTGGCGCTCTTGGTGGAAAGTCAGTATTTCCAATAGCTTTTAAAATATTTTCAAAATTTATCTTTCCCGTTGTTGATTTGACAATAGCAATATTTCTTATATCAAATTTGTCATTTGGTTCGTATAGGCTATATGCTTTTAAGTATGCAATACTATTCTTTTTGATGTCTTCAATTTGTTTAAAGCAGAAGTTATCAATTCGTATTTTGTTCCGTTTGCATTTGTAGTCCATTAGAACAAAAAACATATTGTCGTTAGGTTCGAAAAGTGATTTAAACAAAATTGAACTACGCTTAAATACCTCATCGAAATACTCGTCCCTGTCCGTCGAACCAACCTGTAAGTCAAATCTTAATCCGTGAGCCCAATTAAAAAATAAATTAGCTCGCAGTTTAAGTTCGGAGAAGTTGTCGCTAAGAAATTTTTGATATTCTTGTATAATTGTCACGGTTTCGGTCGGTTTTAAAATGGCTTATAACGGTTTGGGGCTTGGCGAAGTGGGGGAATTAGAAGCACAAATGTTCAATTTAGCACAAATGCCAAATAGAATTACAAATGCTCAATTCAGCACTTCTGCCCCCATTTTGCCAAACCCTTGTTGAACTAAACCTTCGGTAGCGCATGGTCCGAGTTTCCGTTCTAATTTATTAACTTATGAAGGTATATAAAAATCATAAGTTATGACAACAAAAAAAAGAGTGTTGAAGAATTAGGGGAGAACAAGATTATTAATCGGGCGCTTCGGGAGGTACCGGGATTTGAAGCCCTGCTCTACCGTTTTAAGCGGAGCATCTCCGTTCTGGGCAGGAGCCCGCGAACCTTTGAGAGCTACTCGAGAAACATCGCTTCGGTGGCACTTCATTTTGGAAAAATCCCTACCGAGCTTGATGGGGAACAGGTACAGGAATATTTGTTCATGTTGCAGAACCGTTCCCAAAGTCCGTCACAAACCTATTTCAAGCATACCGTTTATGGTTTGCGCTTTATGCTGAAGAGCGAAGGATTACCGTATGAGTACCTTCATTTACCTTCGATCAAAAACGAGAAAAAGCTTCCTACTGTGCTGAGCAAGGAAGAGGTTTGGCGTTTACTTAAAAGTTGCCAGCTGCTCAAGCACAAAATCCTTATCGGGCTACTTTATGGCTGTGGTCTACGTTGCATGGAAGTACGGGGTGTGCGTCTGCAGGATCTTGATTTTGACCGTTTACAGCTCAAAGTGGTACAGGGCAAGGGCAAAAAAGACCGCTACGTCCCGCTATCGAAACATTTGGTACGGGGACTGAAAACCTACATCGAAGCCGAAAAACCTAAAGTATATCTTTTTAACGGCCAACTACAAGAACGTACCGTTGGCGGTACCTCGAGGTCGCCCGGCACATGCTTTGACAGCCGTTATTCACAGCGGGGCGTACAATGGGCGGTCAAACAAGCCTGCAGATCGGCGGGGATTACCAAAGATGTCCATGTACATACGCTCCGCCATACTTTTGCCACGCACCTGCTGGAGGACGGGCTGGATATCGTCACCCTAAAGAACCTTTTGGGACATGAGAATATTGAAACGACCATGGAATATCTACACATCGCCAGGCTCGATGTTCAAAAGGCTTTCAGCCCGCTGGATACACTTTTTGAAAAGTGCCGTTAGAGGTAGCGCAGGTACTGGAGAAACTTGGCAGAAACATTGAAGGCTTAGGTTTGAACAATTGGCAGCTGCGCACCTTATCGGCAGTGGGAAGGTGCAGGACTTCAGCCCTGGGCGGCCATATCGATGCCTGCGACGGCTGTGGGAATATCAGCATCAGCTACAACTCCTGCCGCAACCGCCATTGCCCAAAATGCCAGGGCAGAAACCGCGAGGACTGGATACGGGCACGGCACGGCGAACTCTTGCCGGTACCGTATTTCCATGTTGTTTTTACTTTGCCCGATGGCATCAACGCTCTGGCCATGCAGGAGCCGAAACTGGTCTATGGTGTGCTTTTTGAAACGGCCTGGGCAACGCTGAAGACCTTTGGCAAAAACAAGGAGATCCAAAGCGGAATGATCGCTGTTCTGCATACGTGGGGGCAAAATTTATCGCTTCATCCACACCTGCACTGCATTGTGCCGGGCGGTGGCGTAACCAGAGATGGGCATTGGAAGAACATCCGTACCGATGGCAGTTTCCTGTTCCCGGTAAAAGCCTTGTCCAAAGTTTTTAGGGCAAAATATTGCGGGACTTTAAAAGCCAAAAGCCCCAACAATTATGCTAAGATTAGGCAGCAGCTTTGGCAAAAGCCTTGGGTTGTCTTTGCTAAAAAGCCATTTGGGAGTGCAAAATCGGTGGTGGAATATCTTGGTCGATATACGCACAAAATAGCGATCAGCAATCATCGAATCCTGCGTATTGATGACCAGAGTGTAACCTTTGACTACAAAGATTATCGGCAGAATGGCATCAAAAAAGAGATGATGCTCTCCCACGGGGAGTTTATCCGCAGGTTTGCACTGCATATCTTGCCCAAGCGGTTTGTGAAGATACGGCATTATGGTTTTTTGAGCAGTACATGGAAGCGTAAGAAGCTAAAGAACCTGCAGCAGAGCCTCCATGTTATCGTGGTTGAAAAAAGAGAGAAAACTCCATTGCCAAGAAAATGTAGCTGCTGCAGAACAGGCAACCTGCATACCATTTTGGTGTTCGATGGCCGGGGACCGCCTGCCAACTACATCGGTATTAGCCAAAAACAAGTTCCCCATCAAAATTGAATTGGTGGGTAAGGGTACTTATGCCCGAATGTGAAGGAAAACACCCTAAAAACCACCTTTATTCCACTCCACAAAAAAAGAGGAATCAGTTACTCTCAAAATCCTTCAAATTATTTCACGAAAACGCCATAGAGGGCGCAAATGTAGCCGGTTCCGTTCAACCGAGGCCTCATTGTCGGCTCTGCGAGCCCAACGAAGCCTTAGCTGTTAGCAGAAGTTTTTATTTATTCAACTTTTTTGAGTAATTAAATACTGATTTATTATATCTCGGAAGATGTTTAGATAAAGATTCAAGAACTAGAGAAAGCGCTTTTTTATCCTCATTGATAGAAGAAAGCGAAAGTGCTAAAAAAGCATTTATTGCATCGTCCAATTCGTCAGAATAATTTTCTTTTTCTTTTTTTAATATTGCAATACTTTCAGTTAAATTTCCATTATTTCTAAGAGTACTTGCTAATTGTATATTTGCTCTTCGTCTTCTTAACCCAACTAGTCCAAATTTTATAGCAGATCTATAAAGTGGTTCAGCTTCTTTTTCGCGTCCCGTAGAATCATATGCACAAGCTTTTTCAAAATCAGAAATAGCTTTAAATTTTTCTTTATCAATATTTTCAGTATGCTTTTGAATCAGTTCAATAAAATCTTTGTCAGAAATAAGTCCAAGTTTCTGCCAAATAATTTTTAAATCATTTTCCCAAATTTCTATATTCATTTTTTTAATGTGTGAGATTTTTATAAAATTTCTGCTAACGGTAAGGCTTGGCGATGGGCTGGTATTCATTGCTGGTCAAGCCCGGAACCAAATCTGAATATTGTTACTAAAGACGAAGATAACAACTAATAGCTAAATTTATAACGTCAAGCTGGAACTACTGCTGATATTGATTTGTAGCCGATTGTTCTTCCGTCCGCCAGCCTATTGCCAGACCTATTGTTAGCGGTTCGTTGTTCTTTTTCGATGGTTATAAGTATTTATTGATTAAGCTAAACTTTCTCAATAATTTGCTTGTCCACCAACTGAGACCAATGGTAATGATAAATGTGATAATAAATTTAAGAAAAGCAGGAATGTCAAATTTTAGAAGAAAAAATTGTGTCCAGGTAATAAACACAAAATGAGTTAAATAAATCAAATAAGCATTTTCAGATAGCGAATTCCAACATACCCTTTCAGTTTCAATTTTGGTTCGAAAGGTTGAAATAAAAGCGATACAACTTAAACTGCAGGATGCAGCATAAATACTATAATAAATCATCGATGAGCTAAACGCTGTTAAAGTTTGAGACCTGACCATCTCTCCTAAATATTTTGGAATAATTGTTAAGCTTGCGAATACTGTAAAAGCAAGCAAAACCCAAAGCAACCAACTTTTCACAATTGCAGAATTTACAGATAATAAGCCATTGTTGAAATCAGAATTACCTATCAGAATACCAACCAAAAAATAACCAAAATATAAAAGAATTTTATTTAATTGAAAATCGAAAGGATAAAAACCTGTCCAATTACTTGCTCCAATATTATATGAGATAGGAACGTACAGCAGCCAGGTCAACACGAACAAAACAATATAAAATAAAACTGGCTTATTTTGTAAGTAAACGAAACCGAATCCTGTCTTTACAGTCCTACCAATTGTATAGCATATAGCAAATACTAAATTAAAGATAAACAATACCCAAAGAAACCACGGCGGTCCAACAGGCCATTGTTCTACTATAAAAAAATCTTTTAAGTAGTCAACAATATTGATGCTATTATGTGCAATATAGTAAGCGGGAAAGTAAGCGATTAACATGAAAATCGTTCCGAGAATGAGGAAAGGAATTAAAAGTCTGTAAACTCTGTCTTTGATAAAAGATACTGTGCCTTTTTTTTTAATGCTTTTAGTAAGGAAAAGTCCACCGATTAGGAACATCAGTGACATAAAGAATACGTCATTAAAGTTAACTAAAACATCAAGTCCAATCCATCTTTTTGTATCTACAACTGCGTGGGTTGAACGGATATAGGCAACTTTATCAAAATTTGCCCAAGTAGTATATGCCAATGCGGAATGATGTGCCACTACCAAAAATGTTATTGCCGACCTTAAATAGTCAATCCAAATGTTTCTGTTCGGCTTATTTTCCATTATATTATTTAAAGCTGTTTCAAGTTGGTAGGGTGTTGCTGTTTACAATGACCGCTAACGGTTTGGGTATTGCCGAAGGCGGGCGGATTTAAGCAAGCTTATTCTTACAAATGTTAAATTACTTCCGCTAGTTCAATAGTATTACGACAGCGCCGCTTTTGGCAATACCTTAGCGGTAGTCTTATTCTTTCGGTTTTAATGGCAACATTTCAATTAATACTTTTTCATTATTAATAAGGTAATAAGGAATAAATACTAGTGGTTTTGTTTTCGAGGCATTATCAAACCGAATTATCCTTTTGTCCGCAGGTTCAAACGCAACATCTCCAGCTTTTAAGGTTTTCAATGTATCTCCTTCTACTTGAAAAAGAACAGCCCCAGAAACGATATAACTTATAACTGGACACGGATGTCTGTGAAGTCCTGTTTGTTGTCCGGGACGAAACTTTATTTCTTTAACATCTACTTTTTTAATTACTCTACTTCCAATGTCAGCAGTCAAAAGTTCTTTTCGAATTATTTTGTCTTGTGCGATAGAGTTTATTGAAATCAATAGTAAAGAAGTGAGAATAGTCAATTTAAAATGGATACCACAATTTTGTTTAATTTGTTTAGTCATAATATTTTAATTTAAAGTGTCGAAGTTTTCTTAAATGTGGTGTCAGTCGGCAAAATTACCGCTAACGTTTTGGCGCTTGGCGAAGAAGCGGATTTCGAAGCACTAATGTCTGCCAGCACTAAACTTAATACGAAGCACAAAGCTTCATTTAAGCTGTCAACCCGCTTTTTTGCCAAACGCCTGTTAGCGGTTCGTTGTTTTTCTTTCGTATGGAAATGTACTAAAAAAATCAAGCGAAATTATTAGTCTCGCTTGATGTTTAAAAAGATGTTATAAGTTCGTTTTATTGTTCAGCGTGTAACCCCACCTTATTTCCTTCAGTATCAATAATTAACGCAATGAAACCTGCTGGAATTTGCATTTTTGGTGCAATAACTTTTCCGCCTGCATGTTCCACTTTGTCAAGAACGACTTGAATACTTGGGCTTGCGTTGATGTACACGATAGTTCCATCTTTGGACGGTTTATTTCTTTCTGATTTTGATAATACACCCGCAACTCGTCCGGATGTTGCTTGAACAATGTTAGGATTGAATGGAAAAAACACACCTTCATTTTCTCCATCTTTCCGTGTTATCATTTCAATATCGAGTATGGTTTCATAAAATGTTTTTGCTTTGTCAATGTCTGATACAGGGATTTCAAACCAAGTAATTATATTGGTTGTTTCATCAATTTTATTCAATAAATTCATTTGTATTTTGTGTTAAATTATAAGGTTATGTTTAAACAGTCTGCTCTTTCAGCCCAAATACTTTCTGAATAATTAGCTATGAGTTTCTCCCAGTATGGTACAAGGCTTTCCGCATTTCTTTTATTCAAAAAATAGGTTGCTACTCCTGCCCAATACAATGCTTCTGGTAAAAAAATTGTATTTACTGAACTATTAATAAGATTTTCCAAAATATTCAAAGCCTTTTGAGGTTGTGCTTTTCGCAAAAAAGCCAATGCTCTACCCATTTCCATTTCGGCTTCAAACTGTAAATCGCTTAGGTATCCTGTTATTTTTCTTACTTCACTTCCGTCATTGGCGAAAACTATGAAAGTAGGTGTCCATAAAATTGGTGAAGATGTAATTTTAGCAACGCTTGTGTTTGTGATGTCGTACTTTACAAAAACAAAATTTTGGTCTACATAGGAAAGTATCTCACTATTTTGGTAAGTGGTAATTTCCATCTTTTTACACCCTTTACAGCCTGGCGCCCAAAAATCAACTAATACTGGTAATTGCTTTCGTTTGGCGATTTGAAACGCTTTCTCTGTTTCAGCTTCGGTAAAGTAGTCTTCGATTTTATCTGTTATCAACGTTTGCATATTGTGATTTATTTCTGCAAAGTTGAACAAAGAGAATACATTTTACCTGTGACAATCGTCACAAAATCAAAGCTCCATTCGTCTTTTTCTTATTCTGCTTAAAGTTTCCCTTGCGACACCGAGAAATGTGGCTAATTGAGAAAGCGAAACTCTTTGTATAATTTCGGGATATTTCGTTTCTAAATATTCCAATCGTTCTTTTGCAGAATAAAGTTTGAACAAAATTGAAAGTTCTTCTTGTTTCGTAGCAAACAAGCGGATGCAGTTTCGTCCTAATGTTTCTATTTCGATAGTTTGATTAGCAACTTGAAACAATTTGTCTTTATCAAAAATTATCGTGGTTAGTGGTTCACAAGCCACAATATTAAATTCTGATTTCTGACCACTACCAAAGCTAGTGATGTTTGTAGCAATTTCGTTTTCAAAGAAAAATCCCTTATTCTTAACAACTCCTTCAATTTCGTAGAAGCTTTTGCAATATCCGCTGTCAATGTAAAACAAAGAGTTATAAACTTGTCCTTCTTTTAGCAACAATTCATTCTTTTTGAATGCTCTTTTTGTCAATGCGGGTTGTAACAGTTTCCAACTTTCGTCAGAAAAATTTGTCAGGGAATAAATGTATTTTAAAAGGTTTTGCATTTTTTGTATAAATGTATATTATGAGGTGTCGTCCGTTACAATGACCGCTAACGGTCAAGGCTTGGCGATGGGCTGATATTCAATGCTGGTCAAGCCCTGAACAAAAAGCCAATTGAAAAGCTGAAAATGAAGATGAAGATACAACTAATGCCCAATTTATAATGTAAAGCTGGAACTACTGCTGATATTGATTTACAGCTGATTGATCTTCCGTCAGCCAGCCTATTGCCAAACCTATTGTTAGCGGTTCGTTGTTCTTTTCTGTCGTTACATTCTGTCATAAATTAGTCTTGGTATTCGTTTTAATATTGTTGCAATTAGTTTCCAACGTTTGGTGACATAAACAATTTTTTTTTCTGTTTTCTATCATCCAAGATTTGTCGAGTTGCTTTGTCTATAAGTTATTGCTTAATTAAATTTTAAAATAGCGCCGTTCTTATACTATTCAATTCTGTACATATTGTTTTAGTAGTATCATTGTAGTATCAGATGTAGAGGAGTGTCTTAAAGAAATTATTTTTTGATACTCTGGGTCATTATAAAAATTATTTACAGCCTCTTCCGATGGAAATTCAATTATTGCATTCATTGTTTTGGCTTTACCTTCTAATGTTTTTGGGTTTGTTTCCATTGACAAGACTTTTGCTCCATATTTTTTGAGTAAAACACCTACTTGTGGTGGATAGTTCTTAAATGTTTCAAAATCGTTTATGTCGTATGCATTTACAATATATACTGCCATAATTTTTTATATTTTAGTTTGTAATTTAGTTTGTTATATCTTCTTGTTTTAAATAGTGTTTAAGGGTTGTTTTACGATGACCGCTAACGTTTTGGAAATTTGTGCAGAAATGCATTGCTTGCAGAACCGTTGTCGCACCGCACTGAACTAAATAAATAACTGATGAATTAACGTAAACCACCGTCGGCCATTTTTGCACAAATTTGCTGTTAGCTGACGTTTTTTTGATAAATTACTTTTGTCAATTCTTTTAATAGAGTGTCAAGGATACTATTAAATTCATCAGGTTTTTCGAGCATCGGATAATGGGCAGTTCCATTTATTGTTGTGCAATCATAATCTTTCAAATACTTCCGATTATTTTCAATATTTGTCGGTGCTGTATCAGAATTAATTGCTCTTACTGGAATATTAATTGACCTTGCAATTTTTTGAATTTCCATTTTATATAATGGTTCAATCACATTAACAGCTAGTTCCGGTTCATTTTGCAGAAATTCTTTTTGAAGTCTTTGTTTTAAAGCAATTGGTGTATTTTCCACAAAAAGACTTTTCGGAAGAATATTTTCAACTGCGAACTTAAAGTCGCTTCGATAATGAACAAACATAAACTGTTCAGCTTGTTCGTATGTTATTAATTTGTCTAAATCTTTTAATGTGTCCACCAAAATTATGGCTTTTATTTTTGGTAAATTTATAGCTGTTTCAAGCACATAACCTCCCGACATTGAATGACCAACTAATACAACTTCTGTAAGATTAAGATTGTCAATTACGGCAATAATGTCATCAACATATTGCTTACTAGTCCAATTCTTTCTTGATTTATCTGATTTTCCGTGTCCACCAAGGTCAATTTGTACAACCTTATATTTTTCTTTGAAATAATTCTTTTGATTAGTCCACCAATTAATATTACCTAGCCACCCGTGTAAGAATACAAGTGAAATATTTCCTTTCCCTGTTTCTTGGTAGTGAATTTTTAGTCCGTCTGAAGATAATGCATATTTTTCCATTTTTCTTTCTGTCTTTGGTTTTTCTTCTGATTAAAATGCAAGCTAACGGTTCTCGGCTTTGCGTAGTGGTGGATTTAAAGACGGAATTTTCAACTTTGCACTAAAGTTCAATTGAAAAACTAAACTTGAATTTAGCACTATGCCCGCCATTACGCAAAACCGATGTTAGCGCTCGTTGTTATTTTTTTCGTTCGTTAATTACTTCTCTCAATATGTTTGTTCCGTTAATTGCTGATGGAAAACCTGAATATACAGTCATTAGCAACATTATTTCTTTAATTTCCGTTTCTGAAAGTCCAATATTTAGCCCTGCATTTATGTGAAATTTTAATTGAGGTTGTGCATTTCCTAATGCTGTTAAAGCAGAAATGGTTGCAATTTGTCTATATTTTGGTGCTAAATTATCTCTTGAAAAAATGTCAGCATAACCAAATTCAAGAGTAATTTTTACCAATTCGGGTAAAAAATCATTGTAAGCACTTTTTAGTCTATCAACTTGTAAACTGTCTAATTTCGTTAATTCTTTTTCGCCTAATTTTAGTCTATCAGTTTCAATATTTTCTGTTGCATTTTTACCAATATTATCATTAATTCCGTATTCTTTGCGTTCTTTCAAAACTTCTTTCAAAGCGTTCATTCCGTTTATACAACTTGGAAAACCTGAATAAACCGACATTTGTAAAATTACTTCTTTTACTTCGTTTATACTACTTCCTGTGTTTAATGCTCCATTAATATGAACTTTTAATTGAGGTTGTGAATTTCCCATTGCAGTTAAAGAAGCAACAACAGCAATTTCTTTTGATTTTACGTCAAGTCCTGCTCTTGTATAAATATCTCCAAAACCATATTCAATTATGAACTTTCCTAATTCGGGTGAAATATCTTTTAGTCCATTAATAACTTTTTCTCCTGCCTCTCCGTCAATTTCTTTAAGTTTTTCCCAACCTGTTTTAAATCTTTCTGTTTGCATCTTTTCCGAATTTTTTATTTGTCCGTTTACTTTCATTGTAATGAAAAGTAAAAACGAAACGGTTACAATTAATTTCATTTTCAGACAAAGGTAGATTTGATGTTATCTGTTATGTTAGGACTTTTATCTGTTTTTTAGGTACTTTTCCCGAAAGTTTGCTGGGGAAAGATTGGCTTTCTTTTTGAAAATCCTTGAAAAATAAGAGTTGTCTTCAAAACCAAGATTAAAGGCGATTTCACTTATGTTTTGTGATGAATAAAGTAAAAGTCTTTTGGATTCAGTTATTTTCAAATCCAATTGAAGTTGTTTGGCAGTCAATCCTGTTTCATTTTTGCATAATTGGTTCAACGTTTCGGTAGAAATATTAAGTTTTTTAGCATATTGTTCAATGGTAGAATTTTTCTCAAATTTTTCTGTTATCCGTTTCTTGTATAGTATAATTGTATCACTTAAGTTGGTTTGATAGATTTCGGAATTGGTCAAAAATGAGTATAGATAAGGAATGGCAGTCATTTGGTTTTTGTTTGATGACATTCTTTTAAATATTTCTTCAACAAAATGAATGTCGTCAGTTTTTATATCAATATAAGGATATGAAAAATCAATATTCAGATGTTTTGCAAGATGTTCTTCGATAAGTAGGAAATATCCAGAACTGTCAACAGAGTAATTCCAATTATGTATTTGTTTCGGGTTGATGGTAAAAATTCGATTTGGAAAAATTTCGTATTCGTCAAAGTCTATTACGTTAATTCCACTTCCTTGAATAAACCAAACTAACGAATAAAAACCGTGTCTGTGTGGCCATTCAATTATTGGGTTTGGCGTATCTTCAAAAATGCCGAAATAATATTCTGTTAATTTGGGTAAGTCAGAAATGATGTCGTTAATTTGATAGATTTTCATTTTCGCAGGTTTTTCTTACAATGACCGCTAACGTTTTGCAGCTACAAGAAGTTGGCGATTTCGAAGCACTAAACTGTCTGCCACCACAAAACTTGATACGAAGCACAAAGCTTCATTTAACCACTGAGCCGCCAATTTCTTGTAGGTGCTGTTAGCGGTTCGTTGTTTTTCTTCTGGTTTGATTTTTCACAATAAAATTCCTATACATCTGTCTCTCAATTTAGTATTTTATAAATAAAAAATGCTTCATTGTTTTTTAAATGTTATTTAAATCATTTCGCATAGTCGAAATATTAAATGGTCACTTTTTCGTTGGATAATATGCTTTAATGGTCAAAAATATTCCAACAAGGATTAAAGTTATTTCAACTGCTATAATGGAATTATTATTTTCAAATTTTCCTTTTTGAACTTGAGGAAATAGCATTCTGAATAATCCAAGTGCAATACCAAGATAACCAAATATCGTCAATAAGGTCTGCCAACTGTAAGTCCAAATGTTATGGCTCTTTACAATTGCTAAGCCTGATATGAAAAGTAGCACCCCATTCAAATAAATGAGAGGAACAATTTGTGTGTCATAAAGCGTTGGATTCCATAATTTCATTTCCGAAAAAATCATAACTATTAGTACCGGTCCAACAATTCCTGCAATTGATTTAGATTTTTCCATTTTTCTCTTTCTTGTAGTATCGTTCTTACAATGACCGCTAACGTTTTGAAAATTTGTGCAGAAATGGCATTGCTTGCACAACCATTGTCGCACCGCAGTAAATTAAGTAAATAAAAGATGGAATTAACGTAAACCACCGTCAGCCATTTTTGCACAAGCATCCATGTAAAAGCAGTAAATTTAAGTTCCACAAAAACAGCAATGTGGCACAGGAATAGACCTGTCCACCTAAATTTAAAGGCTATGGCAACTCAACTTACTGCTTTTGTCCCTAAGTTATACATTGGGATGGACATCCACAAGAAAAGTTGGAGCGTACATCTGCGCACCGACCTGTTCGACCACAAAGGTTTTACCCTGCCGCCCAAACCAGAAGTCCTATATGATTACGTAGACCGACATTTCCGGGAACATGAAGTATCCATCACCTACGAGGCAGGCTGCTGTGGTTTCAGCGCCGCCCGTTATTTCTTGAATCTGGGATGGGGTGTAACCGTGGTGAACACAGGTGATGTACCGCGCATGAATAAACAGCATTATCAAAAAACAGATAAAATAGACAGCCGGAATCTCTGTAAACAATTACAGACGGGGAATCTACAGGCTATCCATATCCCGACCACTACAGAAGAGCAGCTTCGTGGCTTGATGCGGCAGCGTGACAGCGTGAGCAGACAGCTGTGCAAAACGAAGAACCGGATCAAAAGTACGCTGCTCTATCACGGGGTATCTTTACCGGAAGAATTCGACAGGCCCACCTGGACCATATCCTTCTTAGAATGGATCAGCAAAATAACGTGGGAGGAGAATTCGGGGAAGCTATGCATGGAAAGTATGCTGAGGGTATATGCCGCATTCAAGAAAGAGTACCTAGAACTGGCCAACGAACTGCGGAGCTTCTGCAGGAAACACAATAAAAAGGATTATTATCTGCTGAAGAGCATACCGGGAATAGGCGGATACCTGGCCTCGGCCATCATTGCGGAACTTGGCGATCTGCGTAGGTTCGGCAACGAGAAACAGTTGGGGAGCTATATTGGTCTGGTTCCGGGTATGTACAACAGCGGCGACAGCGAACGTAGCCAGGGCATCACCCCAAGGTGCAAACCAATCTTACGCCGATATCTGATAGAGGCAAGCTGGGTAGCCATCAGGAGGGATCCCGAAATGCAGGCCTATTACCGGAAGCATTTTGGTAAAAACCCAAAGGCCATCGTGGTAAAAGTGGCACATAAATTAGTGAACAGAATGTTATCGGTGATCAAAACAGAAAAGCCATATGAAGTAAACAGAAATATAGCATAGGAAACCAAGTATTTAAGGCTCAATAAAAACAATAATAAGAGACAAAAGCAGACCTCAAAACAGCAAGGGTGGTGTCGGCAGCAATGCCAGACAGCCACAGGCACAAGTCTGGGGCTGCTTTTTATAAGTCTTTCACCACATGGGAGCTGGTGGAGTGTGGTCGATAAAACCCCACTGCCACATATAGGAGTCGGAGCTTAGAGATTTGAAGATACGGTGTTTGAGTAGCATTAATTTAATCACCTTATAGCATATTATTGGAATAAAATTGATACATTGGAACTGTAAACTGCTTTATGTAGGAATTTGCTGTTAGCGGTAGGCAATTTTCATTCTACACTTTTGAGGTGTTAAATTTTTTCCTTTCATTGAGGTTGATGGGTCAATATGTTTATTATTGCGCCATTGGGTTCTTTTACAAAGAAACGTCTTACGCCCCAATCTTCATTTATTATTTTGTAAACAATATCTATATTTTTAACCTGTGCTTTTTCATATAAATCGTCAACATTAGCAACTTCAATTGATAGAAATATAGCGTCATTATTTGGACTTTCTTTCTTGTCATTTTTCAAAATAGTTACTTGGGCAGAATGATTTTCTTTTGACGCAAAAGTCAAAACCCATTCCAAGTCCATTGCTAGTTCCATTCCCAAAAAGTCAACATAAAACTCTTTGCTTTTCTCAATATTGTCGGAATATATATTCGGAACAATTCTAAAAATTTCTGTTTTCATATAGTTTTTATTAAATTAATTCGGTTTTTGCTTACCGCTAACTAGTAAATATGCGCTATCGTATAGCGTATATTTTTCATTTAAGCGAACCAAATATAAAATATTATCGATTATTTTATTATAACATAGCCATTATCCGTATGGCAACTAATTTCGGAGAACCTGATGTTAATCACATCATGTGGTATAATATTACTCATCGTTTTGGGTAAGGTATGGGGTCGTTGATCTTGTTGCGTATTTTGGCGTAGTCCGATTGGCCAAAACCGATACCGGCCATGTTATGCCCTGTGCTCATAGTTGTGCCAGACCCAAAGCTACCAGCGACCAGATAATCTTTGTTTTCTCCAGCATTGGTTCCCAAACTAAACGGGAAGCCCAGAGGGACAAGGTAATATTTGATCATATATTTAATGGTACCTTAGAAGTATTAATTATTTACCGTTATATCCCCACTCTCCATTTTTTACCTGCATCATCCAGTACCAATACCCAATCATTGCCTTTACCCGTTGTGGGTGGGGTAAATGCTAATGGCCCAGAATTATTTTTCATGATGCCGATATCGGCTGATTTTCCCGTCCTAGGGTCAAACCACCAAGCCGATATATTTTGTGCTTTAAGCTCGGATGCATCAACTTCTATTTTTTTGCCGACCGGCAAATATACCATCGCATAGCTTCCATAGCTGTCACGAAATGCGGTTATATAGTCGCCTTTTTCACCCTGCCCGCTTTTTATCATATCCTGGTCGGGTATGCGTGTCAAAGGGGGCCGAGACAATATTAACGTTTTTAAAAAGCCGGCCTGGAAAGCACCGGGCCTGTCTATTGCTTCGGTCCAATATCTGTCGGGGAAACTTATTGGTTTTTCGCGCGGGCTATAAAACTGCCAGACCGCCTGATGCCCGTAGGTAACACCACAGGCTCCACTAAACACGGAGCGGTAAAGCTGTTTACGCACATCATATTCCCTAAAGTAGCCGGTGTTGTTTTTCCAGTTTACAGGGTGGTCCTCGTAGTTTGGTTCGCCGTCTAAAACAGGTTTGGCCGGGGTTAAGTTATAATCGCGACGTACCCAATTCCAAACCGGGAAGTCATGAATGCGGTGGCCCGATTGTATCATGTTAAAATCAAGCGTGTTCTCATCTTTCCAGTAATCAGTTGATGATGATTCGCCCGAAGGATGGTAAGTTACCAGCGCCTTACCTGCGCCTTCCCTTATCCCTTTAACCATGGATCGCCATGCTGGCCGCCAGTCGGCAGTATCATTTTTGGCTGGTCTGTCTCCGCCCACTATCCAGATAACGTTGGTATAGTTTTTATACCGTTTCCCTAAAAACATGCCATATTGGTAAGCGTTTTTTAAATTAAATATTGGTTTGCCTGTTGCCCAAAGCTTGCTTACGTTACCGCCCCAAGTAGGTAGTATGGCAATATACAATTGCCTTTTAGCAGCCTGCTGTATGGCCCAGTCTGCCAATTTAAAGTAGGCTTCGTTTGGTTTGGCTGGGTCGTTATTGATTAAAGGCCTGTCACCATACTGGTTTGCACCAATAGGGTTGCTATCGTCATCTAATAGTACCGATTGGATAACATTGAAGCCCTTTTGCTGGCGGTTATTCAGGTACCTGGTTATCTCGTCTTTTTTGAGCCGGGTAAACATTTCCCAGCCTGTGTCGCCTAGCCAAAAAAATGGTTTACCATTTTGGCACTGTAAAAAATGACCATTGGGGCTCGCTTTTATTCTTTCAAGTTTTTGAGCTGATGCGACAGTATAAAAAAAAGCAAGAAATGATAAGATAATGATTTTTTTCATAGAAATTAAGGTTGCCAAATAGACGATTAAAATACTGTGTAGACATCAAACTTTTGTCAAAATACTATTGATTGCATAATGAATAGCGAATATAGGACAAAGCCAAATTCAACCGGGATGCCGTCATTGGTTACTAATAGTTGAACCTTTACACCATAAAAGTATCATCGCATACTGGTCTATTTACCATGCCATTGTTTGCTTTTCAATATTTTGTCATTCATGATCCGGTTATTATCGCAGATAGCCACACGAAATGAATCAAGCACATAGATCATCTCAAAACCGATAAACTTGAAGTAATACCAGATCTGCATAAACAAACTATAAATCAACTCGGCTACAGCATGAAGACTGCGATTGAACTGGCCCTTATCCAACATTGCATGTATCATTCCTATCATTTTCATAAACTGCCTTACTTTATCCTGATGTCCACCGAAATACAGAGAAGAAACAACCCCAGTAGTGATAACTTCGCTCTCGCCTATCTGTCGTCGTCTATCTTCATAATGACAGCTTGTTTTCAACAAATCATCTATAAAACAAAATATGCCTACAAATATTATCATTCGTAAGCAACTTGAGTATCCTTTAGTTGTGGTAAACCAAAGTTCTTACTTTTGACGCTTACTTCTTCATTCTTTTTTATCTAGCAACTTGAGTTAATTAATAGTTACTCCTTCCCAATATTCTTTAAAATGGAATCCTCATAGCCAAACAAGAACACTTAAAAAAATAAACCGTACATAGTGGCTTGAGTTTCTACTCTCAATGTCGGCAAGGTTCCGAAGACGAAGTACGAATTATTAAATGAATACAAGCGTGTTGGCTACGATATACAATTCAGCAAAATACTTACTTATATTTGCGAATGGACCTTCTGTTTAAATCAATTCGACGTTACATTCCACTTTCTGAAACGGATGAAGCAATCATCAAATCTTTGTTTCGAAAACAAAAACTGGAGAAAGGCCAACATCTTTTGGAAGCTGGCAAAGTCTGTAAAAATATCATTTTTATCGGGCTGGGGTTGGTTCGATATTATACGATAATTGATGGCGAGGAAAAAACAACCTATTTTAACAGGGAAGGCGAATTTGTTTGCGACTATGCCAGTTTTCTGCCGCAAACACCCTCACAAATCAATATTCAGGCCTTAGAAACCTGTCTGCTGTACACCATCACCCATGCTAATATTCAACTGTTTTATGAACGAGTAAAGCATGGTCAAAAATTCGGCCGACTGGCGCTTGAAGAAGTCTATATCAACCTGATCAACCAGGTGCGGTCGCTTTATAATGATCCGCCCGGAATTCGCTACCAACTGTTTTTATCAAAATTTCCTGACATATGGCAACGCGTACCACAATACTATATTGCCTCCTACGTCGGGATAAAGCCACAGTCATTAAGCCGGATTAGAAAACGGATAAAAATAAAGTATTAATTAACCTGGGTGAACGACTGCTTGTTTTTTGTTAATGAACTTTGTGTTGTAAATAACTTATAACATGAAAACAAAAAATGAAATGGCTGATTGGGGCCTTCGCTCGGCATCCTATTTGATGACCTTGTTCATCGCTGTGGGAATTATTTTCATAGGCGTTCGGTTTATACTGGTTCCGCGAGCTGGTGCGGTAGGATTTGGAATTCCGCTGTCCAGCATTGCGGATCTTGCCTTTGGCAGGATAAAAGGGATCCGTGACATATTTTCAGGTTTAGCGCTTTTACTCTTGCTCTTTTTTAAAATGAGGAAGGCAACAGCTTACGTCTTTACGGCGGCTATCATTGTCCCGGCTACAGATTGCTTGCTGGTTTACTTGAATCACGGGCCAGCCCTTTCACAACTTGTCCACGGAATAACCGCATTTTATATGGTGATTACCAGTTTTCTATTATTCTGGGATACACAAAAAACCACAGCCTGATATGAATATATTAACGCTGAGACAACTCCTGCTAATCGCACATCTTTCCGGCTTTGTATTGATGGCCGGAACGACGGTTACCGAATTTGTAGCTTTTCGTATTTTGATCTCCCAATTTAAATTTAACGGAAAGGTATCGGGTGGAATAACAAGGCTCATGTCAGGCCTAACTACAGTTTTAACGGCAGGAGGAATACTATTGATCCTTTCCGGAATAGGCTTGACATGGATAACGGGCGGCATTTTTCTGCATCAGGTATGGCTTCAGTTAAAGTTTTTACTGATCGTGGTGCTTGCACTCAATGGGGTCTTTTTTGGAGGAAGGCAGCTAAGGCAGATCGAAAACAAGTTGTCCAAAAACAGTATCGATGCTGATGAGGAGATTACCGGCCGGGTGATTAAACTGTATATTTTTTATTCCATGCAGATAGCTATATTCTTTACTATCTTTACATTGGCGATTCTTAAACTAAATTAAAATTATACATCTATATCAGTTTGTAAAGTATTTATCTCATTTTACTAGCCGGAATCTTAAAGCGTTTTCATTTGAAAACACAGATAGGATGCACAGGAAGTTATAAATGGAATTGATTTCCTTAAATCGCTTACCCCCCCCTTCGGTGGTCTTCACAACTGCGTTTTCTGAATATGCCGTAAAGAGTTATGAGCTGGAAGCAATTGATTATCTAATGAAAACAATTACTTATGAGAGATTTAGCCAAGCTCTGGCCAAATATTCGAAAATACAATTGCCTGAGCCGGAAATTATATCTTGCTTTTTTAAGGTTAACGGCAAATTGATAAAATTGGGATATAATGACGCCATAGTAGCACAATTTGTAAAAAGATTACATCATTATCGTAACGAAGCATGGAAGCTATATTACATATGACTGTGAAATATCTCGATAGTTTATTGCCACCAACGCTATTTAAACGCATACACCGATTATTTATAATTGGTATTTCGCACATTACTTCGCTTGGGAAAAAATGAAATACACTGGTAGATATCACGGACTCAAATTGCCTTAAATCATAAAGCAGGTGTTGGTAAGTTATGGAGCAAACTTAATTGAGCGGTTATTGATCTACTCAAAAGTAATAGAAATTTCCGTTAATTTTTTGGGTGTTTCTCAAAAACGTGAGTTTTCCAAATCCTCTACTTTCTCATAAAACGGTGGTATTTTGAGACAAACAATTTATTTTTTAAACAAATTAAAGTGAATGTTGCATTGGCGAGTTGAATCTGCGCTGCTTTATCGAACCTATAAATATTTGTAATATACAAAATGATTCACCTTTGTCTTGCTATAGCCCAGTTTATCTGCTTATTGGCTGATAATAATTATATGAAATCATGTATAGATAGCCCTGCCTAATTGGCGCTCATGAAATCAAAGTTATCAAATCCATTTATTGCAAACAATCGTAATTTCTAGAGATTCTAGAAAATAAAAATGAACGGGCAAAATACAATTAAGCAAAAAAATGCCTGACCGTTTCCAGTCAGGCATTTACCCAAGACAGATTACCTGTTTATTTATCGTTCTTTTTGGCAGTAACTTCCGCACGAATTTCCTGCGCTAGCACTTTTGTTTTTTGCATCGCATTTCTCAGCCTCGTTCCTGCGGCTTTATTGCTTTTGTCGTAAAACGCTGTTGCTTCTGCCTCTGCTGTTGCAATCAGTTCTTTTAATTCTTTGAATTTTTCCATGCTATTCTATATTTAAGTTTAAAGTTAGGGAAATTACTTAATGCAATTTCCATTTATAATTGTTTTCCTTTTCGAAATTAATTGATTTTCTTGATGCAGCAGATAAATTACTAAATTATCTCCTCATCCCCTGACTCTCGCTCACTTCTTTTTCTTTGCCTTTTGAGTTTTCCGACTTGCGGGAAAGCACCGTCTCTTTCAAAAA
Organism: Pedobacter sp. UYP30; assembly: GCF_040547165.1. Taxonomy (NCBI): domain Bacteria; kingdom Pseudomonadati; phylum Bacteroidota; class Sphingobacteriia; order Sphingobacteriales; family Sphingobacteriaceae; genus Pedobacter; species Pedobacter sp. UYP30. Next base: position 10,887 of record NZ_JBEPPD010000027.1, on the reverse strand, counting down.
CTGTTCCCTTTTTTCTGGCCTGCCGTTCACTTGGTACATATTAAGCTGACTGTAACGTGGTACCGCCTCAACCAACAGCTTCACTTCCTTACCGTCTTTAACGGTTGTGACCGATGGCCTATTGCCATTTTTGATGGAGGCTTCCAATAAAACTCTTTTTGCTGGATCCTCTAACTCCTTGATATTGAACTTGTCCAACACCTTGCTAAGATCAAAGCCATAAGCAGGATCGTGGTATTGGTTAAAATTCAAGTTATTATGACGGTCACGAGGTTGGTCCAGATCGAGTTTCATCCAGGCTTTATAGGGCACACCGCCCAAAGTCAAAAGGTCATCTCTATAAACTGAACGGCCTTGAACAAGGTTGACAGCCTGTTCTGCCGAAAACCCTTTCCCTTTCTCTACCCAGAAAGTCTGTGATAGAGGTTGAGCATAAAGTGTAGCACGGAAATCTTTAGCAACGAAATTTATCTTGCCGTTCTCCGTATTGGCAACGGTAGTTTTATGCGCGGCATCTTTTCCAACGGCAAGCTCGCTGTTACCCTCTTGTTTTTTGAATAAATCGATGGCCTCCCCTAAATTTTCAATTTTCTTAACCATGTTCTTTCCGTCCGAAGCGGGCGAAATAAGCATGTATTTATTTCCGTCATCCAATGCCTTGCCTTGGTTGTGCACCACTTCAAACTTATTGAAATAATAAAAGTCGGACTGGCCTGACTGCTTAAAATGTAGCGTGACATCAAGTTGTCCCTTTGTAGCGGCCATGGTATCATGCAGCTTAAATTCGGGAACATCTTTTTTCATCTGTTCCTCCATCTGGGCAATAAGGTTATCTGCAAAACCCAGTGTCTTCATCTCCTCTTTGAGGTTCTCTAAATTGTTTAAATTCATGATTTTTGAAATTTGTTATCTGTTAGATTGATTAGGTTTATTATTGCGAAGCAAAATGTATAAGCCCGCTTCGAGTTTAACTTTTATTCTTTTGACCCTTTTGCTGAGCAGCGCTTTTGCTGCCTCTATTCCGGCATCTGCCGCTTGGATGCCAAAGGATTGATCTAATCCTCCCAGCCGAATATTTCGAACAGCATTGTCCGCTCCCCCATTTACCGCATCGCTTAGCATCGCCTCGGGTGCCTCAATGCCTACCATCCCATCCAAACTATAGACCGAAAGGTCAACTGGTATAATGGATGTGCCAAGACGAATATTTTTGATGTCCAGTAACAATCGCTGGTTCGTTATCCGGCAGATACCGAAAAGCTCATGGTCTTTTGGAATAAGGATACCATTAACCCTGATGCTATCCTGAATAACAATTTTAACGGTTGCACCCTGCACCACCTTTTGAGAATTTGCAATCACTGCCGGTGTAGCTCTGAACAGGCTGTCAGGTTTCTTCGGCTGCTTCTCCAGAATATCTTCCCGCACCTTTTCAGGATGTTGTATCTCAAGAATACTTTGCATTAGCCCATTAAGCTGTGCGATTTCGGGATCTTCGTTTTTATCCTCGTTCATTACTTTCATCAAAGATTCTAAGCGGTCAACATCGGCTTTCATCGACGAATTTTCGGGCTTGTTTCTTTCTACAGCGTAAGGACTTGAAGCGGTCTCGGCCGGCTTGTTAATTTCCTTAGTGAGTGCTTCCAATTTCTGGTTGATCTCTGCTGTATGTGGATCATCCTGCCTATTAAAGCCCAAACGATCAGCTACGGTTTTAACGGCATTATCTGTTCTTGAGCTGTCACGATCGCTTTGCTGATAAAACCCCATCTTATCCGTTGGACTGGCCTGTTTGAAACTGGCGTCGGGCAATTTGGTATTGATACCGTGTTGAACGGTAGGACCGTCTTTGACATCTCCCTTTCCGCCGCCCATGGCATAAAATGCGAGGGCCAAAAAAGGAAAAATAAGAATCGGCAAAATTAACAGGACTTTCCTGTTGTTCTTTTTCGTTACTTCCATAATCTTGTTTTTTTAAAGGTTAAAAATTGTTAGTTAAGCGCATTGATAAGCAACCAGATCAGGTAGCTCGCTGAAACGACACAGAAAGCAGCTAAAGCTACTATTGAACTTTTACGTGAGACCATCTTCGTCCGCTGATTCAAATAGTCCGCAATGCGATGTTGGCTGCCTATAATTTTTTTGGCGATTTTCCCGGCTGCTCCATCAGGGCTCAGATCTGTTCTCGTAGTTTTAAATAATTTCATAAGTGTTATGCTATTTAAAGGGTTACTGATCTCTGTTTTCTAAGGTTTCCCATTGTTGGATGAGAAAGCCATGGGGATTATTGTCCGACCTAGCAACATTACGCACAGTTCCCTGGGTGATGAGCTTTCGCGTTATGGTTGATGAGGAACGGATAAGTTTTTGTGTTGCGTAGCACTTAAATGCAAAAGGATATTTATTGATGTCCAATTGGATGCTATCGACACTTATTGCCTGGGATATATTCGCCGAGATCAGGTTGTTGTAATAGCCTTGTTCTTTAAGGTTATCGTAGGCCTTTTTCGCACTTTCATCCGCTAGGTTTAACGCATTGGAAATATTGGCCTGTATGACCTTGTCATCAGGATCAAGCGAAAAGAAATAATGATGGAACATCTTAATATGGTCGCGAAGCTCCACCCCTATATTGTCCTTGCGTTCGGCACTGAATGCTTCTATAGCCTTTCCATTGGCGAGAATGTATATCTTTTCCTGTACCGTCTTTACCATATCGAAGCTTTTCCATATCGCAAAACCCGAGATCAGAATGCAGGCCAGTATCAAAAAGATGCTGAACCTTTTTATGTGTTTAAAGGCAGTATCTATATTTTTAAGTTGTGTAAACATATTGCTGTTAATTAATTGATTTATTTACCGGACAGTTGATCGTGCTGGTGAGTGGGCGCGTTGGCTTTGCCATCGGGAAAGTAGTCGCCATTACTGGCTACCGACGAGCCTTGATACAGATTTCTCGCGCCATCACCAAGTGCATCCGCTGCCATACTACCGCCCGCCATACCTGCTTTCATGCCGATATTAGATGTGTTACCAACTAAGGTGTTCACTTTTTGTAAGATGGTGTTCCCTCCTCCGGCATGTAGCACGTAGTTTGCGATGTTGGGCACGCTGAAATAGCCCACAATGCCAATGACCAAAAAGATCAGGTAGGCCGTGTCCGTGCTACTGAAAAATGTATCTCCCTGCTGATCTATTTGAGAAATGTCCAACTTTAGCATGTTTTCTTGGATCTTACCAAGAATACTCCCGAAAATATTGGCAATCGGCAACCATAAAAAGATGTTCACGTACCTTGCCAGCCATACGGTCAAGGTATTTTGAAACCCATCAAATACCGCAAAGCCGAAAACAAGCGGGCCGAGTATGGCAAGTACAATAAGAAAGAAGGTACGGATGGTGTTGATGCAAAGGGATGCGGCAGCGTACAGCACCTCCAATATCTCGCTCATCCACTGTTTGATGCTGTTCCTGAAATTATAGGATTGTTTGTCCATCCAGAATTTGATGTCATTTCCAATCCCTTCAAACATGCCCTCATCCGTTCTTTCTGGATCTTTTGGATGTGCATATTTATACCACTTATCGCTGTCGCCTCTCCCATCATCCCCTATATACATCTGATAGGCATCGCTATTTTTAACTGCCCTTTCCTTTTGTTCCAACAATACAGCGATCGCTTTATTGCTGTCTTTTACCATTTCACCGGTTGCGAGCACGGTCGGTTTTAATACACCGTTCATTAACGCAATAACCATGGGAAACATCATAATGGCCATACCTAAGGCGAATGGCCGAAGTAATGGGTAGAAATCAATGGGTTCGGCGGCCGCAATCTGCCGCCAGACCCGACTGGCGATGTACCACAACGCCCCGAAGCCCGCAATACCTCGCGCCACATTGATGAGGCGACTGCAAAGGGGAAGCATTTCGCTGTAGACCCTGTCAAGAACGGGCTGCATTCCCGATAGCGACTGCGCCATATCTTGGGCGGAAAGCAGTTGTGGCATGAGTATGCACACTGCCATTAAACATGTGGCAAATACTATCTTATATTTTATCATAGCAGTAGTTGATTTAAAAGTGATAAGGGATCAAGAGAGGTGCGATCAAGTAAGTCTCCCATCCTTTTATTTAAGGTTATAATAGTTTTTTGTTGCTCGGACGTCTGCCTTTGCTCTTTTGCGTTGCAGGTTCAGTATAGTTGCCTCTTTATTAAATTTTCGAAGAAACACCAGTTTGTCCTGCGTATCTGCAAAAATCCGATCGATGGCCTGTAGCCGCTCGTCATCACTCATCCTTAATTTGGATGCCGTAATTATGGTCGTAAGTTCGTCCAGGTTATTTAGGCTCTGATCGAACAACTGTTTGTACACTTGGGCTAAATAGGTTATCTCTTTAGGATTAAAATTATCGGAGGCTTTAAATCTGGTAAACGCAGATTTATATTCCGCAAGCAAATCTTTCTGATAACTGATAATATCTGCGACCCGCCTGTACTTTTTTATCTCTGGATTAACGAGCATCATCCCATCAAGAAATACCTCGTGCAGGGAAAAATTACCTTTCGAAATATTTTTTACGGCATTATAACCATTGCTGATCACCGTATAGCCTTTTTTCATATCAGACAGAATGTTTTTTAATTGCGATAGCTTTTCCACGTTAAGAAGCAATTGTTGGACTTCCGTTGATTGTGCTTTGACAGTCATTGAAAAACTGAACTGCGCCAGTAGCACCACTACGAGAATGAATTTGAAGCTCAAATTTTTAATCAGCGATTCCATACTGTTTTTTTAATTGGTCAATAGATCTTTGTGAATTTTCTTTTTGTCGGATAAGCAGGCCAACTTGGCTGCAAAAACTTTGGGTAAACTCCGCCTTATTGCGCATAGAATTATATACCTTTTCAAGTCTCTCCAAACGTTCTACCTCTTTCATTGCTACCTTTCCGGAAGTGATGACCAGTAGAAGGTCTTCAAGATCCTCCGCACAATCTTCCATGACCTTATCCTTTACTTTTCGGATATAGGATTGGTTGGTGGCTGAAAGCCATTCGTTAGATTTCAATGAATTCAGTGCCTTGCTTATTTCAAGCTGAAAGTTGATAATTTCTACCACTTTACTGCTATTGCGAATTACTGGACTAACCGTTTTAAGTCCATTAATGAACGTACTATGGAGACCAAATTCTCCATTTTTGATGTCCTTTATGGTATTGACGCCTTGGCTTGCGATGCTGTACCCTTTTTTCACGTAGCCCGCATAAATCTGTAATGCTGCGATCTGCTCTATCAGGTATTTCTTTTGCGTTTTCTTTTGGCTAAACCATTCTGAAAAGGTCTGTCCAAAAGTGGTGTCAACAAATAGAAAGATTCCGAGAACGGTACAAAAGAGAATTTTGAGTTTATTCGATTCCATAAATTTCTTTGAGTTTAGCAGCCTCATCCAGTGATTGAGCCCGTTGAATACTCAACTTGCTGTTCTGCGTGTTGAACTGTTTGAGGTCGCTGCAATTGATGTCCATTTTATCTGCTGCCGCATTGATGATCTCCAACCTTTTTGCATCGCTCATCTGCGTTTTGAAACTGTTTACCACCAAGAGGATCTGGTCAACGTTTTTCACACTTTCATCAAGGATACCGGAATAGACCTTTTCCATATAATCCAGTTCCTCAACGGAAAAGTGCTTATCTCCCTTGAAGAGTTTCCACGCCCATTGGTATTCATCTACAATAGCTGTCTGCTTTTGGATCAGTTCTTTAACTCGTTTATAATAAGCTATGGCTGATTTAATCTTCCACAGCTCCTCATAATACTTGCTGTATAGTTCCTTCTGCTTCTCTGTCCAATCCGCAATCTCGGTCAACTTTAATTTTGATAGCTGATTTTCCAAAACTTTTTGTGCATTCTGTAGCCAAATGGTCTCATTTTGTAGGCGTTGAACCTTCAAGTCAACGGCCTTGATTACTTTCTTTACTCCCGCCTTGATGACTTCCATCACGGCTATCTGTGCATTTGCCCCGCTGGGCAAAGAAACAAATAGGGTCATGGCACTTACCGGCAGGATGACCATATACTTTTTCATAAAGCCCCCTCTAAATCTCCCCCTGAAGGGGAGACTTATTAATTTTAATAATGAGTTCATAATTGATTAATTGATTTTTTTGTATTCCCGCTTGCCGACTTTCAGCGTGCCTGTTCCAGTATAGAAAGTGATCAACTTACCTCTTGCCATTTCCCTGATTGAATTGGTGCTTTCGTCATAAAGGCCCGACCATTCTTCGGTTTCATATTCCCTTTTTCCGGGCTTTCGATTTTTAATAATCCGAAATCCTGTTTTGCGGTGGATAAAGAAAGTCCTGTTTTCAGATGGTTCTATGACCAAGGTATCATGGGCAATACTATATGTGCTGCCGTCGCTGTTCACGTAGGTTCCAGGAATGAATTCCCTTATTTTATCTTTGTTACAGGCGGTAATCAACGTTACCCCTATTGCAAAGAGCATGGTTAAGTTTTTCATGGCTTTTTATTTATTTGAATTAAATTCTTTGGATTTTATTAAAGAGTTAGTGGTTTGTCTAATATTTGCATTTATCAATGCTGCTTAGTTCTGATCTCATTCGCCAGAACCGCAATCCCTTTTTTAATGCTGCCGTACCGTTTGGCATATTGTTGCACCTTTAGTTTTTCGCTTTCTTCGGTCGTATAGGCCAGGTATTCTTCTAGCGAAACTTCTGTTCGGTACACTTTACTGTACTGTCCGCCCAGTGAAATGAAAACCTCCTTATATTTTCGTTTGGGGTCGTTTGCCTTGTTCATCGATAGGATCTGCGCCTTTTCCTTTTCTGTCAATCCGAGGAGTTCTTGGATGCTGTCGAATTTGTTCTGGTATTTACTTTGGTCAAGCAGGATCTTACAGTCAGAATTATTGATGATGGCTTGCTTGACCACCGTAGAACTGATGATGTCTTCCACTTCCTGGGTGACCACAATCGCTTCCCCAAAGAATTTTCTTACGGTTTTAAACAGGTATTTGATGTACTCTGCCATGCCCTCTTTGGCAATTGCCTTCCAAGCTTCTTCCAATAGGATCACTTTGCGAATCCCTTTCAATTTGCGCATCTTGGATATAAATACTTCCATGATGATCAGTGTAATGGCCGGAAAAAGAATCGGATGGTCTTTTACCTGATCCAGTTCAAAAACGATAAATCGCTCGTTTAAAAGATCCAGGTTCTCCGTCGCATTCAACAGGTAATCAAATTCGCCACCGCGGTAATACGGATTCAGGACATATAGAAAATTGCTCACATCAAAGTCCTTCTCTTTCACTTTTCCATCTTCGAGAACCTGCATGTATTCCGATAAGAGGAACTCGTAAAAAGTATTGAAGCAGGGAAAAATATAAGGTCGTTTTTCGATATGTTCAAAATAGAGGGTCAGCGCATTGGACAGCGCCACATATTCAGATCTTCTAAAAGTTTCATCCTCTTTTTTCCATAGCGCTAGCAACAAGGTCTTTATACTTTCTTTTTTTTCGGTGTCAAGCACATCACCGCTGGTCAGATAGAAAGGATTGAACTTGATGGGGTTATGCTCGGTATAGGTGAAATAATAGCCACCAACAAGATCGCAAAGTCCTTTATAACTGTGTCCCACATCTACGAGCACCACGTGCGCACCTTGTTCATAATAAGAGCGTATCATGTGATTGGTAAAGAAAGATTTACCGCTACCGCTCGGTCCCAAGATAAATTTATTGCGGTTGGTCGTAAATCCCTGTTTGATGGGTTCATCGGAGATATCCACGTGTACTGGCTTTCCGCTTAATAGGTCGCCCAATCGGAGACCAAACGAACTAATGCTAGAACGGTAGTTGCTCTCGAGGTTAAAAAAACAGGTAGCCTGCTCCAAAAAGGTATCAAACGTATCGTTCATAGGGAAATCCGCCTCGTTTCCCGGCAGGCCTGACCACCAGATTTGCGCCTGTCCATCAGTCTCCTGTTTTGCTATTGCATCCATTTGTGCCATCGCAGAACTGACGAGATTTTTTAGATCACCAACCTTTTCGCTATCTTCTGACCAGGTCAATACATTAAAATGCGCTTTGATTGGTAAACGCTGGTTTACAATCGCTTCATTAAGAAAGTCGTTGACTGCATCGCGACCAACGGCATTCGCCCTGGAATAACTGGATAGCGATTGCAAGCGCAGTTTTTTTGCTTCCAATCTTTTGATCGTCTTCTGTGCATCTTCTATGAAAATGTATTGGTTCAGGATGTGGTTACAATTTAAAAGTGTTCCCAATGGCGAAGCAAAGCCGATGCTGAATTTCGTCCGGTCGGTGCTGTACTTATCGTAATTGATGCGACTTCCGCAAAGGGGCGGCAATTCTTCGGTATCTGATAACGTATAAAGCTCGACATGCTTTTCGCCAATGCGGATTTCATCTTTGATGTGGATGTCTTGGATAAGGGGTTGCCGCCCTACATCCGTGAGGAAGCAATATCGCTCGATAATTCCTGCATGATTCGCCGTACCGGCCAATTCATCGTCATTTAGTCTTTGAAGATCCACAAATCCACTGTCTTTTAAGATACGCGCAAATTGGCCGGCGCTATCGAGAAACTCCCGAAGCAGCACTGGGTTAGTGGTCTGGACCGGAACAATAGATTTACGGAGGATATTGCTGTAAACGGATGAGGATAACTTTCTATCCTTCGGTTTCTTGGTCAAAAAGATATAGCAATGATGATCTAAAAAGGGTCGCTCGTTAAAGAATTTTTCGCTGGCTCTGGATAAGAAGCTTGTATCTGACTTTTCAAAATCTGCTTTGTAGGCACTTTCTGTAAACCAATCTTGCTTGTGAAAAATACTGTAGGTGGGAAGGATCTTGATGGCTTTCACCCATGATTGATGGTAAGCTTCATAATCCCTGTCGGACAGCGTAAAGATTTCGGGCAATGTGGCTTTGTAGGCGATGGTAATATCCCCCTGCATAGAAAGCACACAGTTGTTTTCCACTTTATAAATAGGCAATATATGCTGAGCTTCTACCATAGTATTTTAATTTTTGTGGGTATTGGTCTTTTGTTTTTTGTCACTCATTCCGTTGCTATTACGGCGTTTTTAAGCTTGTAAATAATCTTCTTGATCGAAATCTCAAGGATTTTGGCAGGCTGCGTTTGGCCAAGAATTTCGATAGTCCATGTTCTCCGAACCTATGGCTCAACCGGAAAACGGTAAAAAATAAGGTCGCTCCCAGCCCGAAAATCAAGGGAAGAACTAAAAACAGACTTAGTCCAATGATGTAAAGAATGGCAAAACCGATAAGCAGCAGCACCAATCCTATCGCGAGATAGGCGATGTACTGGGCTTTTAAGCCCTTAAATTCAATGGGTTTGGAAACCCCTTTATTGATGTGATAAATACTTGACATGAGCCCCTCCTTAATCCTCCCCCGATGGGAAGACTTTATTTGTTAAATACCAAAGAATGATTTGAGCACGGTTGCCACCACCACCAAAAAAATGCAGGAGCCGAACCATGCAGCGGCAACCTTGTTAGTGTCGGGTTCACCTGCGTTCCATTTATTGAATACTTTGATTGCTCCGATAATACCAACCACTGCACCAATGGCGTACATGAGGTCTGTTCCTGTGTCGAAATACCCTTTGACCTTATTGGTGGCCTCTTGTATTCCCGCATTTCCGTCTTGTGCGAACAGCGTAATACTACAGAGCATATTGAAGGCAACAAGAATTACAGAACTCACAAGAGTTTTTACTAGGGGTTGGTTTTTAGGGATTTTTGTTGAATTTTTCATAAGTAATTGAGTTTTTTTATGGGTACGAAAGTGTTGTTTGGAATTGTACATGTTGTAAGCTTTGTAGGGGATTAAATGATCGAATGCCTTTAAATCGAATGCGCTAAATCCATAAATCTTCAAGCTCTTCAGCCGAAAGATGGAATGGCGCGTGATCCGTAATAAATTCGTTGATGTACCCGATGTTGGGATTTGAGCCTATCTTTGGATATTTGTCGCTAAGCAAACGCATTAGATTCAAGAAATTATTTTTATTCCCATCTTCTTTTGTAAGCGTATCGAAAACCATTTTAATTTCTTCCAGCACATCAGGAACCAGCCCGACCTGATGTTCTTTTGCACCTTCACCCCGGCTGAATCCAAAACCGCTCATGCTAACGGTGCTCATTCCTTCCGGCAGTTTGGATTCACCGAGCAAAGCGCTTACGTTTTCATCTGCTGTAAATCCTTCCTCTTTCTCCCATGTATGGGGTAGCGGCTCTATCTTTGGCTTTCCATTTTTTCTCCCGATTAGTAATGCAAAAAATTCTTTTTGATAGAAGATCAAGACCACACCCGCATACCAGATAATGGAGAGTAAAAGTGCGGCAATCAGAAATTGCGACCATGTGAATTGTTGTAACATATCTTTCGCTTTTTGTCCTGCGCTCCATTGCGTCAGGTTTAAAGGCAAAGGTTCGAATGCAACGAGTTTTTAGAACGCAAGCAACACGGAACGTTCGTGAAATTTCTGATTTCAATCGATTTATTTACATAAATTAAAAAGGGGATTCCCCCTAAATCAGTCCCTCATCTACAAAAGAGTAATATCCTTCTGCGGTAATGATGATGTGCTCAAGTACCACGATGTCTAAATAAGTACCAGCAGTTTTCAATTTTTTGGTTAGAGAGATATCTGCCTGACTTGGCTTTAAATTGCACGAGGGATGGTTGTGAGAATTATGTAAAGCTTTACATAACAGCCATTATGCAAAGCAATTAGTTATGTAAAGTGATAAACAATAATGCGGCTTTAGTTGGGCGTTACTGCATAATTTTTGGTTATATCACTTTACATA
>NZ_JBEPPD010000026.1:0-38938 GCF_040547165.1 Pedobacter sp. UYP30 | reverse complement strand
TTTTCGCCCCAGCCGGTACGGCTTTTTTGCCCTAGGGCAAAAAAGCCGTACCGGCTACTTTTAAACCCTGTTGCATTTATTACTTGAATTCAAGCAAAATTTCTGACTATGCGAAAATAAATATTCAGGAACAAATTAATAAAAAATACGTCGAGAAAGCTCTGTAATATCTCGCCTTTGGTGGTTTGGAGGTGGTGAAATTTGAAAGAATCAACCCCACTCACATTTAGAGAATCTGTTAATTGATGGTTCGACATTGATTTTAAGCGATGCCTGGAATTCCCATCTACCAATCTTTTACTTTAACAAATATTTTCTAAAATAAAATCACAACAAACCACACTTCTGCTACAACAAACTTGGATTTAGCTACATCTAATATCTTGTTGTTACTTAATTTTGTAACGCCGAGTAAATATTAAAAAGATGAAAATATTAAGTGGGATTTTGATAATGATTACCGTTTTCTTTAGTGTTAAACACGGTTGGGCGGGCCTTACAAATAAAGTTAGTCCAGAGCAGTCTAAAATGTTTGCAGACTTGGGGATTAACAGGCCTTTGGGATTTATAATCGGAGCGCTAACATTGGCGGTTGCCCTACTTGTTTTGTTTCCGAAAACATTCTTTGTCGGAAACCTTCTAAACGCTACGTTGATATTGTTTATTATGGCTTTAGCCTTAAACACAGACAACTTAAAATTAACGCTGATAGAAATTCCGTTCTTATTAATGCCTTTACTCTTAATCTATCTTGGACACCCATTTAAAAATTAAGCATTGCAAACCAGATTTAGACTACAACAATCCTTAGTCTGGTTACATTTGTTTTATTTGATCAAACTACTTTTGTTGGTATAAAAAGTATAAAAAATGGAACTAAGAGACAGTACAATCTTAATTACGGGTGGAACAAGCGGCATAGGGCTTGAGTTTGTAAAACAACTTTGGCAGCAGGGTGTAGCTGACATTATCATCACAGGGCGTGATTTAGGCAAATTGGAAAATGCGAAAAAACAATATCCAAACGTGCACACTTTTCAAAGTGATGTAAGCAAAATAGAAGATATCGAAAAACTTTATCAAGAGGTTACCAAGCAATTTCCGGCATTAAACATCGTCATCAATAATGCAGGTATTATGCGCAATATCGATTTGCAAGATATCACGATGGATTTGGAAAATATTACGCGCGAAATAGACGTCAACCTATCTGGCACCATTAGAATGGTTCAACAATTTTTGCCTCATTTAAAGGAAAAAGATTCGGCTGCAATCGTAAATGTTTCCTCAGGTCTGGCTTTTGTGCCTTTTCCATTATCGCCTGTTTATAGTGCAGCCAAAGCAGGTGTGCATGCATATACCCGAATTTTGAGACTTCAACTTAAAAGAACAAAAGTTAAAATTTTCGAACTTGCGCCTCCGGGAACCAATACGGAGTTGATGGACAATTTTGAGGGCTTGGTTGATGAAAAACAAAACATGAATGTAGATAAAATGGTGTCGGCCGCAATTCACGGGATTCTTAAAAATAAATTGGAAATTAAACCGGGTGTCGCAAAAGTCTTGAAATTTATGAGCCGTGTTGCCCCAAATTTCATTTTGAATTTTATGGATAAGAGTATGGATAAGGCGAAAGCCAAATTGGTATCTTTATAACATGAAGCATCCTAGCCCAATCAGAATTAAAACCATTAGCGAATTTCACAAATACAATGGATTGCCGCTGCCGGAACATCCATTAATAAGTGTGATAGATTATGCCAAAATTCCGCATCATGCAGAAAAGGAATCTGTAAGTGCAACTTTTGATTTTTACACCATAGCCATAAAGAGAGGGTTGAATTATAGATTAGGTTATGGGCAGCAAGAATATGATTTTGATGAAGGGGTTATGTTTTTTATGGCTCCCGGACAGGTTTTGCGTGTAGAAATGGACGAAAATGCAGTATCAAATCATTCGGGATGGTTGCTGTTAATTCATCCCGATTTTCTTTGGAACACCATTTTGGCGAAAACTATAAACCGGTATAAGTTTTTCGATTATTCAGCAAACGAGTCCCTGTTTCTTTCGCAGAAAGAAGAGTCCATTATTAACGGAATTGTAGAGAGCATCGCACAAGAATATCATTCGAGTATCGATAAATTTAGCCATGATATTATCATTGCACAATTGGAGGTCATCTTAAATTATGCAGAACGATTTTATCAACGTCAATTTCTTACAAGACGAAAAACAAGTCATAAAATTTTAGACAGTTTGGAAGAAATTCTTAAAGATTATTTTGATAAGGAAGACCTAGTAAAAAATGGCTTACCATCGGTTCAAAAAATTGCGGAGAAATTAAACCTATCTCCCAATTATTTAAGTGAACTTTTAAAAGTATTAACGGGTCAAAACACACAGCAACACATTCACGAAAAATTAATTGAAAAAGCAAAGGAACAATTATCCACTACAGAACTATCCATCAGCGAAATTGCTTACGCCTTAGGTTTCGAGCATTCGCAATCTTTTAGTAAATTGTTTAAATCTAAAACAGAATTGACGCCGATGGAATTTAGGGCTTCGTTTAATTAACGAATAGTCATTTTAGTTAAATTAAGCATCGTTTCGGATAAAACAGCCTTTGTCTTTTTTAGTTCCTTTGTGTTAAATTTCAAAATTATAAAAGATGAATAATAAAACAAGATATTTCTGGTTACAGGTGGTACTTCTGTAATGGGTAATGCTATAGCACAGACTTAGCGAAATCTGGCGCTTGGGTTGTGATTGTAAGCCCGCACCTAAGCCAAGGGAGAAAATACTATTAGGGAGATTGTTCAATCTTCTAGAAATAAAAACATCAATTATTTGGTTGCCGACCTATCACTTCAAACTTCAATTAGAAAATTGAGTGAAGGCTTTAAAAATAAGTATCATCACCTTAAATGGCTTAGTTAATGCAGCCGGAGCCATTTATTTTAATAAAGAGCAAACAAATGAAGGTTTTGAAAAATCTTTTGCATTAAATTATCTTATCCATTTTTCTCTGCCAAAACATCTAATGAATTTGCTTCAAAAAACTAAAGACTCAAGAGTTCTTATAATCGGCAGTGCACCGATGCATCTAAAAAATCCGAAAATAAATTTCGGGGATTTTCAATTTGTAAAGCCCGAAAAATTAGGTTTTATTTGTAAATTATACCATTTAGTATCTTTTTATGAACAAGGCCGCCGCAACTCGAAATACAATTCTAGAAAAAGCATTTGAATTAATTTACAAAAAAGGGTATCAGACTACAAGTATCGATGAGATTATTGCGACCACAAAGGTAACAAAAGGCGCATTTTATTACCATTTTAAAACGAAAGATGAAATGGGTCTAGCAATCATCGACGAAATTTTAAAACCAACAATGCAAACTGCCTTTGTAGAAACCTTTCGAAACAGTACAGATCCTGTAAAGGAAATTTACAAATTGATAAAGTCATTGCTGTTGGATAACTCTTTTTTGACTGTGGAATGTGGTTGTCCGGTTGGCAATCTCGCACAAGAGATGACGCCCTGGAATCCAGTTTTTGGGAAAGCAATTGCTGACATAATTTCTGAATGGCAACTCACACTAGAAAAAATCATACAAAATGGAGTTGATAAATTCATTCTTAAAAAGGATGTAAACCCACAACAAGTTGCGTATTTTGTTATATCTGGCTATTGGGGAATTAGAAGTTTCGGAAAAGTGTACAACAACACCGACTGTTATTATTCTTATTTAAAAGAACTTAAGGCCTACCTAAACAGCCTAAAATAAAAGATGATATTTAAAACATACTATTTGGTATGTTTTAAATATCTTTGCATCGTTAATTCAAATTTTCGATGTACCAAACATTTATATTCTACCATTCTATAATTCGATGGCTTGTGCTCACGAGTTTGCTTTACTCCATTTTTAGGGCGGCAAAAGGCTATTTTTTGAAATCTAGTTTTTCTAAAACCGACAATACAGTCAGGCATTGGACAGCTACTATTGCACATATACAATTGGTTATCGGCATTTTACTCTATACCCAAAGCCCGATAATAAAATATTTTTGGCACAATTTCAACCAGGCCATAAAAAATTTAGACACGACTTTTTTTGGTTTACTTCATATCATTTTGATGCTGACAGCAATCATTTTTATTACAATTGGTTCAGCACTTTCAAAAAGAAAAACAACCGACAAAGAAAAGTTTAAAACAATTTTGATTTGGTATTCAATTTCGCTAATCATCATTTTTATAGCTATTCCTTGGCCATTTTCTCCATTAGCAAACAGGCCTTATTTTAGATAATTCTGATAAACAAAAAACATTGTACGTTAAAATCCAAAAGCAAAGTTTATTTGAAAAAATTAATCATATAAAAAATAATCAAATGACAAATCAACAATTAATAACAGAATTTTATGAAATATTCTATAACGAGAAGAATATAATAAAAGCAAAGGAAATGATGAAAGAGAATTTTATAAATCATCATCCTCACGTACCTGCAGGTGCAGACTCAACCATTTATGCAATTACAAACTATGTATTTAATGCAAATCCTGATTTTAGGGTTTACATTAAGAAAATTATAAGTGAGGGTGATTTTGTATGGATATATTGTTTTATTAAACACAATAAAAATGACAAGGGAAGTATGGCAGTTGATATTTGGCGAATTGAAGATGGGAAACTTGCAGAATTATGGGATGTAGTTCAGCAAATTCCCGATGGTATAAATGCTACATCAATGTTCTAATAACAAAATGACCTTATTTTAGATAATATGATAAATTTATTCAAAACAAAAATCGGTAGGTTAAGGGTTATTGGCTACTTGGAAGGCATTTCTTTATTAGCCCTCATCTTCATTGCGGTTCCAATGAAACACTACTATAACGACTCGAGTTTAACCAAATCTTTGGGTCCAATTCATGGCGCAATATTTTTGCTTTTCGTTTTTAATACCCTAAGTGTTGGCGTAGAATACGGTTGGAAATTTAAAGATACGACTTGGAAAGTTATTTTGGCTTGCTTTGTACCGTTTGGCACATTCTACATTGATTATAAAATCCTAAGTAAGCTATGAAATCGGTTTTTATTATTGGTGGTATATATTTTTTATCTATATCTCCTACCGCATTTACAGAATTTCAACGATAGACAAAGGTCTCGTAAAGAAAATAGAAAACGGCGCGGTAATTTTGGATGTAAGAACGAGAATATAACATGGGTCATATTAATGGATCATTAAATATTTCATTAGAACCAATGAGGGTATGTTTTGTAGAGTTAGATACAAACTAAGTTTACACCACTTGCTGCTCACATGGTTTACGAAGCGTAAAAGTTGAAAGTATATAAAGAAAAGGGATTTAAACACTTGTACGACGGTGGTACTTGGTCGGATTTAGAATCAACGGTAACTAAATTTCAGCGGGAAAAGTAGTTTTTTATCGTGTCACAATAATTCAGCTGTAGTTTAACATTTGATGTAAATTACGGTTGAATTAATTGCTACGTATTAACGTTTTTTTACGCAAAATATTTTTTTCAGCTCATTTTTATGGACAGACGATTCAATGTCACTCGTATTTTTTTGGGGTATTTTTCTCCTATTAAATCTTAGATATATGAAATTACAGAGACTAAGCGCTGTAATTCTTAATGTTAATGCTAATATTTTCTAACCAGAGCCAATATTATCTATTCGATAGTTTCTTCTCTCGGTATGTTTTCTGGCATATTTGCTATTGATAGCCGGTTAAGGGTCAAGTGTAGATTTTCGTCTGGCGGTGGCTTAGGCTGTGTTTTGGAGAGGAGTATTTGTGGTTTCGTTGTGTCGATAAGATAAGGTTTGTCGATAAAAAAAGAACGTGATGTCAAAAAATATGAATAAGAGCGTAACCTTTTGATGAAAAATAAATACGTGATTTGCGTAGGATAATAGGAAGAGGAGAGCTAGATAGAACCAAATGAATTTCTAACCAGTAGGGTCATTTTAATATTTTATGAGGCACAAAATTAATAATGGAGACGTAATTATTTTGCTGGTTTGCCAGGCAATTTTCCTTATCCAGCTGGCTGTTTGTAAAAATAGAAAGGAGGATTATCTTGGTAAAATAAATCTACTATTATTATAAAAAACCTTGGGTATACATGCCCATTAGGCTTCAATTCATGGCTAGTGTTTTGGATTAAAGCCTACCCTTAATAAAACCTCTAACTAAACTTTAACCATCAAATGTATAAAACCTATACTCTATTTCTCCTCTGGAGACGACCGTTCTGTGTCAAGCCACCATTTGCTCGTGGCCTAAAACTATCTTTCCTAGTAATGCTTGCAACTTTTATGCAATTGAGTGCTAGCAGCAAAACCATTTTAATTTCTCCTAAACCATTAAATGGATACGTTAAAACCACAACACAAAAAGTTATTGAGGTAACAGGAAAGGTTACTGACGATCAGAATTTTCCTATACCTGGTGTATCTGTAAAATTAAAAGGTGCCAACACCGCGGCAGTTACCAATGCCGATGGAGACTACAAAATCACAATCCCGAGCGGAACGGGCACATTGGTGTTTTCTTCTGTTGGGTACATAACTAAAGAAGTTCTGGTAAACAACAAAGAACTTATTGATGTTCAACTAAAAGGTGATGCCAATCAGCTTAACGATGTAGTGGCAGTTGGCTACGGAAAGCAAAAGAAAATTACCACTACAGGTGCAATTAGTACCGTAAATGCCGAAGAACTAAAACAACCCGTTGCCAATTTAACAAATGTAATTGCGGGCAGGGTGGCCGGAATTATAGGTGTACAGCGCAGTGGACAACCCGGTTATGACAATTCTGAAATTTACATCCGCGGAATCTCAACTTTTACAAGCAGTTCTCCATTAATACTTGTAGATGGAGTAGAAAGAAGTTTTTCTAATGTAGATCCAGAAGATATTGCAAGCTTTAGCGTGCTTAAAGATGCATCTGCAACTGCGGTTTATGGCGTTAGGGGAGCAAACGGTGTTATCCTAATCGAAACCAAAAAAGGTAAATTTGGGAAACCGACAATAAATATTCAATATGATCAGGGTTTAACGCAATTTACTTCTATCCCTAAATTTGCCGATGGTGTAACCTATATGAATATGGCAAATGAAGCTTATAAGAGCAGTTTTCCAAATGATCCAACTCCCAAATATACGGCAGATCAAATTGCTAAAACGGCGGCTGGTACAGATCCAGATCTTTATCCTAATGTAGATTGGTTCAATACCTTGTTTAACAAATCAGGACAAAATAGAAGAGCTCGGGTAAATGCCAACGGTGGCTCAGAAAGTGCCAAATACTACCTTTCTCTTGGTTATTATGATGAAGACGGTTTATACAAAACTGACGGTTTAGCTAATTATAACTCAGCAATTAAATTTACACGCTACAACTTTACCTCCAACTTAACTCTTGATGTAACTAAAACTACAAGAATAGATTTTGGAGCTTCTGGATGGCTTAGCAATGGAAACTATCCAGGCAACTCAGTCGATGCAATCTGGACATCATCGTATTTGTTGCCTCCAATTGTTATTCCACCAGTTTATTCTAACGGGTTAAATTCGCAAATAAGAACTGGTGACGTGTTAAATCCGTATAACTTGTTAACCCAGAGTGGCTATGCAACCGAATTTAGAAGTCAGTTGTGGAGCAACATTAGGGTTACCCAAGATTTAGGCGGTATTTTAAAAGGATTGTCTGCTTCTGGAATGTTTTCTTTTGATAACTATAATACCCATAACATAAGCCGTACAAAAACCGTAGATGGGTATTTGGCAACTGGCCGCGATGCGGATGGTAATTTACTGCTAGATAAAACCTCTATCGGGACCAGCTTTTTGGGTTATGGTAGAACAAATGGCGGCACCCGCCAATTCTACACCGAGGCGAAGGTAGATTATGTAAACAAGTTTGGCAAAAATGATGTAACCGGGCTAATTTTATTTAATGCGCAAGATAGGGAAGATGCTTTTGCAAATGATTTTATAAATTCAATTCCTTATCGTTACCTCGGCTTGGCTGGGCGTGCTACCTATGCGTATGACAACAGATATTTAGCGGAAGCGAATTTTGGTTACAATGGTTCAGAAACCTTTGCCCCTGGCAAGCGTTTTGGCTTTTTTCCATCGTTTAGCGCTGGTTGGGTTTTATCAGAAGAAAATTTCTTTAAACCTTTAACCAATATTTTCCAGTTCGTAAAATTTAGATACTCGTACGGAGAAGTTGGTAATAGTGCAATTGGTGGCCGTCGTTTCGGTTATATTTCTACGGTAAACGATCATGGAAATTACAGTTTTGGAATTGCCCGCGACAATAATTTTACGGGGTTAGACATTGGCGATTATCCGGTAGATGTTACTTGGGAGAAAGCTAAAAAGCAAAATCTTGGAATAGAATTAAGGGCCTTGCACCAAGATCTTTCTATCACTGCAGATATTTTTCAAGAGATTAGAACAGGCATTTATAGGCAAAGGGGAGACGTTCCAACTTATGTAGGAATTCTTAATCTTCCACAAGCCAATCTGGGCGAAGTTCATAACAGAGGTATAGATGGCAATGTAGAATACCATAAGAAAATTGGCGACTGGCAGTTTCAATTAAGAGGAAACCTAACCTGGACCAGGGCAAATGTTATTAATGATGCAAATGCGCCTTGGCCATATCCATGGCAACAACGCATAGGGCGTAAATTTGGCCAGCGCTTTGGGTATACCGCACTCGGCTTATTTAAAAGTGCAGATGATGTTGCAAACAGCCCATATCAAACGGGAACAAATAGAGCAGGTGATATTAAGTATAAAGATCTTAATGGCGACGGAGTTATCAATAATTTTGATCAAGGACCAATTGGCTATGGATCTATTCCAGAAATAGTGTATGGTTTTGGGCCAACATTTAGCTGGAAAGGTTTTGCGTTGTCGGCATGGTTTAAGGGCATTAGCAATGTAGATATTAGGCTTAATGGGGATGGTTTTCAGCCATTTAGTCAGGGCGGGGAACGAGGTAATTTGCTTTCGCAGATAACAGATAGATGGACTCCAGAGAATAATGCAGATCATCCAATGTATCCAAGGCTTACGTACGGAAACGATAATATGAACTACGAAAACAGTACCTGGTGGGTAAGAAACGGAGCTTTTCTTAGACTGCAAACCGCTCAATTGAGCTATGATTTTGCAGGCTCGAAGTGGTTAAAACATACAGGCATGTCTAACTTAAACATCTACTTTATTGGCTATAACCTGTTTACCGCAAGCCAATTTAAACTTTGGGATGTAGAGCTAGGTGACGGTAGAGGAGCCCAATATCCATTATTGAAAACCTTCAATTTTGGAATTAAAACCACATTTAAATAATATTTTTTGAGAATAGATAACATGAAAAAAATAAATATAATACTGGGCCTTTCAGCCGTTCTTCTTACTTCGACAATCGGAACTGGTTGTAAAAAATATTTGGATCAAGTACCAAACGATCGAATTACCATTGAGCAGGTTTTTCAAAAGAAAGGACCGTCAGAGCAATACCTTGCAAATGTGTACAGCTATGTCGATGACCCCTCTAACATGTGGGAACAAAACCCATGGGGCGGAAATGCCGATGAGATAGATGTTACTTGGACGAAATATCCAATTTATAATTTGAATATAGGTAACATAGGGCCAAGCAATGCCTTGTTTGATAGGTGGAACAATTATTACAACGGAATTAGATCTGCTACTTATTTTATAAACCACATTGATGGAAATGCAGAAATCTTATCTTTAGGTGGAAAGCAGCAAATAGAACAATACAAAGCCGAGGCCCGCTTTCTCAGAGCATACTTCTACTTTTTATTAATGAGACAATATGGTCCTGTTGTGTTGGTGGGAGAAACAGAAATTCCTGCAGATGCTACTGCAAACGATATGCAGATTCCAAGAAGTCCTTATGACGATTGTGTTAATTATGTGGTATCTGAATTAGATAAAGCGGCGGCTATTTTGCCCAAAGTTCCATCAGCTAATGGGCAAGCCAGCGATAGGGAATTTGGCAGGGCTACAGTCGGCATGGCGTTGGCAGTAAAATCTAGAGTTTTGTTGTATGCAGCCAGCCCCGAATTTAATGGAAACACCGGGTTTGCTAGTCTCAAAAGTTTAGACGGTAAAAACCTTATCAACCAAAACTATGACCAAGAAAAATGGAAAAAAGCAGCAGATGCGGCTAAGGCGGTGATAGATCTTGGCTTGTATTCTTTGTATAAAGACCCAAGCGGCGACCCTATAAAATCATATCAGGGCATTTTCTCTCAAGCTTGGAATTCGGAGCAAATATTTAACAGAAACAACAATAATTTAACAGGATTGGATGTGAACAGTATGCCGAGAATTGCGGGTGGATGGGATGGGATAGCGGTTACTCAAGAACAAGTAGATGCCTACTTTATGTCTGATGGTAAACCTATAACCGAGTCATCTCTTTATTCTGAAACTGGATTTACGACCGAAAACGGCGTACAGGTATATAATATGTATTTAAATAGAGAACCCCGGTTTTATGCCTCGGTAACTTATAACAACAGCATGTTTCAGGGAGGTAAAATGACAACCGAGGCGCCAATAAGCTTTTATGCAAGCGGGGCTAACGGTAAAAACGGTCATCCTACAGATTGGTCGAGAACGGGCTATTTATTGAGAAAAAATATTGCTCCTCAAACCAACAACGGCTCTGGCGGAAATGGCGCTCAGCAAAATAGACCATTGCCTCTTTTTAGACTTGGAGAAATTTATCTTAATTACGTAGAGGCCCTTAATGAGTATAGCCCGGGAAATCCAGATATTTTGACTTACTTGAATTTAATTAGAGACCGAGCAGGTGTGCCGCAGTACGGAACAGCAAATTTGCCCGCACCAGCATCTCAAGCAGATATGAGAACCAGAATTAGAGAAGAAAGAAGGGTTGAATTGGCATTCGAATCGCTACGCTGGTTTGACATTAGAAGATGGAAGATTGCCCCGGAAGTAATGGGCGAAATGCATGGCATGGACATCAATAAAGATGATAATTCATTTTATAAACGGGTAGTTATAAGCAATCATATCTTCCGTACGCCTGCTTCTTATTTGTTCCCAATTAGCCAGTACGATTTAGATAGATCTAAATTAATTACACAAAACCCCGGATGGTAGGTAGAAAATTAAAAAGAAAAAGATGAAAAGGACTAAAAATAAAGTTTTATTGTTCGCCGTTATCGGACTAATGGCGAGCATTAGTTACATGGGTTGTAAAGATAAGGTAGAGTTACCTTACCAACCGATAGATTCATATACCCAAGTTTATATGCCCCAAGGAGTAAACGGGCCAGTAACCAAAAACTTAAAAGTTACAGACAGTGTGCAAACACTGGTTTACGGAGCGGCTTATGGAGGGCAGGGATACCCTACCGATAATATTGCCGTTAATTTTGTGGTTAACCCCAAAAAGGTAGATAGCTTTAATTTGGCAAATAAAACCAACTACTTGTTATTGCCCCAAGAGGCTTATGAAATGTCTAACATGTCTAGCACAATTTATAAGGGGCAAACAAGTACAACTCCTCTTACCGTTAACCTAAAAACGAAGGGTGCGGGAGCAATGGCAGTCTTGCAAACTTATTTGTTGCCAATAACACTTTCGTGCCCATCGGTAAAACTTAATGGGGCGCTAAGCACTACTTTTTATATCGTAAAGGCGCAGCCAGATTTAAAAGACTATCCTAATTTCGACAGGGCAAATTGGACTGTCGATTTTTTCTCCTCGCAAGAAGCAGATGGAGAGGGACCTAATAATGGTCGGGCGATTTTTGCTTTAGATGGAAACAAAGAAACGTTTTGGCATACGCAATGGAAAGGCGGCTCGCCGGGCCCACCGCATATTTTAGTAATTGATATGCACGAGAGTAAAGAGTTGCACGGCCTCTCCTTTCAAGGAAGGCAAGCAGACGGAGGCGGAAAAGCAAATGATGTGAGCATACAAATTAGCACAGATAATATCACATGGATCGATGCGGGAAGTTTTAACCTGCAAAATAACAAGGATGTTCAGCCTGTTTTTCTGCCAAAGGGTTTTAAAACTGCCAGATATTTCAAGGTGAGTATTAATTCGGCCTATAATGGTGGCTACACACAGGTTGCCGAACTAAATGCATTTTAACTTTAGGTAACAAAATACGGCTGGTTTCACGCTAACCATTTTCGTACAGGTCAACTTTCTGACTTAAAAAAGGCGGGATTTTCTTTAAAGAAAATCCCGCCTTTTTTATGCTTTTTATATTCCAACCTGGCCGATTAAAGCGTGGCATTCGTTATCCTGCCGGCGCCGCAATTTGCTCGGCGAATTTACAATATTAATCAATCTAAAGTTTTCTAACTTCTACAAAACACAAATTACTCTTTCGTTTTTATCTCAATATTTCCACCATTTTTAAATAAATCGTTAGAAATAAAGTAACCATTTATTGGTTTCCCATTTACATCTATTTCGTTCAATTTTCTACCCGGACCTTCTTTTTTGATGGTTAGTGTTTTGCCATCGTTTGTAGTCCAGTCTATTTGATCAAATACCGGCACTGTAGTAATAAACCGAGCATCAGTTGGCGAAAACGGATAAAGCCCCATTGCGCTAAACACATACCACGAAGACATTTCTCCTGCATCATCCATCCCCGAAAGGGCCAAACCTTCTTTACCAATGCCATAAAGGTTGTTGATGATGTGGTCTAAAATCTTCTGAGATTTTTCTGGCTTATCTACAAAATAGTAGGCAACTGGTGCTTCGTGATCTGGCTGGTTGCCTTGGCAATATTGCCCTATAAAAGTAGAAACGTTCCTGGCAATGTGTTTAGGATTCCAAGGTTTGGTAAAAAAAGTGTCTAATTTCTTCTCGAAAGCTTGCTTGCCGCCATAAAGGTTTACCAAACCTGGCATATCGTGCACCACATAAAATGAAACTTGCCATGCATTTGCCTCCCGGTACATGTATTCATAATAAGGATATTCTGGATCGAAGTTTTTTACAAAATCTCCATTTGCCAGACGCCCGCGCATAAAATTACTTTTCTTATCGAACACATTCTGATAATTTTTAGAACGTTTCATAAACGTATGGTAATTGCTGCTATCGCCCAGTGCCTTGGCTAATTGTGCGATAGAATAATCATCGTAAGAGAATTCTAATGTTTTAGAAACGCCGGCATTTGCTTTAGTTTCTGTGTTTGGGTGAGCTATATCTGGCGTAGAAATGTACCCTTTCTCTATATATTCTTTAATGTGCGGCCTCGGGCCACCTTCTTCATTGGCGCTTTTTAACAACAATTGGTAGGCATGTTTTACATCGAAATTGGTAATGCCTTTTAAATACGAACCCGCAATAAAAGATGTGGCATGATCGCCGTGAAAAAATGTGGGGATGAAACCCGTTTTGTCGCCCATATCTATTAAAGATTTTATTACATCTTCGGTAGTTTTTGGTTGAAGCATGCCCAGTAGCACAACTTTATTTCTGTAAGTATCCCACAAAGATGGAACGGTATAATAGTTAAAATCGGCTTTAATGGTGTTGTTTTTTGCATCTGTATATTCGCCATTTACATCGCTGCGAAGTACAGGCCACAAGAAAGACCTATAAAGAGAGGAATAAAACATCGTTCTGTTTTTTTCGCTGCCACCTTTTACTTTTACACGACTTAGCAAATTCTCCCAAGTAGCGTTTCCGGCAGCGCGTATTTGGTCGAAGCTTTTATTTCCTATTTCTGCCTCTAAATTTTCTTTCGCATTTTCAGTGCTCACAAAAGACAAACCTATTTTTAACTCAACAGGCGTAGAAGTTCCGTCTTTTAACGTAACCATTGCATAGCTGTTGCTTTTTCTTCCTGGCGATTGAAATAGGTTTGAGATGTCGTTATTCAACATGATGTAAAAATAAATTTTCTCTCGCCCCATGTCTTGATAGCCTTTCAAATCTCTTTTGCCAACTTGCTCTATCAGCCAGCCCCTAATGCCGCTGTTCGCCTTGCTAAGGTTTAAGAAAATTTGCCGATTTTTATTGTTTTGATATTCGTATTTATGGTAACCGCAACGCAGGGTAGAGGTCAAACTCACGTTTACTTTATAGTCGTCTAAAAATACTTGGTAATAGCCTGGAGATGAAGATTCATTTTTGTGCGAAAAATGCGATGAGAATTTTGTCGCTCCTTCGGCTGCGCCAGATACAGGTAAAATAGGAATGTTGCACAAATTCCAATGGCCTTTATTGGTGTGGGCAAAACCCAAAATCCTATCATTTTCATACTCATAACCAGCGCCAGAACCAAATTTGGTAATGGGACTTAATTGAACCATCGCATTTGGCAAAGAACTGCCTGGAAATGTTAATCCTGCCCAAACGCGCCAATCTTTTGGTGGCGTATAGCCAATAACCTTTGGGTCCAACAATGGCGCAGTACCGATAAAAGTATTTACATATTTTGTATACCCACTTGTTGGTTTTCCTTTGGTGGGAGAAAGGGTTTTACACGAGGAGGCAATTACAGCTATTGCTATTATGCCAAGATTAAATCGATTTACTAACATCTTTTAAAGATAATGTTTTTATAATTGTTTGGTAAATTTAAATCGAAAAATAGGAAACGAGTAAGATGCGGGAACTGCAGAAAAACAATTTTATGATATGCTTTCACGTCAAAAAATTGAATTTTTAAGGTAAATCAAATTTTAGACATTAAACCGAATGCAAATTTTACCGTCATCCTTAAAAAATATAATTTTTAAGGATAACGAAGATTTATGCACTCGCAACCCATCACTCACAACCCGTAACTTTTAACCCCAAATTACTTCCCCTTTAACCCAAAAAACCTTGGATAGTAAGAAAGCGTTGCCATAAAATATTGTTGCAAAACTTGCCTAGTTTCGATTCCCAACACATTTTGATCCGCATAAGAGCGTATATTGTTATTTTGATGCAACAGATCTAAAGCTGCTAACTTTATCTCTGCATTATTATCTTTAAGAAGTCTGTAAGTGGCGCTGGCATTCCAAAGGGTAAAGTTTATGGTGTTTCCATAAGACCTGGCTGTTCGGCTAAAATTTGGAACTATCTGGCAGGGTCAGTTGAGCAAACGCTATGGTCGAGAAAAATAAGAATAACAATGGAGCGAACGCGATAAATTTAGATTTCATTAATTTGGTTTTCGGTTAAACAAATTTACTAAAATAAATCGTTTTAATCTAATTATTGCTTGCTAAATTGTCGGGTAAAAAAAGAGTTGCAAACTAAATTAAGTTTGCCCTTTTTTAGAGAAGGACTTTGGTTAATGGAAGGGAGAAAAAACTAATCATTTACGTAGCGGCCGTGGAATGGGCACAAATTTTTTAGGTGTATGAACATACCGCTATAGGTTAAAAGTTTCATCTCCAGAACTTAACATTACGTTGATCATACTGCCTAGCGCTAAAAACAGCTAAACTCTTGGTATTTTGCAATCCGCGCAGTTCTGTATCTGTTTCTCAGCCAGAGGTTATGGAGTTTAGCTGCTTTGAAGTTCTTTGTCTGGCAAGTAGGCCGTTAATTGTTGTGAGGAAAGTAGAAAACGGAATAGGCTTTAGCAAATATTGGTCGCCGCCAACTTGTAGCGCGTCTAAGGCATACTCGCTGCTGCCGCTTACAAAAACTATAAATTTTACCTTATCTCTTAAATAAGCTGCTACATCTACACCAGAAATATTACCCATCCTAATGTCCAAAAACAAAAAATCTATGTTGTCTTCCTCGCTTATGCTGTCCATTGCAACTTGCGGGTCGAGATACGTACCAGCTAGTTGTAGTTTCGATACTTGTTTAACGTATGTTGACAATAAAAACATGAATTGCAGGTCGTCATCTACAATGGCACATTTGTAAAGAGCGTTATTATGATTTTCCCTCATAATTTTATTTAGATTATAATCGTATGATAAAGAGTGTATTGCAAATATGCAAATTCCTTTCTAAAGGTCAAAAGATTTATTTACGGAAAATTCTTGTAAATCGATTTATAAAGCGAAGGCGCCAATTTAATTTTTATAACATATTTAAAAAAGAAGCTGCAAATGAGCAATTTGATAACTTTAAGCCTCGTTCTCGAGTTTGCTATTTTTTTTTAAGTTCAAGTTTAAATCTTTTTTTTGAGGTTTCAATCTGACTTAGAAATAGTTCGTGCAACATAGATAAGAGACATAATCCTTCAAACAAAAAAAAATCTGCGGACAATATTCGTCCGCAGATTTAAATGCTTTATTAGGAAATGAAATTCTCTTATTTTACCAAACTCAACACATAGCTATAGCTATATTTCTTATCTCGCAAACGATATTGATCATGCGGGAGCATGCCCCAACTGTTATCGCCACCAACGCCCCGTTGTTTTAAATCTATGTGCAAAAACACCTCATTGCGCGGTTTTAGATTGGTTGGATGCTGTTGCTTTTTGCTCATGCCCGGGTCTAAATCTTCTACACTATGGTTAATGGCGCTAAAATTCATCGGTTGTATGCCTTGCACCTTTAAGCCATAACCTTTGTCATTTGTTAGTGTAAACCACCTCACGTCGGTTCGGTTACCACTTTCCTGGGGTCGAATGTAGGTGTCGACATATTGATTTTCTACCGAATCGGTATATTTTCCAATAAACGAAGCCGTTTTTCTGTCGCTATAATTTTCCCATGGTCCGCGGCCATAATAGTTAATAAGGTGCGTACTTGGTGATACTTGCATGCGCATGCCAAAACGAGGTAGTTCTGGTAAGTCTTTTCCTGTCATATCCATAGCTGCGGTAATTTTTATCGATGCATTGTTGTTGATGTGGTAAGTTAATGAATATGGAACGTTGTCTGCCTGTAAAATATAGCTTACGGTAACATCTACGCCGTCGGCTGTTTTGTCTCCAACAGTAACCGATTCTACCTTTTTGTTCTCGTGCGCAGTGCGCCAAATGCCCATGTTCTCTGGCATGTTGTTGCCAAAATCATTATCGGTTGGTGCACGCCAAAAGTAGGGTTGGGGTAGTTTGTTAATCATTCGTGGAGCACCTTTAATTTGATAAGAAATCATTTCTCCTGTTTTTAGATCGATAGCGCCTTGTACATCTCCCGCTAAAAAATTTAGTTTATTATTTTCATTCTTTACGGTTAGCTTTCCGTTCGTCCTTTCCGCAATGTCGGCAAAATATTCTGGCTTTAAAAGAAATTGTTCGCGCGCAATTTCGTGGCCAACGGCTAATAAAGGCTCTTCGTTTTTAATATATGCAAAAACATCTAACGTGTATTCTTCGCCTTGTGCATTTTGTATTTCTGGTAGCGCAAGTTTTACCGTTTTTTCTGTATGCGGTGCCAAGTCTACTGCAAACTTTCCTTGTTTTATTAAATCTCCATTTTTATACAACTTCCAATCAAAATTGTAATTGTTTAAATTGGTAAATGCAAAGCGATTATCGATCTTCAACTGACTTGTAGCTGCATCAAAATCAGAAAAAATGATATTCTGATAAACTTTTTTCACTTCGTACAACCCTGGATGTGGAATTCTATCGGCAGAAACCAATCCGTTGGCACAGAAATTCTCGTCATTTTGTAGGTTAAATCCGCCTAAATCTCCTCCATAGGCAAAAAAAGTTTTACCATTGGCGTCTTGAGTTTTAATTCCCTGATCTACCCAGTCCCATATAAAGCCGCCTTGCATCTTTTTATTAGTTTTGATTACATCCCAATATTCTTGAAAGTTACCGGAGCTATTTCCCATAGCGTGTGCATACTCACACATAATATAGGGTCGGGTTTTGTTTGAAGCTGCGTAAGCTTTCATAGCATTTAACGGAGGATACATTGGGCAAACAATATCTGTATTTATATCTTCGCCTGCCTGCTCAAACTGTACGGGCCGGGTAGGGTCTTCTTTTTTAATCCACTTATAGGCGTCGTGAAAAACTGGCCCATTGCCACATTCATTTCCCATAGACCAAATGATTACTGAAGGATGATTCCTGTCTGTTTTTATCGCTCTATGAATTCGATCTGCAATGGCAGGCGCCCACAAGGGCAAATAAGCTGGGTGCACTTTTTCATCAAATGGGCTTTGCAACGAAGCGCCCATGCCATGTATTTCTACGTTGGCCTCATCAACCAAATAAATACCAAATTGATCGCAGAGTTTATACCACATTGGGTTATTTGGATAGTGACTGTTTCTTACGGCATTAATGTTAAATTCTTTCATCAACTGGATGTCCTTTAGCATCGAAGCCCTATCTAATACGTGCCCGTTCACGGCATCATGCTCGTGCCTATCTGTTCCATGCACAATAACCGGGACACCATTCACCATCAATTGGCTGTCCTTAATTTCTACTTTACGGAAACCTATTTTTGTTCCAGTATATGTTTTCTGCCCGTTTTCGTCCTCTAAAGAAATGGTCAGGTTATACAAATAAGGATGCTCGCCACTCCATTTTTTTACATTTTTTACCAAGCCCTCTACCGACACCCATTTTTCGTTTTCTTTGCCTAGCGTTACTTTTTCAGATTTCTTAAAAACCACAGTTCCGTTGGCATCTTGAAGTTCTAGGTTTACGACGGCCGATTTTTGTTTATTGTCTTTAAACTGGCGAAGGTTGATGGAGGTTTTAAGCATTCCGTCTTGATATTTGGCATCTAGGCCGGCTTCTACATTAAAATCCCATACAGTCAGTTTTGGCATGGCATAAATAAAAACATCACGTTCTATCCCACTAAGGCGCCAAAAATCTTGGTCTTCTAAATAACTGCCGTCGTGCCACCTAATTACCTGTACTGCCAAAAGGTTATTACCTTTTTTAAGATATGGAGTGATGTTAAATTCTGCGGCGGTTTTCGACGCTTTGTTTATGCCAACTTCTTTGCCATTTACAGTTATAAAGGCAGCACCTGTAATGGAACCAAATTGCAATATAACTTCTCTTCCATCCCAGTTTTCTGGCACGGTAAAATGTTTTCTATAAGTTCCTACCGGATTATCTGCACCCACAAAAGGCGGGTTTTTAGGAAATGGATAGATAATATTGGTATAAATAGGAACTCCAAAACCTTTTAATTCCCAATTAGACGGCACCTTAATGTTATTCCATCGACTTTCATCTAAAGTTGGGCTTGCGAAATCTTTGTCTCTATTGGCAACTTTATCAACATAGGTAAATTTCCATTCGCCATTAAGCGATTTATAATAAGGAGAAAGTGCATAATCATCTCTCACCACATCTCTCGCATTATCGAAGAGCATGAAAGTTACATGCGGATTTTCTTTGTTTTTTTGATAAACGGCTGGATTTTCCCAAAGATTTTGTGCCCCAGCCAAAGCGGATTGGACCAAGAACAGAAATACAATTCCGATATTTTTCATAAGATTGGCATTTTTTAAATTAATAGGCTTAATAATATACGTTAACTCTTTGCTGATTTTTTTAAATTCGAACGCGGGCAAGATAGGTAGGAAGAACCATTAATTAAAAATGTTCATAATTTCCACCCATCTCGTTTCAGCCATCCGTTACTCAACATCCATTTTTGGCATTCCTCTATCCATTTAGATGTAGTAGTATTATTATTTAAGCCGAAACCATGACCGCCTTTGGGATAGAGCAGCAATTCTGCTTCCACACCTTTTTTATGCAAGGTTTGATAAAAAGTGATGCTGTTTTCTACCTTTACCACGTCGTCATCTTCAGCCTGCACAATAAATGCAGGTGGCGTCGTTGGTGTAACATTCAGCTCATTGGAATATTCCTTTACTTTTTCTGCTGATGGATTTTTGCCGAGCAAATTATCTCTAGAACCCATATGTGTAAGGCTGTCGGTAAAACTGATTACCGGATAGCCCAGCACCATAAAAGCAGGTCGAAAGCTAATGCCTTCTTTGTTTTCTATATAACTGTGTTGAAAATGCGTTCCAATAAAAGCGGCAAGGTGACCGCCTGCAGAAAAGCCTACAATGCCAACTCTAGCAGTATCTATTTGCCATTTTTTGGCGTTCGTTTTTACAATTTGAATGGCGCGTTGGGCATCTTGCATTGGGCCGATGGTTTTATCTACCATGGTTGCATCAGAAGGCATACGGTATTTTAACACAAAAGCAGCTACGCCCATTTTTTGGAACTCTTCTGCCACCTTGTAACCTTCTTTTACAATGGCAACGCCACTGTAGCCACCGCCAGGGCAAATAATTACCGCTGTACCAGTTTCTGTACCTGGTTTCGGAAGGTAGCTTCGCAACGTTGGCACAGAAGTCGCACTAATAAAAGTGTCGATGCCATTTCTCGGATCAACTTTATCTAGGTTGGTCTTTGTTTTTGAGTTTGGGATCGCGCCCGAATACAAAGGTATCTCATCTTGTGCGAATACTTGAAGACTCACACCTACTGTTAATACCATGAAAAGAATTTTTTTATATATCATAATTTTATGGTTTTTACTGGCAAACCTGCTGATGTTAAAGTTACCTTTATCGGGCCAGATTGTTGTGCCGACTTGACGAAAATAAGGAGTTTTCCGTTTAATGTCTCCCTTTTGTTACTTTTATAATCTTCATGACTGGTGCTACTGCCACTTTCTAAACCAGCTAATTTTCCAGCACCACTAACCTGCACAGAAACTTCACGGTCATCGTTGTTTGTCGGAGTTCCTTTTTCGTCTACAAGTTGCAATTCTATTTGCGCCATCTCTATGTTTTTTTGAAACTTTGATTTAAAAATATGGGTTTGTATCCTGGTTGGCTTACCAGCGCTTTTCAATGTATTTGTGACTGTTTTGCCATTATGGAATGCCTTTACAAGCAACTCTCCAGGTTCGTAGAGCACATCCCAAAAAATAATTCTTTCTGGAGTTTGAAGTTTTTTTCCAAGTGATTTTCCATTTAAGAATAACTCAGCAGCATCACAATTTGTAAAACCTACTACATGAACGGTTTTGCGCGGATCCCAGTTCCAAGAGGCTTTCAGTTTAGCGTAATTAACTTGATGTTTTATAGGGTCGATTGGCGCATCGGTTACCGCAAGACTAATTGTCGGGTTTGATGTCCACAAGCTTTTTCTGAAATAAAATATTGGTTTAGGATTTCCCGCCAAGTCTAACAGACCAGCGCCATTACTTCTGGTGGGCCATTTGTTTGCTTCGCCTAAATAATCAACTCCTGTCCAAAGAAATTGTCCAGAGACAAAAGGATTGTCTTCTACCGCCAACCAAGCGCCTAAACTCATACCGTTTTCGCTCCCGTAAATAATTCTTTTTGGATACTTTTTATGGTCTTCTTGATATCTGTATTCTTGATAGTTATAGCCAACAATGTCTAAATTTTCTGGATAACTGGTGGTATTAGACATCACTACGCCTGCCAAAGCGGCGGTTATCGGTCTAGTTGTGTCTACGCTTTTGGCAACATTAACTAAGTCTTTGGAAATCTCTCCTAGTCTTTTTGCTGCTGGATGATCGGAAAGATAACCTTTTCCATAAATTTGTGGGTTCTTACCAGTGTTTAGAATCGGGTCAGAATATGGGTCATTTGGATAATCTATTTCGTTTCCAATGCTCCACATAATAATTGATGGCCTATTTCTATTTCTCAACATCATGTCTCTTAGGTCTTTATCCGCCCAGTCTTTAAAATATTCATGATAGCCATCTCTGCCTGGCGTGCCTACATTCCATCCAGATATCCACTTGTTTTTACCTGTTTCCCATTCATCAAATGCTTCATCCATAACTAAAAAGCCTAGCCGATCTGCTAATTTGTAAAAATAGTCTGCATGCGGGTTATGGCTCATTCTGATGGCGTTGCATCCGCCTTCTTTCAGCTTTTCTAATCGTCGCTCCCAAACTTCTGCTGGCACAGCGGTACCAAGCGCTCCGGCATCATCATGCAAGCAAACACCCTTTAGTTTTAAACTTTCTCCGTTTAAAAAAAATCCCTTATCTGCATCGAAATAAAAACTTCTAATACCCACTTCATCTGTGTACTTGTCAGTTTCTTTACCTGTAACGTAAGTTTTAATGGTTAGTTGATATAGGTTGGGATCATCTACCGACCAAAGTTTTGGGTTTTTGATTATTAGAGAAATTGCGCTTTCGGCGATGCTATTTTTTGCGGTTTTGATTTTAGTTTGACTTGAGGAAATCACTTTGTTTTCCATGTCTGTAAGCGTTGCTTTTATCGTTACTTCTTCCGTTTTTGAGGTTTCATTTTGCACAGAAATTTTTGCCATTGCAGATGCACTTTCTTTAGAAACTTTAGGGGTAGAGAAAGCAACGCCCCATTGTTTTACGTGAATTGGCTCCACCGCAATAAGAGATACATTTCTATTTATCCCGGATCCGGTGTACCACCTAGAATCTGCAAATTGACTGTGGTTTACGCGAACTGCGATAGTATTTTTTCCTGTTTTGTGAAGGTACGGCGTAAGGTCGTATTCAAATGAGATAAAACCATTTGGTCTTTTGCCCAAAAAATGACCGTTTATCCAAACCTCACTATTTTTATAAACACCATCAAAGTAAATAGCCACTCGTTTATTCTTTATGTTCTTTTTCAACTTAAAGGTTTTTCTATACCAACCTATCCCACCAGGCAAATAGGCAGTTGCGCTGGCCCATTTTTCGTTGAAGGGGCCGTCTATGCTCCAATCGTGTGGAAGCGTAACATTATGCCAGCTCGCATCGTTAAAAGAAACAGCTTCACCCTGGTTTACATCTCCTTTAAAAAATTTCCAATCTGCATTAAAATCAGATTTAATTCTAGACTGTTGAGCTTTTACAGAATGAAAAGTCCCAATAAATAGAAATAAAATAAAGAAACGAGTGGCCTTTTTTGTCTGTATGTTCATGGTTGATTAATAATTGTTGCCAACAAGGGTTACGATCGAAAGTGGGGGAATGGAAATAGTTGTTGCGGTAGATACTGATGGTTTAGGTGCTAAGTTAGCCGTGCTTGAGGTAACGTAGGGTTTGATGGTATTTACTTTTGCTCCGTTAATGTTTAATTTAATTGCCAAAGGTTGAGCCGATAAATTGATAACAACCGCTACAATTTTCTTTGTTTTTGTGTTTCGATAGGCGGATACAAGTAATTCTTTACTATCATCGCTTAACGCTGAGGACGATACACCAATGCGCTGATATCCCGGCCTAATAAATTTGCTGAAATTTCCAAGTGCCCATAACATTTTGCTTTCGTGGTAGTTTCCATCGTTTTTATTTTTATTGATGTAAATGAGTCCGTCTTTATAATCGTATGCAGAAACGGCTGTCCACCAATGCCAGGCGCTAGCGTTTGCATTCACCAAATCGTTATGAATTACGCGCGCAAGGTATAGTGCCGGAGTTATGCCAAAATCTCTGCCGCTACCGTCTATTTCACCATCATTATCTCCCAGAATACAATATTCAGACATCCAATAGCCAATGTTATTTTTACTGTTTTTTTTATGCAGCGCCTTTCTAATCTTTACAGCGTTTGAGTAAGGGGATGTAGTAAAATAGCTGTGTCCATCAATAACAGATTTTACGTTGCTCAGATTTCCTATGAAAGTGGGTGATTTTTGATTAAAAAAAGCATCTGTTTGATTTCCACGACTTGGTTTGTCTTTTTTTCCGATTAAATAGTCTAATTGACCTGCTTCCGTAACCGCAATTTTAGTGGATAGCTTTTGAGAATTTAAAGTGTCGTTTAAATTTTTCACTAAAGCATAAATTTCTGTATTTGTATATGGATTTCCTTCTTGCCCTCCGTCTTTCCAATCCCATTGGGGCTCGTTTACAGGGCTTATGTAGTCGAAAAGAATTCCGGTTTTTTGCCTAATGCCTTTTAAGCTTTCAGCCATATAATGGGTAAAAGCAGGAAAGTTTTTTTTATCGATGTTAGACGATCCATCAGATGAAAATGCCTTGCCGTTTTTAGTAAATTGTACAGGAGGACTGTTAAAAAATCCAAGGAATTGATTCACTCCCCTGTCTTTTGCGGCGTTTAAAAACCAAGTCTGACCACTTTGCTTGTCAAAATTGTAGTTTCCATTTGTATCTAAAAAAGATTCGGCTCTTCGCCATTCATCTTTAATCCCACTTTTAATGCCTTGCTGCGTACTGCCAGCGCCAAAGTTATAGCGCCACAGAGAAAGGCCTATTCCTTTAGGTTGGCCAGAAGACGTCGTGTCGGTACTGAAGAGCAGGTTTGCAATTGCTTGTTTTTTTACCTCTGGCCAATTGCCCAAAAACTGAAAAGCCCATGCATCCGACGCTCCAAAGTTGTCAATTGTTTGGAAGGACTGGTTAACATTTATGGTAATGTTAATAGGTGGAGCTAAACCAGAAAAGGTATTCGATGTTTTTTGCTGGCCACAAGCGCACAATGTTACTAGCCAAGAAAATGAGCAGACCAAAAGAAATTTAGAATAAAGTTTTTTTAATACCATTGTAATGGATTGATTAAAGGTTAGTGGCCAATTATTGTTGAAGAATAAGCCATTGCTGATTTGGTTTACCGGCAACAGCAGACTGAGCAATTTTAGAACCTGCATCTTTGGATGCGCCTAAAATTCCCAAAGCTTTTAGACTATTGCGGTTTTTAACTGTATAATAATCTGACCCAAGCTTGTCTATCTGCCACTGCTGATGGTTTTCTCCGGCCCAAGGCATCTGTACAATTGAAGCTGTATCTGCAGTCGAACTGCCTTTAACATCTAGCGAAAGGTTGCTGTTTTTATTTAGAATCTTAAAATAGCCGCTACCGTTATCAGTAATTACCCACTGCTGGTTATCGCCACCATTTGGATACCACTGTATTAAAGCAGCACCACTATCTTTAGAACCTCCATTTACATCAAGGGAGAGGTTGCTGTTGCGGTTTAAAATTCTGTAAAATGCATCCGGATAAAAAACGTCAGTTCCTCCATTACCTACTCCCCAGCCATACTTCATTCTATTTAGGCCAGATGCGTTAGTAGACACCATAGATGTACCGTTAAAATTATATAAGCTATACCTATCGTTGTCTCGTAATCCAGGCCAATAAATGCTAGAAACGCTGTCTAAATGAAATACGTTGGTTACCCCCTGAATAAAGGCTTTTTCACCATCATCTTTAATGGCGTCTATGTAGTTCTTTCCGGCAGTCATAGGCGATCCAAATTCTGTCATCACAGTTCTTTTTGAATAAGCACCGATCTTTGAGCGTAAACGGGTTTCCCAAGCTGCTGCAGTTTTTATGCTATTGTTTACGAAAAATGAATAGTCATGAATGGCAAGTAAACAACCATTAAACCTGCTATCTGCACCAATTTTTGTGACATCTTCAGAATATCCAGTACCACTCAGCAAAATTCTGTTTTTTGCAATCGTCGGATATTTTAACAAAAAATTCGAATACAGATCTTCTAGGTCTACTAAGTTGTAGCCGTGCGGCTCATTAAACACTTCGAAATAAACCCTTGGGTTTTTGCCATAGTCATTTATCACTTTCTGCCACATTCCCCAAAAAAGGTTGCCGTCGTCTACACGACCATCTTTTGAAGAGTTTGACTCCCAACAGCATAAAATAACTTTCATTCCTTTGCTAAGTGCCTTATCAATGGCTCCCTTGTAAGAATTCCACCAGCTTTCTGAGACGCTTGGTGGATTGATAGGTAAACGGATGGTATTAATCCCGTCTTGTATAAACCCAGAGAGGATTGGATCTGCTTTTAATTGTACATCAGAATACGTGTCTGAGGCACTTAACTTAGAGGGAATTACCCATCCATCCTGAAAATTATCTCTTCCATCTGCCCAATTTGCGCCAGCCATTTTAACCGCACCATTTGCAAGCGTATCTACAGATGCGGGTGGAGGAGGAGGAGGTGTAGTTGGAAGAGTTGGCGTAGAATCGTCATTTTTGACCACAGCTGTTTTTTGGCAATTAGCTAGAAAGAAAGCTACGGGGAATAGGAATATTACAATATTCTTTTTCATAATGCTGGTTAAGCTACAAATGTGAGGTTTGAGTAAAGGTTAAGTACTTGGCCAAATGATATTAAAATGACAGTCACTTTTGACTGCCATTTTAAATATTAATAGCCTGGGTTTTGCTGTAATTTATTGTTTGACGCTTGAATCTCCGCTCTTGGAATTGGCAACCAGTAATTTTGCTGCCTGAACTTACGTCCATCTAGTGCAACCTTCTGTTTGTAAGTAAATGTATTTCCAGATTTATCTACCTCGACACCATAAGCAGGTACATTTTCTGTCTGGTCGGCAATTTTCCATCTTCTCACATCGTAATACCTAAACTCTTCAAAAGCAAGTTCGACTCTGCGTTCTGAAATAATTGCTTGCCTCATAGTTGCTTGTGTTAAACCCGCTGGTAAATCTGGCATTCCCGCCCTTTCTCTAATTTTGTTAACGGATGAATATACGCTTGCGTCTGGGCCCGAAGCTTCGTTTTGTGCTTCGGCATAGTTTAAAAGCACCTCTGCATATCTCATGTAAATCCATGGTTGTGTTCCAGCAATATCCCAAGGATTGTCAATAGGTAGCGCATCGTTCATGAATTTTTTAAGATAGTAACCTGTTTTAGTGGTATTCCAGTTAGACGGGCCATCTTTACTATCTTTTCCACCTGGAATAAATGTTTCAACATTGCTGCTTCTGTAAGCTGCACCGTTGTATAAAATAGTCGAGTAAAACCTTGGGTCACGATTTACATACGGATTTTGTGGATCATATCCCGAGCTCGCATCTTTTATAGATTTTCCGTTTGTCATCTCGTAGTCGTCTACCAAGTTTTGCATCGGTAAATTACCACCCCAAGCATTAAAACCGTTCGGTCCGTTTGCAATTTCCAAACATACATGGCGAGCGCCTTGTGTATACAGTCTCTCAAAAATAATCTCTGGGTTGTTATCTGAAGTCAAAAATAGATTTTTATAACCGCCCTGATATAAGCTATACTTTCCTAAATCCAATACTTCTTTTGCAGCAATAGCTGCAGCTTGCCAAGTGCCTGCATTATAAAGTGGACTTGCTGCATAAAGTAAAAACCTAGCTTTTAAAGCCATTGCTGCACCTTTTGTTGCTCTGCCTAAAGCCCAAGACGCATCATTATTTAAGGGGAGACCGCTTGCTGCAGCATCTAATTGGGCAACCGCATAATCAATAGATTCTTTAATACTCGCGCGCTGAAAAAGTGCCGGATCTGCTAAATTGTCTCCCAAATTATACTCTTTATCGCCCATCAAAACTATACCGCCATAATTTCTAATCAAATCAAAATAGCGATAAGCCCGTATGAATTGAAGCTCACCCATCAATTTCTTCTTATGTCCGTCGCTCATGTTTACTGAAGCAATTTTATTTATGGCATAATTACATTCTCTAATGCTCCTGTAGCTTCTGCCCCAAAAGGTGCCTGCAATTCCAGTATTTTCTGGAGAAAGTTGTCCTTGCTGAATTATCCAGGTATCATCATTGTTGTTGTACACAGATTCATCTGTTAACGAAGACCACATGGCGTATTCAAAGCCTCTTCCAAATCCAGGAGGAGTGCCCTCTGCTTCTCTACCGGTCTGTTTTACGCCCATATATCTGTTGATAACAAACTTGTCAAAAAGCGTTGAATCGCTAATGATGGCAGCATCAGATACTCGGTCGGTTGGTTTCACGTCTAAAAAGTCCTTTTTACAAGCGAACAGCATCGTTCCCATCAATGCCAAGGCACCGACTTTTAATATGTTTTTAGTTAGTCTCATTGTCTTTTATATTAAAATTTAACATTTACACCTAAATTTATAATGCGTTGTTGGGGATAGAATTGCCCGCTGTTATTATTTCCCTCTGGGTCAAAATCTTTTACCTTGGTTACGGTAAAGAGGTTAAATCCACTGGCGTAAACCCTTATATTCTGCAATTTTATCTTAGTTAATAGTTCTTTTGGAAGTGTGTAGCCAAGTTCTACGTTTTTTAACCTTACAAAAGACGCGTTATTTAACCAAAATGTACTGTTGTACAAACCACCACTAACGGCTGCAGAAGAGCGTGTATCTACCCTCGGGTAAGATCCGTTTGGATTGGTAGGGCTGGTTCTGTTATCGGCCCAGCTGCTGTAGAAGTTTCCTACTTGCCCAGATTCTGGCAAAAGGTATTGATTTACAGCACTTTGACCAGCTAATACCAAAGATAAATCAAAATTTTTGAATGCAGAATTGAATGTTAAGCCGTATGTAAGCAGTGGATTATTGCCATATTTTGTTCTAGTCTGATCATCTGCGTTAATCTTACCGTCTTTATTATAGTCTTGGTAAATTAGGTCTCCCACTTTTGTGCCATCAACATGTGGTGTGTTGTCTATCTGTTGCTGGCTTCTAAAAATACCTATGGAATTATAGAGTAGGTAGGTGAAAAGTGGCTGGCCGGTTTGTTTTTGATAAGCTAACGCTCCTGGAGCCTCATCTATAAAGATAATTTTGCTTTTTGCGTAAGTTGCGTTTGCAGATACGCCAAAGCTGAACGGGCCAGCTTTTTGGTAACCGATTGTTCCTTCAAATCCTTGACTGTTTACTTTACCTATATTCTCTGACGGAACAAGTGGGTCGCCGCCATCAGGATTTACTATGCCTGAAACGGCTGGTATCGAAGCGTTTCTCGTAGAAAGGATGTCTGAACGGACTTGTTTAAAATAAATCAATTCTATGTTGAAATTTTTCAAGAAAGTAGCATTTAAGCCTATATCGGTCTTCTTTGCAACCTCCCAAGTAATGTTTGGATTTGCCAACTTTATCAAGTCAATTCCAGATTGGATTTGTCCACCCAACACGTAGCTATTGTTGAACGCATAGTTATTATAGTATTGAAATTGGCCTACATTATCATTGCCAAGTTGACCGTAAGAAGCTCTTAATTTTAAGTTATCTATAAATTTAACATTGTCTTTAAACCAAGGTTCTTCAGAAACGCGCCAGCCGGCAGAAATTGACGGGAAGTAGCCCCATTGCTTTCCTTGCGGAAAAATAGAAGAGCCGTCAGCTCTAAATTGTGCTTCTACTAAGTACTTTTCTTCGTAGTTGTAGTTTATTTTGCTAATAACACTTTGTCTGGTATAATTGTAGCTGCTCCCTGCGTTGTTTTTATCCGTTGCTGCAGCACCGCCTTGCGAAAGTTCTGGTGTTTGTGCAGTTGGGTAATTAAGGCGAGAAGCAGAAAATGATTCTTGTCTATTGGCGCTTTGTTCGTATCCTACAAAGGCATCAATATGGTGTTTCCCAAAATCTTTTCTATAATTAAGTTTAATGTTAGAAGTATTTAAAGACGTATTCAGTTGAGATTCATTTAATGAAGGAGCACCACCAGAGCCGCCGGCAACTACTGCAGTGTAGCTGTTTGATGCTTGGTTATAGTTGTATAGGTTATAAGTGGTATTAAACGATTTGCTAAAATTATAGGTGCGGTCTGCTGAGTAAAACCCATCAATAGAAAATCCATCTACAAAAGGAATTTGATAGCTCGCTCTCAAAATACCGTTAAAATATTGCGCTGGATTTTTATTTGTTCCGCCAATGTCAGTTCCTAAAGCAACTGGGTTGCTATTTTCTATTCCTGTAGAATAATCGCCATTTGGGTAGACAGCTACAACAGTTGGATAAGCCCTGTAGATTGATCGAAAAGTATTACCTGCGCCAGACGTTGGATATTGACGTTGTTCGTCTCGGCCAGATAGCGATAAGCCAATTTTGAATCTTTTGGTAATATTTGCATCTATATTTCCCCTAAAATTATACTGGTTATATTTGGTTGCACTATTTCTATATAAGCCGTCTTGGGAAATGGTACCTAACGACATGTAGTATTTTACGTCTTCCGTGCCTCCGTTAACATTTAGATTATGTTGGTTTTGTAAAGCCGATTTTTTTAAAGCTGCTGTTTCCCAGTTTGTGTTCGGATAATTGAGTGGGTCTGATCCGTCTCTAAACTTTTGGATTTGCGCGTCGGTATAAAGTTGTTTTAATCCGCCGGCCATATTGTTGTAATAGTCAATCTCATTAGCAATTTGCGCGTAAGTTGCAGCGTCTGCAAGTTTTGGTAATGATGTTGGTGAAGTGAAGCCCTGGTTAAAACTATAACTAACTGTTGGCTTACCTATTTTACCTTTTTTGGTCGTTACTAAAATTACACCGTTGGCTG
Organism: Pedobacter sp. UYP30; assembly: GCF_040547165.1. Classification (NCBI taxonomy): domain Bacteria; kingdom Pseudomonadati; phylum Bacteroidota; class Sphingobacteriia; order Sphingobacteriales; family Sphingobacteriaceae; genus Pedobacter; species Pedobacter sp. UYP30. The sequence goes on along the minus strand of NZ_JBEPPD010000026.1, from coordinate 8,662 downwards.
CCCTACTTCCATAAATTGCGGCAGAGGCATCTTTAAGTACAGAAATACTTTCAATGTCGTTCGGATCTAACCTGCTAAATCCCCCTAATGCGCCAGGTACTCCGTCTACAACAACCAATACATCATTGTTTCCAGTAGTTGCGAAGCCCCTAATGGTAATGTTAGAATCGTCATAACCTGGTTCGCCCGCTCTATTACTTGCAATTAGACCAGAAAACCTTCCTGCGAGAGAGTTTGTTAGGTTAGGTTGTGGACTTTTTACTAGGTCGCTACCCTTTACCTCGGATATGGATCCTGTTAGGGTAGCTTTTTTCTGCGTACCATAACCAACAACTACTACATCATTTAATGATTTATTGTCATCAGATAACATCGCATTCACTACGCTGCCCGTTACAATTTTTTCTATAGGTGTGTATCCAACAAAAGAAAACACCAAGGTAGCTTTGACGTTCTTTAGCGTTATGCTATATTTCCCCTCATTATTTGTAATAACAGCATTTTGAGTGTTTTTTTCTTTGACTGATACACCAGGTAGTCCTGCTCCTTTATTGTCTGTTACTTTTCCTTGCACTTCTATAGGCGTGCTATTTTGGGCAAAAGCCAAATTAAAAGTAAAAGTTAAAATTGCAATGAGGCCAAATTTAATAAGGCGACAGAGCTTGTTTTTAGTAGAATTTTTAATGCTCATATTTTAGGTTTTTTGGTTAGCTATTAGGCGAAGTTGAAACATGGATTTAGTCAAACAATACTTCTGTTCGGTCTTCTCTAAATAGTTTTACTAATTTCAGAGAATTTAACCATCCCAGAGAGGGGCATTTTCGTACAATTAGGGGTGCAAAGTCTGAATTTAGAGAGAAAATCAATTTACGCTGCAGCGCAATTGTCAACATTCAGTTTTAAACTTATGCTAAGGAGTTACTAGCGGGTTTTAGAGAAAGGTAATAGGTGGTAGTCGATAAATAATCTTAAACTTATCTTTGAATGTGCTACGATGCTTTTTAATAAAAGCAGATGGCGGCATGCCGAATTGGTTGGAAAAATGCTTTCTAAAATACTTAATGTCATTGATTCCGCAAGCCATAGCAGCTTCATTTACCAAACTGTCTGTGTAGATTAAAATTTCTGCAGCTTTTCTTAATCTGATAAACCGAATGAAGCCATTTGCTGTATGACCCGAGGAGGCTTTTATTTTTTTATAAAGATTAGAATGGCTCATTCCTATCTCATCTACAAGTATTTCGATGGAAAAAGTAGGATTGTTAATGTGTCTATTTATAACTTTGGAACAGCGAGATAGGAATTCTCGTTCTTCTTTTGAGATTTGGTTGCGTTCGCTCGACTGCAGAATTTCATTAAAAAAGTAGTTTTGTAAATCAGCCCTATTTTTTAAGAGCATCTCTGCCCTTGCCAGCAATAGCTCTGTGTCAAAAGGTTTACCAATGTAATCATCGGCGCCCCCCTTTATCCCTCTTAGTTTAACTTCAGAAGAAGCACTGGCAGTTAGCAGAATAACGGGGATGTGGTTTTTTGATAGATCAGTTTTAATTGCGGTGCATAGGCCGATGCCATCTAGCCCGTCCATAACTACATCACTGATAATTAAATCTGGCAATTCTTTTTGGATAATGGTTAACGCGCTATTGCCAGAGTCGGCCTCTAAAATGAGATAGCTGTCTTTGAAAATTCTAATCAAATAATTTCTCATTTCATCGTTATCATCTACAATTAAAATTGTTTTTTTGCTGGTGATAAACTGGTCTGACCTAAATGTGGAAATTTCAGCTATAGTCTTTGGACTAGGAATCGTCGGGTCGTGTTTTAGTTCATCCATTAGCGTTTTGCCCGGCGGTTGCGTTAGAAAAGTTGCCTCATCCCCAAAATGAATATTCCCTTTTTTAAGTTCTACATTGAATATGCTACCAGTTGGATGGTTAGGTGTAACCCAAATTTTCCCTCTATGTTGACTGATAAATGTCTTTGCTAAGTATAGGCCTATGCCGAACCCGCTGCTGTTGTTGCCCGCTGCTGTTGTTGCTTGATAGAATTTATCAAATAGTTTGCTTAGCTTTTCTGGCTTTATTCCCACTCCATTATCTTCTACCGCTATGTTGATCTGCTGTTCGTTTTCTGAAATCCTTAAGATGATTGTACCGCCGTTCGGTGTGTATTTTATTGCGTTGCCCAACAAGTTAAAAAGCACAATTTCTATCTTTTCCTTATCTACGTAAATCTCCGTATGGGTATCCCCAATAAGTTCATAGCTTAAATGATGCAACTTGGCCTCGTTTACAAAGCAAGCGAAAGTATCTGTACACAATTGTAAAATATCTAATTTGCTTATTTGGAGCTGATAAGCTTCATTGTCTGCTTTTCTAAACAATAAAAGTTGGTCTACCAAACTCAACAGTCGCCGGGAATTTCTATAAATGGTTTGAATCGTATTTTCAGAATCTACATTTACACCTTGCTGTAGCAAATCTCTTGCGGGATTTATAATGAGCGTTAGGGGAGTTCTGAATTCGTGAGAAATGTTAGTGAAGAAAGATAGCTTATTTTCATTCAACGCGGCTTCGTTTGTTGTTTTAATTTTATTAATAGCAAGTTCTTGCTCCAAGCGTGCTTTGGCTACACGGTACCTATTGTAAAGTAGCAACGCTGCTATCAACGCTAGGAGATATAAGAAATAAGCACAAATTGAGCGATACCAAGGTGGTAAAATGTTAATGTAGACCAGCTTTTCATTCGGATTCCAACGGCCATCTGTATTGGTAGACTTTAGATGAAATGTATATTTCCCCTCAGTTAGCCTTGAATAATATGCGCTTCTATTACTGGTTGGATAAATCCATTTTCTGTCCCAGCCTTCTAAATAATATGCATAGCGGATTTTTTGAGGTGCCGAATATTCTAAAGCCGCAAAGCTTATATCTATGGAAGCTTTTTTAAAAGGAAGCGTAATATTCTTAATAGTTGCCAAACTGCTAGAATCTGTTGTTATTTTCCCAGTGTAGCTTAAAGGTTGATTTAGAATTTCTAAGTCTGTAACGAGTAAATTGGGAAACCCCTGATCGTTTGTTATTTCTGCGGGATTGAAATAGTTAAATCCCCTAATGCCGCCAAAAAGTAATGTGCCGTCTTTAAGCCTTAAGGCGGCGTTGTAATTAAACTGGTTACTTTGTAAGCCATCTGCTTTGTAAAAATTTTTAAAGGTTCTGCTTCTTATGTTAAAACGAGAGATACCATCAAAAGTGCTTATCCAAAGGTTTCCTTTCCCATCTGGCAAAATGTTTAACACACTATTGTTACAGAGTCCCTCTGTTTCGGTAAAGCGACTTAATTTATCGGTTTTGCCATTTAAGTAAATAAGCCCTGTGTATTGTACACCTACCCAAAAATCGTCAAAATCATCTGCATATAATGCCCTAATTGGGTGTTTAAAGTTAAAAGCGCTGACTTTAGTCCTCGACGTTTTGCTTTTTAGTAATTCCCCACCTTCATTACCAAACCATAGCGAATTGTTTTTGTCTTCTGCAATGGTGGTTACATGGTTAAATCGCTTATCAATGGCTTCAAATCTGTCCAACTTTCTATTAAGCTTATAAGTAAGATTTTGACCGAAAGTTGTACCGGCCCAAATGTTATTTTCTGCGTCGCGGTATAGTTTCCATATATTTCTATCCTCCAAGCCCAAGCTTTCGCACTTATAGGAGACGAAAGATTTGTTGCGAGGAATGTATTTATTTATGGAGCCTCCAAAAGTGCCAATCCATATTTCGTGGTCTACATCTTCTATAATGCTGGTAACATTATTGTTGCTCAGTGAATTAGGGTTTCCAACATCGTGAACGAAATTGCTGAAATTATTTGTCTTTCTATTCCATATAGAAATACCTCCTCCATCGGTGCCTATCCAAACGTTTCCATAAGAATCTTCGCAAAAGGAAAGGACAAAATCGTTTATTAAGCTATTTGGATTGTTGGGGTTATGAGAGACTGTTTTAAATTTGTTTTTACGGTTGTCTATAATGTTCACACCACCTCTTAATGTTCCCATCCAGGATCTATCTTCTCCGTCGAACCACAAAGAAGTGACCGCATTACTGGCTAAATTTTTCTGTCCCGGTCTACTTGTAATTCTATCAATTACATTGCCATCGGTGTCAAATTTATATACGCCTCCTCCATCTGTAGCAGCGCAAATTTCTCCTTTTTTATTTTGTTTGATGTCGGTAACTCTAATTACCTTTTCGTTTTGCTGGCTTTTGTACCACATTACTTTTTCTAACAAAATATCATATTTGTAAACGCCTTGGTCGCTGCCTACCCACAGGTGGTTTTCTTTGTCGAAGTATAAACAATTTGCCAAAGGAAACAAGTTGCTTATAAGTTTGGATTTACCAGTTGAAATGTTGTAAGAGCAGAGGCCAACCCCCTCCATCACAAACCAAACCTGAGAGGAGTCGATGGCCAATGAAATGATGTTGTGAGCCTTTATTTGGATATTAGAAAATAACGATATTTTAATTAAAGCTTTACCGGGTGCTTTATACAACAAGCCTTTTGAGTTTGTAGCTATCCATAATCCCCCGAAGTTGTCTTTCTTTAACGAGTTAATTTCAATATCTGCTTTGATATATTTTTTTTGGTTTTCATCAAAATAACGGGGCATTTTAAATTTAGAGGAAAAGTTATAGTAGATGCTCAGGCCGTTATTTGTGCCCACCCAAATGTTTCCTTCGTCATCATCTGCCAAGCAAGTAATGCGGTTATAAGCTATAGAAGAAGTGTCGTTTCTATTATTCCTAAATATTTTAAATTCGTAACCATCATACCTATTTAACCCATCGTCGGTCCCAAACCACATGTAGCCGAATTTGTCTTTAAAAATAGTATTAACAGAATTGTTTGAGAGGCCATCTTCGATACCCAACGTGCTGATGTTTGTGTTTTTGGATGCTTGCAATTCATTTTTGGCGAAAGCCAAAGGGCTTGGTCTTCCTTTCGGAGAGGCTAACTTTTTTTGCCCAAAAACTGATTCAACATGTAGGCAGAACAAAAAAAAGATAGAAAAGAATAGATTTTGGATATTCAGTTTCATTGTCGGGTTTTGCTTCGACGATATTCGGCTTGGTAAATTTAGGTCATTTGTAGCGATTTCCATAACCTACTGTCCAAAAATAATTTTCAGCCAGAGGTGGTGCGTGTGCGGAGGGAGAGGCCTAAAATTATATTAAAGCGGTTTGGTGAATTTTTACCCAAAGGGGTGCCAGCCTTGATTTTGTCTCTTTTTATCAAGAAAAAGAAAGACGCCCCCCGGCTAGGAGAAACGTAAGGAAGAGGGCAGGGCAAATTTGTGTAATCTTCAATATCAATGATATAAAAAAGATTGTTGGTGATTTTTAAAAATTTAATCGCTCTGGCTATAATCGCCAGAGCGATTAAATTAAAATGTAAGCAAAATGAAAATAGTTTATAATAATAACTTGTAAAAAGTATTAAGCGTTACGTTAAATGCAGGGGAAACAATGCCTTTGCTTCACGCCACCTCCGATGCCTTTATCATCAAAAAAAAGGAAAGGGAAAAATTAGTTTTGAAGACCGTGAAGTGGTTTTATCGCAGGGAGAAACTTTATTTATAGAAGGAAGCGAGCCACATAAGATGGGAATTTTAGAAGACTTTAGTGCCAACATTATATTGGCGCATGATGGCCAGATAAATATGGGTTTAGTATTTTCCTCTTTTGGATAACCGCAATTATTTTTGGGATGAAATTTAAAACTGTTCCTTTCCTTTGTTTGAAGGTTTATCATACGCGCTGTTAGAAACACTCTCATCCTAAAAGAGCTTTTTAGCGATAATCTTTTTACGGTGACTGGCATACTTTTCTAACCGATTTTTTACATAAAATTGGAATGGCTCCATTACTCGTATCTACCATTGTTTATCTGCTTAATGTGAGTAAAACCGATTTTTATTAATCAGCTAAATAATGGACATTATAACAAACAACAAAAATAATTGTAATTTGGCGATTCAGGATCTTCATGATGTGTTTGGTCCAGAAATTGGATTGAATGTGGTAGATTTAGGCCATATTTACGAAATAAATTTTGATGAAGAAAAAAAGAAAGTTTAAACCATTATGACGCTTACTTCGCATTTTTGCCCTATGGGCGAAAGCATTACCAACGACTTTACTCAAAAACCTGAGGATTATTTAAAGAGTTTGCGGTGGAAGTAGCGCTTGACTACAACGCCGGTTGGACGGTCGATTTTGTATCTCCAAATGGATTAATTTTAAATAGATAACCATGCTTAGCTATACCTGTAAAATGGCAATTAAGGCAGTTATTTATTTAACTTCATCAAGCGGGGAGGGTAAAAAAGCAGGTATTAAAGAGGTTGCAGGGCATATTGATGCCAGTGAGCATACGGTAGGGAAGATTTTGCAAATTTTGGCAAAACATGGTATAATTAATAGTGTAAAAGGTCCGTACGGCGGATTTTTTGTTAACGAAAAACAGCAAGATCAACCTGTTATAAATATTGTAGAAATAATTGAGGGCACAGAGGTGTTTAAAAAATGTGGTTTGGGATTAAGTAAATGTTCTGCGGACCATCCTTGCCCAATTCACAATGATTATCAAATGGCACGAGATATGATGGAAGACTTGTTTCGGAAAAAAAAAGTGAAAGATCTATGCGAACCAGTAAAAAGCGGATTGGCTTATCTAATTGGCTAATTTTAAACTAAATTTTAAAATTGATAGTAGATTTTATCGTACAAAAAATAAAAAAGGAGATTGAGATACAGTTTTCCCAGATTTCCCAGAAAAACCGGAGACTTTTAGGAGTTAATCTTAAGGTCTTTTTGTTTATATAAATATTTATTAAAAACTAATCTATTTATGAGTGCAACGGCCACTAGTTTTACATCATTTTTAAAAGATTTTGAAGAATCTTTAAAATACTTATTCCACGAAAAAGCAGATATCAATACTTTAAGTCTAGAACGTGGTTTGCCACCAGAAATTTTGAGCGGCATTATGGCTAATAAGCCTCTATCTGTTGCCATTCCTAAAGAATTTGGAGGCCGTGGAAGTATTGTGAAAGAATGTTTAGGGATTTTAGCTGCCGCATCTTACGAATCGCTTGGGCTCTCGTTAACCTTTGGAATTAACATCGCTCTGTTTTTAGAACCCATTTCTAAATATGGCAACAGCGAAGTAAAAGCGGCTATTTTTAACCGCTTTTTAGAAAACGCAAACATGGGCGGGTTAATGATAACCGAACCCGACTATGGAAGTGATGCTTTAAGCATGAAATCTTTTAATGCCGAGATAGAAAACGGATATAAAATTAAAGGAACCAAGCATTGGCAGGGTTTAACAGGTATGGCGGATTTTTGGCTCATTGCATCGCGCAAGCAACTAAATGGCAGCGACCTGGCCAGAGATATAGATTTTTTTATTGCAGACATTTCTAAGGAAAAGCAAAAGATTGTTGTAGAAAAACTGTTTAAAAACCCCGGGCTTTACATGATACCTTATGGGTTAAATACAGTTGATATAGAAGTGCCCAAAAACCATAAATTAGAACCAGAAACCACTGGTATAAAAATGATGTTGGATATTTTGCACAGAAGCAGGTTGCAGTTTCCGGGCATGGGTATGGGGTTTATTAAACGCATGTTAGATGAGGCAACCACTCACTGCAGAAATAGGATGGTAGGCGCCAGTAATTTATTGGCAATAGACCAAGTTCAGTTTCAATTGGCAAGAATACAGTCGGCTTTTACCATTTGCTCTGCCATGTGTGCAAGAAGCAGCAACATAAGCGGAATAGAAAATAATTTGGCAGCAGAAGGGCTAGAAGCCAATAGTATGAAAGCTGTTGTTACAGATTTGATGCAAGAATCTGCGCAATTGCTTATGCAACTTTCTGGCGCGCAAGGCTACAAGATAGATCATATTGCTGGTCGTGGTATTATGGATAGCCGCCCATTTCAAATATTTGAAGGCTCTAACGAAATGCTTTATGGGCAAATTGCAGAAATTGTAACACGCTCCATGAAAAAGCAAAAAGAATCAAGTTTATTGGCCTTCCTTAAAACTTTTGAACCTACTGCCCAAGCCTGTCTTCATTTTAAGGAAGCTTTAAACTTCTCCATTAATACTCAGCTTTCTCAACGTAAATTGATAAATTTGGGTAGGGTTTTAGGAAGAGTGGTATGTTTAGGATATGTGTTGGAGCTTCAAGAAAAAGGCTTTAGAAAAGATTTGGTAGAAAATTGTACCACTATGGTAAAGCAAGAAGTGGGCGCGCTAATCAGTTCTTTTCATTTTGATAACGCTACCGGAGTAATAGAAGATTACAAAGAAAATAGCTCTTGGCTAGATTTTGTTTAGTGGTTTGGTTTTAGCGATGAGGAGATTTTGATAAAGTTAGCGTGTGCTATTTGATATGACGCTGTGGTTGAAAAAGCGATGCCAATAAAGAATTAAAAGAAGAAGATACACTAATATGTGTGTATTAGATAACTGTAAAGGGAATTCTCAAAAAACCACCCTTTTTTGAGAAATTTAATTTGCTTAAGGAATTTTGGCTTTCGGACAATTTTCGGGATTAAAAGCCTACCCACCTTTTGTAGGGTTTTAG
>NZ_JBEPPD010000025.1:0-45121 GCF_040547165.1 Pedobacter sp. UYP30 | reverse complement strand
TTTATGAAGGCTAAAATATTCTCACCCCTAAAAATATTGTTCATATATTCGATTTTGATACTAATATACGTGTTTATTAAGTAAGTAACTCGATTAATATATTCTTCTGCTGGTAACTCAGATAACCCAAGTTTTTCTTTTTCTTTCTGAATCCGAATATTGACTAATTCTCTTTCTATACCTTCAAACTCTTTTTTGTTTTTTAAAACTTTACTTTCAAGTAATTTTAGCGAGGTTTGATGTTCAGAAAATTCAGAATCATATCCGTTTAACGTCTTTTTAATTTTTAAGTTATTTAAAATCAGATATAAACATATTGCAGTAAGAATAATTATTATGGTAATATTCATTTCGTTTTATCCTTGATTTTAGCTATGCCTAAGGTTGATGTATATGAGTTGTGGCGTGTAGCACGAACCTCTCCAAATAAAAACTGGCTTTGGAAAATCCGCAGCATTTTCCAAGAAGGCACGGACTCAGCCATAGCTTATATACGGTGCTGTATACAGTCTTTTATCACTTGTAAATTTTCATAAATTCCTCCATACTTAATTTATAACCTTTCATAAGTTTAAACAACTCTTTTCCAACAACGAACATATTAAATGCGTAATCAACTTTTTTATGGACTGGGAATTCAGTTGTTTCTGCGAGACGTATATACATTATGAAATCTTCGTTATTTTCAACTTTATCATTATTTATAGCAATATGTTCTTTCGAGAAATGAATAAAACCACTTGTGTTCTCATAAAGCATTTTAAATCCAGGATAAAGAATGTCCAGTTTTTTTGACAAGTAATTGTCAGTCATTTTATTTCCTTCTCCGTCTTTTAAATTCCTAATATGCTCTCCGTTTAAAATTCTTTGATAGAAATCAAGTCGGTCAGGAACTAAACTTAATGCAAATAATCTCATACAATTATCGGATTGCAGTCTAATTAAATTAATTGCGGTAATCCAATTATTCGCTTCAGATAGTGTTTTAAAACCTCTATTTAATTCTATTGCTCTGTGAACAATTGAAAAAGTAAAATGACTTGGTTTAGACAACACTTTTTTATCAGTCTCATTTTTGAAAATTTCCAAAGCAACATTATTTAATTCCTTATTTAATTCATCAATAGAATTATAAATAAGGTTTAAATCTTCTTCGTTTACATTTTTGTTAATCGGTTGGAAGTCCATTTCAGTTCTTAGATTGCATACAACTTTTATATATGTTAGGCAATATCGACCCTATACACCCAAATCAGGGCGACTTTGTATAGCAAACGCCACATAAACGTTAACCGTAAATATATAAAAAATGACTAGTGATTTTAAGGTCAAATTTAGAATGCCAATCGTAATATACGTGCTATATTTATCAATAAAAAATCGCTCTTTAGGGTTAATCTAACAAGTTAATTCCCCTCAAAACAAAATCACCGCCTGCTTCACAATCAAATATCCCGCAAGGCAAAAAAGAAAAATAGCAATAGATTTATTGATGATGAGACTGCTGAGCGTAAATTTTTCTTGTATATACGTGGCAAAATGTGCGTAGCAATACAGCGCCAGCGCAGAACCGAAGCCAGAACCTATGCTAAAGATAACGAGCGAAAGGTAATCGGTATTTATCCAGTTATGTAGAATTACATAATTGCCAAAGAATAACCAAAACGGAATTTGAACGGGATTAAGGACGCCCAGAATCATGCCGTACCAAACGCTATTGCTTCCTTTGCCTTCTTCTTTGGTAACAGGTTGCTTTTTTCTATTGACCCAAGTAATGGTGCCCATCGCAGTAAGCAGCACAATCATAAAACAATCTACCAGGGTGCCGAGCCTTACTTGGCTAACAGCAACGTTTGGATTTATATCGCTCATTGCCCATCGCGCAAAGCGCATCATACCAAAAGTAAAACAGACTTCTACGCACGAAAAGGAAAGCACAAAATTCCACACTTGGCGCATGCCCTTGTTAATGGAAATTTGTGCAACAGTAAGGTTAATGTTTCCCGGCGGGATGTAACCCATGGCATTTAAGGCCAAGCCAATGAAAAACGTTAAAAAAAGCATTGCCTAAATTATGATTTTAATTTTAAATGCCCAGCCAAATATTTGCCCGTGTGTGATCCTTTAATTTTCGCTAAATCTTCTGGAACGCCTTCAAAAACCAAGTGTCCGCCGCCATCGCCACCTTCTGGGCCAATGTCTATTACCCAATCGGCGCTCTTTATCATATCCATATTATGCTCTATAACCAAAATGCTGTTTCCTTGTTCTATTAAGGTATTTAAAGCGATAAGCAGTTTTTTAATGTCGTGGAAATGGAGTCCTGTAGTGGGTTCATCAAAAATAAACAAGGTTTTATGTGCGTTATTTCCCTTTATTAAAAACGAAGCTAACTTTATACGCTGTGCTTCGCCACCCGATAAGGTATTGCTAGACTGGCCTAAATGCACATAGCCTAAACCCACATCTACCAACGGCTGCAGCTTGTTTGATATTTTTTGTTCTTTGGCGAAGAAAGCAACAGCGTCTTCTATGGTCATTTCTAAAATATCTGCAACGTTTTTTTCTTTGTAGGTTACGTCTAACACCTGCTGCTTAAACCGTTTTCCGTTGCAAGCTTCGCAGAGCAGATAAATGTCGGCCATAAATTGCATCTCTATTTTTACCTCACCTTCGCCTTGGCAAACCTCGCACCTCCCACCTTCTACGTTAAAAGAAAAGGCCGATGGTTTAAGGCCTGCCGCTTTCGAAGCAGGAAGTGCTGCAAACAGCGCACGCACATCATCCCAAGCTTTTACATAAGTTACCGGGTTAGAGCGGCTGCTACGGCCAATGGGGTTTTGATCCACCAATTCTACCTGACTCACCAACTCTACCGCGCCGCTAATGGCATTGTAAGCGCCTGTTTGTTCGCCAGAATAATTTCCAATAGCTTTTTGCAAAGCAGGATAAAGAATTTTTTTAACCAAACTGGTTTTACCAGAACCAGAAACTCCGGTAACGGCTGTGTAAATGCCAAGAGGGAATTTAACATCTATGTTTTTGAGGTTGTTTTCTCTCGCACCTTCAATAAGAATGTTATCCTTCCATTTTCTACGGTGTTTAGGAATTTCAATTCGTTCCTTTCCAGACAAATACCTTCCCGTAAGGCTATTTTTGTCTTTTAAAATTTCTTTGTAATCGCCACTAAAAACTAAATTGCCACCATGCGTACCAGCTTCTGGACCAATGTCTATAATATGGTCTGCAGCACGCATCATTTCTTCCTCGTGTTCTACCACCAAAACCGTGTTGCCCACGTTGCGCAAACTCAACAGCACTTCTATCAATTTATTGGTATCTCTTGGGTGCAGCCCGATACTGGGTTCATCCAACACATAGATAGAACCAACCAAGCTGCTTCCTAAAGATGTAGCCAAATTTATCCGCTGAGACTCGCCGCCAGAAAGTGTATTCGACAGCCTATTGAGCGTTAAATATCCCAAACCCACGTTATTAAGATACAACAGGCGGCTTTGAATTTCTGCAAGCAATCTTTTTGCGATTTTTGCCTGATTGGCTTCGAGTTTTAAACTATCGAAAAAAACAATTGCTTTGTCGAGTGGCATTAACACTGCATCTACGATAGATTTCCCATCAACCTTAACGTAAGAAGCATCTTTACGCAACCGAGAGCCCTTGCATTCTGGGCAGATGGTTTTGCCTCGATACCTAGAAAGCATTACCCGATACTGAATTTTATAGGTCTGCGCCTCTAAATCTTTAAAAAAAGCATCTAAGCCTTCAAAGTATTTGTTTCCGCTCCAAAGCAAGGCCTGCTCTTTTTCAGTTAATTCGCTGAAAGACCTGTGTATTGGAAAGTCGAATTTACCCGCTACCTTGATAAAATTCTTCTGATAGATTCCCATTTTTTCACCACGCCAGGGCGCAATCGCATTGTCATATATACTTTTGCTTTTATCTGGAACAACAAGATCTCCATCAATACCAATCACATTCCCATAACCTTCGCAACGTTTACACGCGCCGTAAGGGTTGTTAAAAGAGAAAAAGTTTGGAGTGGGTTCCTCAAAAGTAATCCCATCTAATTCAAACCGATCGCTAAAGTGTTTTATAGTTCCGTTTGCGTCTACAAAACAATCGCCTTTGCCTTCAAAAAAAGCAGTTTGCACACTATCTGCCAATCTGTTAAGCGTTTCCTCTTCGTTGTTAACCACCACTCGGTCTACCAAAATCTGGACAGTTTTTTCGTCTGTAAGCTTTTTATCTTTAAAGCTAGCGTCGTCTAAAACGGCTTCTATTTTCAAAACCTCATCAGCAATTAAAACCCTTAAAAAACCTTTTTGCAGCAAAATAGCCAACTCTTCTTTAATCGTACGTTCGTTGTGCGGGTATAATGGACAAAAAATGGTGGCAGCTGTTCCTTCTTCTAAGTCAGCTATAAAATTTACAACCGTTGTTACGGTATCTTTCTTTACTTCTTTACCACTAACGGGCGATAGTGTTTTGCCAATGCGAGAAAAGAGCAGCTTTAAATAGTCGTAAATCTCGGTAGATGTTCCAACTGTAGAACGTGGATTGCTGGTAATAACCTTTTGTTCTATGGCAATGGCAGGTGCTATTCCTTTAATATAATCTACATCTGGCTTGTTCATCCGCCCCATAAATTGCCGGGCATAAGCAGAAAGACTTTCTACATAGCGCCTTTGCCCTTCTGCATACAGTGTATCGAAGGCCAAAGATGATTTACCCGAACCAGACATGCCAGTAATGACCACCAATTTGTTTTTGGGGATGGCCACATCTATGTTCTTTAAATTGTGTACACGGGCACCTTTTATTATAATATTTTTTTGTGGATCTTTCTCGGCTTCGTTTTTGCTCATAGATGTTGTGTAAACTTACGCTCTTCTTGAAATAGAAGAATTAAAGAGTACAAAAATAAGTTACTTGCGCCGCTTTTTTCTTTTTAATATGTTATTTTTTGCTTTTTGAAAAAAAAAACACTTTCTTTGGCAATTAACAGGCTCAAAGCCAAATCATTCAATAAACATAGGAGATACGTTATAGAAATTAAACTTCTACCAAATTAATTTTTAGAAACATACTACATTACTGTCAAGTAAAAACCTATGAATTTACGACCACACAACGAGCAGGAGCTAGTAAGGCTTTATATTACAGGCAATGAACTTGCGCTTGAAGAACTTATAATTAGACACAAAACAAAAATTTTTACCTCCATTTACCTGATGGTTAAAGATCAGTATTTGGCAGAAGATATTTTTCAAGACGCTTTTATTAAGGTAATAAACACCTTAAGATCCGGAAAATACAATGAAGAGGGGAAGTTTTTGCCTTGGGTAATGCGTATTGCGCACAACTTGGTTATAGACTATTTTAGAAAAGAAAAGCGCACACCTGTAATTACAAGTTCAGATAGTGTAGATGTTCTTAATACCCTACATTTTTATGATGAAAATGTAGAAGAGAAAATGCTGAGAGATCAAAGCCATAAAGATTTAAAGGCACTTATTCGCAATTTGCCCGAAGAGCAAAAAGAAGTTTTGCTGATGCGCCATTACGCCGATTTGAGTTTTAAAGACATTGCCTACGTTACAGACGTAAGTATAAACACAGCTCTTGGCCGAATGCGCTATGCGTTGAGCAATCTACGTAAGATGTTAAGTTCGAGAGAAATTAGTTATAAAGGTTAATTTTATTTTTCTTAACTGTAAAATAAAGCATAAAATCAAGCGTTTAAATAGAAAATATAAAACTATTTATTGCTTATGATTAAAACCTCTACAACTAAAAACAGTGTAAATTCTCCTCAAAACCATCCCGACGTTACTCAAGAAGTAAAGTTCGGTGTAGATTTGGATGCCTTTTATGGTCACATCAGTCCTAAATTAGACCTTCTCAAACGAAATCCGTCCGCAGACATAATTCAACGGATTTTAGATTACAGCAAAAGCAAGTAATTTACCACAAGAAACCAAGCCGCGCAAAATGTGCGGCTTTTTTTATGTCCATTATTTTTCCAACGCTAATGAAATTGTGTTGAAATAATTTATTTTAAATCGTTTTTTGGGCGTTTTAACACGCTTTCTCCTATATCTTTTACCCTGCTAAAAAGCAGGACAAAAGGATGCCGGGTCAATCGTTAACGCGCATAACCGTCGATGGGCTACCTTTAAAAAACTCGAACTAGATCACCGATTAATTATTTCTAAAAAACAACCGACACATAAAAGTTTGCTCGTTATATTTGCCTATGCTAAAGAAAGAACGCTATACACTTTTTGTAGATTATTTTTCTGCTCATCAGCCCGAGGCCGAAACCGAGTTACATTACCACAACCCTTACCAATTATTGGTTGCTGTAATTTTATCGGCACAATGTACCGACAAAAGGGTAAACATGGTTACTCCCGCGCTTTTTCAACGTTTTCCAGATGCAAAAGCACTGGCAGCGGTTACATCAGATATAGTTTTCGACTATATTAGGAGCATTAGCTATCCAAACAACAAAGCAAAACACTTGGTAGGCATGGCAAATATGCTCGTAAACACCTTTAATAACGTGGTGCCTAGCAATGTAGACGACCTCCAAAAAATGCCTGGTGTGGGGCGTAAAACAGCTAACGTTATCGCATCTGTAGTGTACAATGCGCCTGCAATGGCTGTAGATACGCACGTTTTTAGAGTATCGAGGCGTTTGGGCCTAACAAATGGAAAAACACCCTTAGCAGTTGAAAAAGATTTAGTTAAAAATTTACCCCAAGACAAAATTTACATTGCACACCATTGGCTTATTTTGCACGGCCGGTACACTTGTTTGGCAAGAAGCCCAAAATGTAACATCTGCCCGATAAGTGCTTTGTGTAAATATTACGCAAAGTTGCAAAAGGCAGAAGCAAATACCGAAAAAACTCCAACCGTTAAAAAAGATTAAAATATTTAAATAAATACTATTGTATTTAGCAAAATAACATTTACATTCGCTAAATATATTAGTACAGATAATTTAGGTTTAGCATATAAATAATAGGTATATTTACGAGATACGTTCCGATAAAAATTAAAGATGAATAGCAATTCAAATCCAGACAAATTAAAAGCCTTACAGTTAACGCTTGATAAATTAGAGAAATCTTACGGCAAAGGCGCTATTATGAAATTGGGCGATAGCCCAATAGAAAGTATAGAATCTATTTCTACAGGTTCCATCAGTTTAGATATCGCCTTAGGGATTGGCGGCATACCAAAAGGTCGTGTAATAGAAATTTACGGACCAGAATCTTCTGGTAAAACTACCTTGGCAACGCATATTATAGCAGAAGCCCAAAAGAGAGGTGGCATTGCAGCCTTTATAGATGCAGAACACGCTTTTGATCAATTTTACGCTAAAAAATTAGGCGTAGACACTGACAATCTACTAATTTCTCAACCAGATAATGGGGAGCAAGCTTTAGAGATTGCCGATAATTTGATTCGCTCTGGAGCAATTGACGTTATTGTAATTGACTCGGTTGCGGCATTAGTACCAAAAAGCGAAATCGAAGGAGAAATGGGCGACAGCAAGATGGGGTTACATGCCCGTTTAATGAGCCAAGCCCTTAGAAAACTAACCGGTACCATTTCTAAAACCGGATGTAGCTGTATTTTCATCAATCAATTGCGTGAAAAAATCGGTGTAATGTTCGGAAATCCAGAGACAACTACAGGCGGTAATGCATTAAAATTTTATGCTTCAGTGCGGTTAGATATACGTAGAATTTCTCAAATCAAAGATTCTGATGAAGTATCGGGAAATAGGGTAAAAGTAAAAGTTGTGAAAAACAAAGTTGCCCCTCCTTTTAGAATTGCCGAATTTGACATTATGTTTGGAGAGGGAATTTCTAAAAATGGCGAAATTGTAGATTTAGGTGTCGACTTTGGAATTGTTAAAAAGGCTGGCTCTTGGTATTCTTATGGAGACACTAAATTAGGGCAAGGAAGAGATGCTGTAAAACAGTTGTTAAATGACAACCCAGAATTAGCTGACGAGCTGGAAAATAAAATTAAAGTGGCTGTTTTGGGCGATAAGCCAAAGACTAAATAGAACCTATTGCAAAAAATACCTAGGCTATCGATTTTTATCGATAGCTTTTTTTGTTTATTTTGCTTGGTAATTAGGATATTTGGCACAGAAATAGGTTTTACAAATCAACCGATAATATGCCTTTCTTTAATTTATAGATCAGATTCTAAATAGTATTAATGGATACCGACGACTTATCAAAAGAAGCATACAACGGCATACTTACAGAGGCAGGAAAATTTAATCGAGATTTGACATTGCAATTTGGCCTATTGGCTTCTAATTGCGAAAATGATGATGATTATTTGAACCAAACAGAAGCTTTAATTACAGAATGGCTAAATGTAGAAGATTTTGAAGACATTATAGATGACATTTTCTTTGGAGAAGAGGTAAACCTAAAATTATTTAGAAATGTACTTAAAAAAATTCTTGGAAACATTTCAAAAATTAGAAAAACGGCAATGGACAAACGCACATTTGAGGATTGGTAAAAATGATTTTAAAAAATTAAATTTCCTAGAAAACAAACTTTGTTTTAGCCAGTCTCTGAGAGGGGCTACTTAATGCTTCCAATTATCTTGAAAAATCCTCAGAAAACATTGCATTAAAATCGTTTGTTTTATATAGGATCATTAACACACCTGCCACAATCAACAAAAACAAAATAATCATGCCAATGCTACCCGCAAATTTGTTCTTATCTTTCCTAATTAGCCAATAAATTAATCCTATTAAGGGTAATCCACATAAGATCCAGAATATTAAAGATGCCGCTGCCATAGAAATACTTTATTTTGCCAATTATACTTCAAAAAACTGTAAGTCGAGTTCGACTGATGTAAAATTTTCTTTTTTAAAATTCCATCCTTGCCATAGGCGACACACTTTGGTCTACGAAGTCTTTCTCCAAAAACTTATAATAACCTGCTATGGCGATCATTCCTGCATTGTCTGTACAGTATTGAAATGGTGGAATAAAGGTTTGCCAACCTAACTTTTCATGGTTTGCTTCTAACGCATTTCTCAATCCAGAATTTGCAGAAACCCCGCCAGCTATGGCAACTTGCTTTATCCCAAACCTTAGCGCCGCTGTCTCTAATTTGTTCATCAAAATTTGTACAATGCTGTACTGAACCGATGCACAGATATCATTAAGGTTTTCTACAACGAAATTTGGATTCGCTGCCACATGTTTTCTCAAGAGGTATAAAATAGATGTTTTAAAGCCACTAAAGCTAAAATTAAGATCAGCAATTTGAGGTTTCGCAAATTGGAAAGCCTGCGAATTTCCAACTTTTGCATGTTTGTCTATCAGCGGGCCGCCGGGGTAGGGCAAGTTTAAAAGCTTCGCAGTTTTGTCAAATGCTTCACCTGCGGCATCGTCTAAAGTCTCGCCCACAATTTCCATATTAAAATAATCTTTTATCAGCACAATTTGTGTGTGACCTCCAGAAACAGTTAAACACAAAAACGGAAACTCGGGCGGATTTTTATCGCCAGGAATAAAATGTGCTAGAATATGGGCGTGCATGTGGTTTACAGAAACTAATGGGATGTTTAGCGCCAATGCAAAGGATTTGGCAAAAGAAACCCCAACCAAAAGAGACCCTAACAACCCTGGGCCACGGGTAAATGCAACCGCATCTATCTCCTTTTTGCTAACTCCCGCTTGTTGAAGCGCTTGATGGATTGCCGGAACAATATTTTTTTGATGTACCCTAGAAGCGAGCTCGGGAACTACACCACCATAATTTTGATGAATTGTTTGGTTTGCAATAACATTGGATGTAATTTTACCGTTGTTACAAATAGCGACCGATGTATCGTCGCAAGAAGATTCAATAGCGAGTATAATTGACAAGATATAATATTTAAGCTGCAAAATTATTAAAAAACTATTTAAAATACTCATTTGGGTAATTGCATCGATAATATTATTGGTGACACTTATTATTTTTGTTTTGCAGTTTAAACCTGTACAAACTTATGTTGCCCAAAAAGCGGCTAGTTATCTTTCGAAAGAACTTAACACGACAGTAGCAATAAAAAGCCTATACATAAAGCCCTTTAAATCTATTGTTTTAGAAGATTTGTTGGTGTTAGACTTACAGAAAGATACGCTACTAAGTGCCCCAAAATTTCTGGTAGATATAGGTAACTTTTCTATTAAAAATAAAGTTGTAAAAATTAATACCGTTCAGCTAAACAGCGCACATCTTTTTTTAAAGGAATATAAAGACGCCACAACCAACTTAGATTTTATCATCAATTATTTTGATACAGGCCAGGCGACACCAGTTAAACAAGACAGCACCAAAAAGCCGTTCGATTTAACTTTTGGTAAGCTCATTTTAAATAACGTTGCCTTTAAATATAAAAATTATACCGCTAAAGATACCGCGCAGGGTAAAAGCATAAACTTTGATAACGCGGCCTTGCGAAATTTAAGCGGCATTATTGAGGGGATAGATTTTAAAAACCACTTATTTAAAGCAGACATTAAGAATCTTACCTTCAGGGAAAGAAGTGGCTTTTATCTTAAAAATCTTACCGCCCAAACCACGGTAGACAGCAATGCCATAGAGCTGAAAAACATGTTACTGGTAACTGATAGAAGCAGGCTATCTAACTATTACCAAATGCGTTTTAAAAGTTACAGAGACTTTAACGACTATGTGAATAAGGTTAGGATGAAGGCTATTTTTAAAAATAGCCACCTCAGCAGCCGAGATGTTGCCTATTTTGCGCCAGAGCTTGAAACTATGAAGTTGGATGTGGATGTTGATGGACAGATAACGGGCTTGGTAAATAATTTGCGAGCAAAAAAGTTGATGGTTAAAGCGGGAAAAGCCACCTACATAAGAGGGGATTTTAGCTTAAGGGGACTGCCCCACTTGCAGAGCACTTTTATGGATTTAGACATAGATTTGGCAGGCACAAATAAAAAAGATCTTGATGAAATTTTAGGGGGCATTACCGGAAATAAAGCAAACATTACCCCCGCCATTGTAGAAAAATTTGGCAATGTTAATTTCAACGGTTCATTTACCGGCTTCCAAAACAATTTTATTGCCTATGGCGAATTTAAAACAAAACTGGGGCGGGTGGTTTCTGATGTAAATATGAAGATTGATAAGCAAAACATTCCCTCCTATTCTGGCAACGTGAAGACTTACGATTTTGATATAGGGAATTTAATTGACGAAAAATCGCTGGGCAAAATTAGTTCATCTTTATATGTACAGGGGCGTGGAACCGAAGTTAAAACACTTAACGAAAAGTTACGCGGCCAAGTTGCTTATTTAGATTTTAATGGTTATCGTTACCACAATATTAAGGTCGATGGGAATTTTGACAAGAAATTCTTTAAGGGCAAACTGAGCATAAACGATGCGAACGTTAAGCTTAATTTTGATGGCGGGGTTAACTTAAACCCAAAACTACCTATCTTTAACTTCAACGCAAATATACAAAATGCCAATTTGCGTAAATTAAAGTTGCTAAAAGACTCCATATCCATAAGCGCAAAATTTAACACTAATTTTTCTGGAACAAATCTTAACAACATAGAAGGTAGGTTGTTGGTGCAAAACATTACCATGAGAAATCCTAAAGGCATTTATGCCGTGGATTCTGTACGGTTGGTAGCAGAAGGTGTTGGCCGCGAAAGAAATTTGGCCATCAACTCTGATATATTAGATGCAAGTCTTACTGGCCAATATGATTTGAACTCCATCGGATCCTATTATAAAGCCATTGCAAAAACCTATATTCCTTCACTTA
This sequence comes from Pedobacter sp. UYP30, assembly GCF_040547165.1. NCBI lineage: Bacteria > Pseudomonadati > Bacteroidota > Sphingobacteriia > Sphingobacteriales > Sphingobacteriaceae > Pedobacter > Pedobacter sp. UYP30. The sequence continues at coordinate 33,249 of NZ_JBEPPD010000025.1, read as the reverse complement.
ATACCAAAGTATTTAAGTACAATGATCAGTTGTTTACGTTTAGTCTAAAAATAAAAAACTTCGAACCTTTGGCGCAGATTATTGCTCCGGGTCTTGTTTTGGATCAAGGCGCCTCCTTTTTAGGAGATTTCGATTCTAAAAACAATAAGGCCTCACTAGCAGGCTCAATCAAAAGCTTAAATTATAAAGGTATTCTGGTAGATAATATCATTCTGGATGAAAATACTTCTGCAGAGCAATTGCAAGTAATCTTAACCTCTGATAAAGTGCAGATAAATGATAGCCTTTATTATAAAGATGTAAACATTAGCAATATTTTGAGGAATGATAGCCTGGCATTCAACGTAAAGATGTCTAATGCAGATGAGGCAAATCAGCTGGATTTAAACGGCTTAGTAGAGTTTACCAAAAACATAGATACCACTGCAAGGCTAAGTCTATTGCCATCTATTGTTAAAATAAACAATGAAGAATGGCGAATTGAAGAAAAAGTTAGAATTGTGCTCAACAACGGCAAAACAGAAGTTTCTAATTTCGATTTAACCAATGGAACACAAACGATTACCGCAAATGGATTCATATCAGACAATGAAGAAGATGCGTTAAAAATTGGTTTTGAAAACTTTAATTTGAGCACCTTAAACCCGTTTACAAAAGGCTTTGGGGCAATTCTTAGTGGCAATGTAAATGGAACGACCAAACTATTTGGCATTTTAAATAAGCCCAAAATAGACGACAACGTTAAAATAGATTCTCTAAGTTTTAACAACATCTATTTGGGTACGCTAACAGATACTTCTTCTTACAATCAGAATACCAATAAAATAAACGTTTACACCAAAATTATAAGCAACGATAAAGAAAACCTAAAACTCACCGGCGATTTAGACTTAAAAGATGAAACAATAAATCTGGCAGTCAAAATGCGAGACAGCAAACTAACTATTTTAGAGCCGTTTGTAAAAGAATTAGTTTCGAACCTTAGCGGCAACATTTCTTCTGATCTAACGGTAACTGGCAACTTGAGCAGTCCAGATATTAACGGTAGCGTTTCTTTAGATAAAAGTAAACTTACGGTTAACTATTTAAAAACTACGTACATCATTACCGACGAAGTTGAGGTAAATAACAGTAGCATAACACTAAACGATTTTAAACTTGAGGACGTTGAGGGACATGAGGGCATTGCCAATGGAACAGTAGATTTAAAAAACATTAACGATCCCACCATAAACGTTACGCTAAATGCTACCGATTTTATGGCGCTAAACACAACTTCTAAAGACAACTCGGTGTATTACGGCCGTGCCTACGGAACAGGCGAGTTTAAATTTAACGGGCCTACTTCTAAAATGAAGATTGTTATTAAAGCAAAGACAGAAAAAGGCACTGTATTTAATTTGCCCTTAAATAGTTCGGAGACCGTATCTAACAACGATTTTATCAACTTTGTAAGCAGCGATACCAGCAAGATAGTTAAAAAGAAAACCAATTTTGATGGCCTTACTTTAGTCTTTAAATTAAACATCGACCCAAATACAACGGCAAATATTTACACCGATCTTGGAAATTTAAGTGGTAAGGGAAATGCCGATTTAAACCTAAACATAAACAGTTTGGGCGATTTTGAAATGAGTGGCGATTACATTATCGAAAGTGGAAGTTTTGATTTTACGGCTCAAGAGGTCATCAACAAAAAATTCGACATTAGACAGGGCGGCACCATTCGTTGGACTGGAAATCCAAGTGCTGCTCAGATTAATTTAAAGGCCATTTATGCCGTAAGGGCAGATTTAAGCGAGCTCTATCGTGCGGCAAATAGAGACATTAGTGCCGAGGCCAACCAACGTGTAGATACAGAGGTAGAAATGGGCCTAACTGGTCTTCTACTCCAACCAACAATAAAGCTAGATATTAATTTCCCATCTCAACCTTCGGTTAAAGAAAGGCTGCAAACTTATTTAAGCGATGTGAATAATGTAAATCTTCAGGCATTTAGCCTAATTATTCGTAGAAGTTTTGCGCCTGGAAATGGTGGGGAATCTTTTGGAAATCAAATTGGTTCAACCGTTTCTAAAACAGCAACAGAACTGGTATTTAACCAGTTTAACAATGTATTGTCGTCATTAAACCTAAATTTTGTAGATTTAAACGTAAGGTCTTTGAGTGAGGCAAATGCGTCTTTTAAATTATTTAGCAACAGACTGGTTATTAATGCAGGTATTGTAGATAGGAATAGTGTAAATGATCTGTCGTTAATAGATTTTTCTAAAAATAACGTGGGCAGCGAAGTTGAAGCACTTTTCTTAATTAAAAAAGATGGTAGTTTAATTGGTAAGTTAGCAAATAAGCCACCAACACAGCAGAGCATTTTCTTAAACAGCGGCATCAATCCAAATGCAAATGTAACCTCATTTGGCCTTGTTTACGCGCAACAGTTTGATACATTTAAAGAATTTATCCAAAAAATATCTGGCGCGTATCGTAGAAATCTAAAGCGTAAGCAAGCAGAAAAGCCAAACATAACCAAGAAGGCATTGGATAGGAAAATCATCGAGGCCGGAAAAAATCAACCGCGCAGGTAAGTTTTAAACAGAAGAGCAGTTTTTTGAAAATAAGGTCTGAAAACAAATATTGATTTTTATAAACGTAAAAAAGATTTAGATTTACCGTTATAAGCCGTTGCAAAATACCGTCGACCAGCACTATATTTTGCTGTCGAATTTTAAGCCTCTATAAATAGTATTTAACCTATATCATCAAAATTAATTCATCAATGAAAAGCACCGTAAAAACCTTTCTTTTTTTATTTCTAATTTCTTTCTCGGCTGTTGCCGGAACAAAAATTAAGTTTTTTAAAGCTAACAACTCTAGTATACAATATGTTGGACGGATTGATTTTTCTAACAAAGCGATGCCAAAGTTTTGGGCACCGGGAGTTTATCTGCAAGCAACTTTTGAAGGGAAAAAGTGTGAGGTTTTAATAAATGATGAGGTAAAGGACCCAAAACTCCATAACTACATTACTATTGTGGTAGATGGTGGCATTCCTAAAAGGATCCAATTAAAGGATAAACAAAATACAGTTTTAGTTGGCGACAATTTCTCGGCTGGTAAACATACCGTGTTAATTTGTAAAGCTACAGAGGCAAGTATTGGCTATTTAGAATTTGTTGGTATTAAGTGCAATAAGCTTTTAAAACCAGTACCACTTCCACAACGTACCATAGAATTTATTGGAGATTCTATAACCTGTGGTTTTGGTGCCGATTTAACAATTCCGTGTGGCACTAACGAGTGGTACGACGAACATAATGCGTATTTGGCTTACGGTCCAACAACAGCCAGGGCATTAAATGCACAGTGGCACCTAACCGCGGTTTCGGGCATTGGACTTATACATAGCTACGGTGGTGCACCATTATTAATGCCGGCAACATTCGATAAAATAAGTTTACAGGAAGATTCTATCAAATATAATTTTAACTGTTACCAGCCAGATGTGGTTTCTATTTGTCTTGGCCAAAACGATGGCATCCAAGACTCGGTAGCGTTTACTTCTGCTTATGTAAAGTTTATCAATCGCTTGCGCACCATCTATCCTAAATCAACTATTTTGTGTTTAACTAGCCCAATGGCAGATAGAAAGTTAAATATAGTTCTACAAAAATATATTGCTGCTGTAGTTGCAAAAGCGCTCGAAAAAAATAATAATGTGTACAAGTATTTCTTTTCGAAGCAATTCTCGGGCGGCTGTGGCGGTCACCCAGATTTAGCGGAGCATAAAGTGATGGCTTCTGAGGTTACAAATTATATTAAACAAATAAAAAATTGGTAAAACCTTTCGACTTTACTGATTAAGCCAATTCCTCCATAACATTAATTGGGTATTATTTCTACATGAAATTAAACGATACTTTTTATAAGCGAGACGACACCGTAGAAATGGCAAAGGAACTTATTGGGAAGTTTGTGTACACCAATATCGACGGCGAAATAACCGGTGGAATGATTGTAGAAACCGAAGCCTATTTGGGCGCCACCGATAGCGGCTGCCACTCATTTAACAATAAAAAAACACCCAAAAATGCTACCATGTTTAATAATGGCGGCGTTGCCTACATGTACATTTGCTATGGCATACATGATATGCTAAACATAGTTGCCGGCGCAGAAGGAACCGCCGAAGCAATATTAATAAGAGCAATTGAACCGACCGAGGGCATAGACCTAATGCAAATACGAAGAGGAAATGTTCTCTTAAACCGCTTGGCAAAAGGACCTGGGTCTTTGGCGAAAGCGTTAGGCTTAAATAAAACTTTCGATAATATTTCGCTTTTGGGCGATGTTCTTTGGATAGAAGATGAGGCAATAAAAATTGTAGAAAGCGATATTGTTGCAAGTCCACGCATTGGCTTGGGCTGCCCCGAACCTTATTTTTCTATACCTTGGCGATTCTTTTTAAAAGGGAATAAGTTTGTTAGTGGAAAGACGAACTATATTTGAAATTTCTCGTTTCTAAGCTCTTTTTGTAGCAATTATAATCCCTGTCGACCAGTTCATTTTTGTAAGGCTTAAATCTTTTCTGTTCTCCAAATAGTCAACTAAACCATCTACATTTTCCTGATGTCCAAGTGGCCAGTTCGGCTGAGCTTGCATATCATCGATGACGTAAAATCCACCAACCCTGATTAACGCTAAAATTTCGTCTAACTCGCTGTATTTTCCAGGCCAGGCATCTGCAAAAACTAAATCGAAAAGTTCGCCTTCGTAATTTTTGATCCAATCACTTCCATCGGCGCAAATTAGTTGTACACGTTTGTCTTCGCCAAAAAACTCCTTGGCAATAGCCGTTAAATTTTTGTCGTTATCTACACTCGTTAATTTTGAGTTCTCATCCATTCCATCAATCATCCACGATAAAGACAAGCCGATTCCGGTGCCAAGTTCTAAAAGGTTGCTATTAGGTTTAGAGGTAATCAAAGTTTTTAAAAGTGTGCCTATGTACAAGTCAGAAGGCATGGTAAAGCCAATTTCTTTAGCCTTTTTTTCAATTTTCGTGTGGACTTTCGGTTTGTCGGTTATGTTAGTATCGTTCATGTTAGAATGTTCGTTTTTACGAAGTGGTTCAAATCTCCTGTGCTAAAAATTCTTTGGCAGTTAAAACGGGGAGTTTTGAACTTTTAAAATCTTTTTTATTGCGCGTAATGATTATATCTATTTTGTTCTCGATAGCCGAATAATACTGTAATCCATCTTCTAAATCAAAAAAATCATCGTCGCTAAGGGCTAACTCAGTAATTTTATCGTCAAGAGCAAGAATTTCCACCAGCACCTTAAACTTTCTTAAAATCCCCCTAGTTTCTTTGGCCGATTTCAGTTTAGTTATAATGTAATTAGTGTTGGCAAACGTTAGGGCAGAAATCGTTAAAGCAATTTTCTTTTTGTCGCCATGAGAAAACAAATCAGCTGCGTCTTTATAAAAGGGCTCTCTTTTTGCAAGCAGATCAATAACAATATTATTATCAATCAATATTCTCCTCATTTGTATTTTTCGATTAAATAGTCAGTATATGCGTCTTTGAAATCAAAATCTTGATTGAGCTTGATTACGCCACTTAAACTTTTTACTAATGGTGTAATTTCTGTTTCAGTTTCTTTTTTCTTAGTTAGCGAAGCTAAATACGATTCGATTAGTTTAGATAAACTTATACTATTTGATTTTGCATATTCTTTGGCAACTTCAATAATTGATTCGTTAAGACTTAGTGTGAGTTTTTTATCCATTTCTTTTAATCTACGTACAATTTTAAGTATTTGTTACGTAATATACAAAAAAATAATTCAGAGTTTGATTTTTTTTTCCGTTAAGCTTAAACTTATGGAAACGACTTGCTATCATTCAGTTCCTTTTGATTTCTTTCTTCCTCAAGATCAAAATCATCTTGTAAGCCCAACCAAAATTTTGCGCTTGTTCCGAAAAACTTAGAAAAACGTATTGCCGTATCAGCGGTAATTCTTCTATTTCCCCTAACAATCTTAGAGATACATGTTTGTGGAATAAAAGTTTCCTTTGCCAAAAGATAAGCAGAAATTTCCATCGGAAGCAGAATTCGTCATTTAGAATTTCACCTGGATGGATATTTTTTAACTTTTCCATTGCTTTTATTAATGATAGTCGCTGCTGTTGTGAAGTTACACATTTTAAGGCATGTTATTCTAAACTAAAAAAAGAAGAGTAAACATGGCTTAAATAGTAGTGGAAGCTCCAACCTATGTTACGGGTGTCGTGAACAATCTCCTCCGCTCGATCTTTAAATTCCATAAGCAAATTTTCTTTTCTCATCAGTTTCAAAGCAGCGCCATAAGTCGCCTCTAGGACAGAATAGAAGCTTTCGCTAATGTCGCCATATTCGTTGGTAAATTTCACACCTGTTTCCACATAAAAAAGCATCAAATCAACAATAAGTATTGAGGAGGGACCTAGCTTCTTAAAATCGCTAATGGCCTTTTTACCGTCGCTAAGTTTAAAATCATAGCCCCGTTTGGGATAGAAAGCCTCAAACACCTTACTGCGGTATTTCTAAAAGAGTGCTGCCTCATTTGGGTTTACGTAAAAATCGAGGTATTCCTTTACCGACTTGTTATTTTTATATAACTCAGAAATTAGGCTTATCAATTTTTCTTTACCTAGTTTTTTAAGCTCTTTCTTTATGTCTGTTAATCCCATGGATTAGTTTTCTTACTGAATCACTCTAGCGTTAATTTAGGTTTTCATCGTAGTTGCTTGTTTTCATTACATACCGACTCTTGCAATCTCTCCGTCAAACAACAAGAATAGAATCTACTAGTATGCCTAAATTTTACACTTTACATCCACAAAAAAAGCGGCTTCGTCGCTGAAACCGCTTTTTATATATTTAACAGAAATTATTTCGCTAATTCCTCTGCCATGGCAACACCAATCTCAGCAGGACTTTCCACTACTCTAATTCCGCATTCGCTCATAATCTTCATTTTTGCCGCAGCGGTATCATCTGCGCCGCCAACAATGGCACCAGCATGCCCCATTCTTCTGCCCGGAGGCGCTGTTTGCCCTGCAATGAATCCAACAACTGGTTTTGTACCATTCTCTTTGATCCAATAAGCAGCATCGGCTTCCATACTTCCGCCAATTTCGCCAATCATAACAATACCGTGCGTCTCAGGATCGTTCATAAGTAATTTTACAGCTTCTAGAGTTGGTGTTCCAATAATTGGATCTCCACCAATACCAATCGCCGTAGTAATTCCCATTCCTGCTTTAACCACTTGATCAACTGCCTCATAAGTTAAAGTTCCCGATTTAGATACCACACCAACGTGGCCTTTCTTAAAGATAAAGCCTGGCATAATACCGATTTTAGCTTCATCGGCAGTGATAATGCCTGGGCAATTTGGCCCTATAAGCGTAGTGTCTCTACCTACCAAATATTCTTTTACCAAAATCATATCTTTTGTGGGTATGCCTTCGGTAATACATACAATTACTTTAATTCCACCTTCAGCAGCTTCCATAATAGCATCTGCAGCAAACGCTGGGGGAACGAAAATGATCGATACATTTGCGCCAGTTTTTTCTACCGCATCTGCAACCGTGTTAAAAACAGGCTTTTCTAAATGCAATTGCCCACCTTTGCCAGGAGTTACACCACCAACTACATTTGTACCATAGGCAAGCATTTGCTCTGCATGGTAAGTCCCCTCGTTTCCGGTAAACCCTTGAACGATAACCTTAGAATCTTTATTTACTAAAACGCTCATGTATCAATATTTTTTTGTGCAAATCTACTATTATTGCAGGGTAAATCAAACGTTCTGCGTATTATTTCTGTGAACCGACCATTTAAAACCAATTGCAAGATTAAAAAAAACAGTAGAAACAAAAAGCATTTCTGCTGGAAATTTTTACACTACATGCGTAGAATATGAGCGTAAAATACAGACTCTCGAAACGATGCAACCAGCAATGAGGACAGCTTTTCATGAATCGGCGGCAAGGTTATTTTTACGTCAAACTAATTGACCACACTTTCCTCTTCGAGCATTACTTCTTGCACCACAATATCGGTGGTATAGCGTTTGCCGCCATCTTTTGCAGTATAGGTGCCCGTTTGCAGTTTGCCCTCGATCGTCAATCTTGTACCTTTTTTAATCTGAGCCTCGGCAATATCTGCCTTTGCGCCCCAAAAAGTAAGGTTGAACCAATGGGTCTTCTTCACTTCCTCACCTGCCGCATTCTTATAATTTTCGTTTACCGCAAGGCTTACCTTTGCCAATTTCTGATTGTCAGATAAGTTTTTCACTTCAGCATCTGCTCCTGCAAACCCTGTTAATACTACTTTGTTAAATGCACTTTCCATAATGATAAAGATTTAAGTGATAGAAATGATTAAAGTTCTAAACGCTCTCGACGCTCTTAACGCTCTTAACGCTCTTAATGAATAGCAACCGCCTTGGCTACCGACAGAACAAAGATGCACAGTTTGCTAACGCTAGTCGGATGTTAAACGGATATAGTCGATTATACACGGATGTGGAGCGCTGAATCATTACAAGATTTGATTAGAGATTTAGTGTCGACTACAGCGAAAATAAACTTGCAGCATCATCAAAACTCTTGAACTGGTTTTATTTCACACGTTTATTTCGCGAGTTAAAATATTGTTATAAATTTGTAACCCTTGAGTAAGGTTAGTTAACTTGGTTATGAATGAATATTTAACATTATCAGAAGCGGCGGAGCTAATTGGTAAAAGTAAAGAAACGCTGAGACGTTGGGATCGGGACGGCAAGTTACCTGCTGTTCGCGAGCCAATGAGCAATTATAGAGTTTATAGACGGTCTGATGTGCAGACGTTGTTTTCTGATTTTATGAATCCAGCGGTCGAAGAAGTGTGTTCGAATTTTGTTGAGGCCAAAAGTGAATATAATGTTTTAGAGTTGTTTGCCGGTGCTGGTGGTTTGGCAATTGGAATGGAAAAAGCGGGCTTAAAATGTGTTGCACTTAACGAAATAGATAAATTTGCTTGTCAGACATTGCGTAAAAATAGGCCCAATTGGAATGTGTTAGAAGGCGATATCAAAACATTTGATTTTTCCGAATATCATAATAAAGTCGATGTAGTTACAGGTGGATTTCCTTGTCAGGCATTTAGTTATGCTGGCAAAAAATTAGGGCTTGCTGATGCCCGAGGAACGCTTTTTTATGAGTTTGCAAGAGTGGTAAAGGAAACAAACCCGCCAATTTGCATTGGCGAAAATGTTCGTGGTTTATTGAGTCACGAAAACGGAAAAACTCTGGAAGGAATGCTTTCAATTTTGGATGAAATTGGTTATAATGTAGTTCCAGTTCAAGTTTTAAAAGCCATCAATTTTAAAGTTCCACAAAAGCGCGAGCGGCTGATTTTGGTTGGTATTAGAAAAGATATTTGTTTAAAATACGAATACCCGAAACCTTCAAAGAAAACATACAACTTAAAGGACGCTTTAAAAAAGGGCGAGTTATTTAGCAGTGATGTTCCAAAGTCTAATGGTGCAACTTATCCAAAAAGCAAAATCGAAGTCTTGGACCTTATTCCTCAAAAAGGTTATTGGCGTGATTTGCCATTAGAAATTCAAAAATCTTTTATGGGCGGCAGTTTTTATCTCGGTGGTGGAAAAACTGGTATTGCCCGAAGAATTGGTTGGGATGAACCTTGCCTAACGCTAACTTGTAGTCCTGCACAGAAGCAGACAGAACGTTGTCATCCAGACGAAACTCGGCCATTTACTGTAAGAGAATATGCAAGAATTCAAACTTTTCCAGACGATTGGGAATTTGTAGGCTCTACGGCTCAACAATATAAGCAAATTGGCAATGCTGTTCCGGTAAATTTAGGCAAGGAAGTCGGTTATTCGATTATTAAGTTTTTAAATGAATATTATGATTTACTAAAATCAAAAAGTTGAGAACTTTCTATTTCGTTAGCTAGTTGGGCAACACCTTTGTTCATCAAGTCTTGAGTATCAATATTGTCGATGAGTATGCGAAGGTTTTCTACCAATCCATCATAGAATGTCGGAAAACCGGTTACTCTTGCCCAAAACTCTTTCCCAATTAGAACTGGGTGGGTCTTATCAATCACTTTATAGTGCATGCTCAAGTCTACTTGTTCACCATAAAGAACCCCGACAATAAAATCTGTGTTATTAATATTTTTAAATGCCTTATTTGTTCTGGCGAGATTAATTGTGTCGGTAAACTTCCTTACCAAAGGTTTAACATCCTCAGAATTAATGGTGTTTGGGCCAGATTTTAATTGGCACCATTTTCTTCTGTTATCAATTTTATCCATAAACTCTATGTCCATTCCTTTAATTAAAGAGCCTTCTGCAAGTTTCAAGTCGACGAACATATTTTGTATCCTTGTACCGAACGACGTATTTATCGATGTTCCTAAAACTCTCGGATAAAATAAAGCTTTTGCGACTCCAACAGCTGTATAGCCGCCTTCTAAAACTTTAGATAAGTATTTTACAACTATTGGATTAATATTGTAACTCTTTAGCTTTGAATGGGTATTGATTGAAGCCTTGATGTGATTTTCAAAAATATATGTCTTAAAATATTCTACTATCTCCTCAATAGTTTCTTCTTGAGTTTGCTTTTTCATTCGTTTCCAAAGTGATTTCAGCAGGCAATATAGCACTTAATTTTTGAGCATTTTAGTCTGTAAATTAACGAGAAGTAAACTGGTTTTTACTGATGAAAGATGAGCTAGCACGTTCTGCCAACTTTTTTAACAATAAAAAGTATAGATTAGCTTCTTAGTTTAAGATTATAAAACCAAAAAAGGTAGAAATGATTATGCCTTAACAATCAATTCTAAATAGATTTTTAACAAATAGGTTACTCAATTGTGGCAATCAATATTCCTTACCGTCAAAGAATAACATGAATCATTTACAAAACATAAAGGCCTTATTATTCGGTGTTTCCATAGGCGACGCGCTTGACGTACCAGTAGAATTTAAGGACAGAAAAACAATAGGCAACAATCCTATAACCGACATGGTTGGCTACAAGACGTATAATCAGCCTGCCGACACATGGTAGAAATGCCAGCCGCCATGGTAACTACTTGGAATGAAATTTGGGGAAACGACAAACGACTAAATAGAAAGTACAATTACGATTTTGAGGTTTATGGCGAAGATGCTCAAAAAGGCGAGAATTCTAAGGTTGATATTTATGTGCCGTTGAAAGGTTAGAGACCAAAGCGGAAAGCATAAAGCGAAAAGCGAAAAGACCAAAGCTAAAAGCCGAAAGAATAAAGAATTAATATGTAAGGAGCAAAGATTGAGCGAGTTCGAATTTCTCATATCTCATGTCTCAAATCTCATATCTAACTACTTCTAAACAAGGGATGTCTTGCGTGAGGGGTAGCAGCGGAAAACCCACAGCGAGAAACAGCCTGTCCCGATTTTGTTTCGGGAAGCGAGGATTTGGAGCGAATGACCCGACCCTTGCGCAGCTTGGGGCACGCCCAGAACAATATTTTTTTAAAAAAATAAAACGAATATTAATTTTATAAACGATTGCGATGATAACAATGGCGAAAAAAATCTTGAGAAAAAGCAGCTTATTGGTCTGTAGTTTTGCGATAGTGGGTTTGGCCAGCCAAGAATTACGTGCGATGGTGTTGCAAAAAGCCCCGCAGAAAGACACCATATATAAATCAAGTCAACTGATGTTGGTGAAGCTGTCGAACCACACCTATCAGCACATTTCATTTTTAAAAACGAAAGATTTCGGCAATGTTGAATGTAACGGAATGCTCGTTATAAACGATCATGAGGCAGTGATTTTTGATACGCCGGCAACCAATTCAAGCACCGAAGAACTGATACAATACGTAACAAAAAAATTAAAGGCGGAGATTAAGGTAGTGATACCCACTCATTTTCACCAAGATTGTGTTGCGGGTTTAAATGCGTTTCATAAACACCGCATTCCGATAGAGGCCTCTACCAAAACGATTGCCTTTTTGAAAAGAGCAGGAAATAAATACTTGCCCTTTATAAAAAGTTTTAACCACTTACTTACCCTAAATATCGGGAATAAGAAAGTGTACGCCCAATTTCTAGGCGAAGGCCATACCAAAGACAACGTTGTTGGCTATTTCCCGGCAGATCAAGTACTATTTGGTGGTTGTTTGATTAAAGAGCTTGGAGCACAAAAAGGAAATTTAGAAGATGCAAACGTAGCCGCTTGGCTAGGCACGGTAAAAAATGTAGCCCGCAGCTGTCCGCATGCAAACATTGTTATCCCTGGGCATGGAAAATCTGGCGGAACAGATTTGCTGGATTATACGGCATCTTTGCTCGAGTAAAAAACTACTGTAATGCTATTATAAAAAATGTTTCAAAATAAGGTTTCAGTTGCTAGATGGATGTAAGTTTTATGTGAAGCGAGCAAGCCATGACTAAATTTACTCGGCACTAAATTTAACATCCGTAATGATGTTGCCTTGCAAAAATGATTGACGACCAGTTTGGATTTAATTTCTCGACACCAATTTTCCTTTGCACTTAACTTGCAATTAATTTCTTGCTATATTTATCCTGTCAAATAAGGAAACATCTTAATATAGCATGAACAATTCCGAACAAATCAAACTCATAAACTTAAAAATAGAAAACTTATTGTTGCGTCAGCAGGGTTTCGAAGCCGATATAAATGCGTTGAAAGCGGAGGTAAATCAGCTTCAAACTCCTGGTTTCGTCAAACCGCAAGCTACACCGCCACCTTTGCCGACGCCAAACCCTTTGCCTTCGCAACAACCAATATTTCCACCTAAAAACGCAGCTGCTGGCGACCAAACAAACAATCTCCAATCTCAGCCTCAACCTTGGTCTCAACCGCAACCTCAATTTCCACCGAAACCGACTCAGAATAGGTTCAATAAAGAAAACCTTGTAAAGTCTGATTTTGAAAAATTTCTCGGCGAAAACCTCATTAGTAAAATCGGGATACTCATTTTAATTATTGGGGTGGGCATTGGCGCTAAATACGCCATAGAACACGATATGGTTAGTCCGCTAACCCGTATTGTTATAGGTTACGCTGTTGGCTTGGGCTTAATGGCTTTCGCCATCAAATTAAAGCTGAAATATGAGAATTTTTCTGCGGTGTTGGTTAGTGGTGCGATTGCTATTTTTTACTTCATAACCTTTGCAGCTTACGATTTTTATGCGCTCATTCCGCAGGTTTTAGCCTTTGCGCTTATGGTGTTCTTTACCTCATTTACCATTGTTGCCGCCATAAAATACAACAAACCCGTTATTGCGCACATTGGCCTTGTTGGTGCTTATGCTGTGCCTTTCTTGTTGAGTGATGGCTCTGGAAAAGTGGGGATCTTATTTAGCTACATGGCCATTATCAACATCGGTATATTGGTATTAAGTTTTAAAAAATATTGGAAATCGCTACTGTACGCATCTTTCGGACTAACATGGATTATATTTTTAAGCTGGCGAATGAACGTAAGTCCAAGCGATAAATTCTTCGCCTTATCTTTAATATTTGCCTCTGCATTCTTCGCTATTTTCTACATCGCCAACCTTGCCTACAAGCTTAGAAAAAAAGAAGCTTTCGGTCTTGGAGACGTAGTTATTATACTTTTAAATGCCTTTGTTTTTTATGGGATAGGTTATTTTATCCTGTACAATCATAAAAATACAACCGAACTGCTTGGCTTATTCACACTGGCAAATGCGGTTGTCCACTTTGTGGTAGGCCTAATTATCTATAAGCAAAAATTGGCAGACAAGAATTTGTTCTACCTTATTTTAGCGATGGTAATTACCTTTATTACTCTTGCGATACCGGTACAGCTAGATGGAGGTTGGGTAACCATCTTTTGGCTGGTAGAAGCTGCACTCTTATTCTATTTGGGACGGGCAAAAAAAATATTTATCTACGAAAAATTATCTTACCCATTAATATTCTTGGCTTTTTTCAGTTTGACACAAGATTGGATGTTAGGCTCTAGCTTTTATGGCGCAACTGTTACACCTATTGTTCCATTTTTTAATGTTGGCTTTCTAACTTCATGTATTGCCATTGTGGCGTTTGCCTTTCTACTCAAAAACAACAAAATAGAAACGGAAGATAAAGAGGGATGGACGTGGATGAGGCAAATTTTAACCTTTGCCATTCCGAGTATGCTGCTGTTAATTATCTATATCGCCTTTAGGTTAGAGATTTCAAAATGCTTCGCCAATCTTTCTCAATCTACCCGCATCAGTCTTAATCCAAAAAATCCAGAAGATTATTACAGTTTTCGATACAATTACAATTATCAACTTTTAAAAGATGTTTGTCTGCACATCTATACCTTATTATTCGCTGCAGCATTAACAATCATAAATCTTAAAAAGATAAAATCTAAAGAGTTGGCGGTTGCAAATTTGGTTATCAATGGCGTAGTTATGGTTGTTTTTCTAACCAATGGCCTTTATGTTTTAAGTGAATTGAGAGAGGCATTTTTGGCGCAAAGCGATAAATATTTTATTAGTGGAGCAGAAAACATCTGGATCCGCTACGTAGCAATTTTGGTCTTTGCATGGCTGATTTACGCTTGCTACAAACTGAGTAGAAGTGCGTATTTTAAGGTGAGTTTAATCAAAATCTTCGATTATGTTTTCTACATTTCATTGTTATGGGTTTCAAGCAGCGAGCTCCTCAATATCTTAGACCTTACACACACCAGCGGTAGCTATAAATTGGCATTGAGCATTTTTTGGGGCGTGTTCTCGTTGTTCCTAATTTCGATGGGTTTGGCGCAGAACAAAAAATTTCTCAGAATTGGCGCGATGGTACTTTTTGGAATTACCTTGCTTAAATTGTTTTTTTACGATATTGCCTACCTCAGCACCATCTCCAAAACCATTGTTTTGGTTTGCTTGGGGATACTGTTGCTTATCATTTCTTTCTTATACAACAAATACAAACACCTTATTATAGATGATGTTAAAGCTTAAATTAACGGGTATATTGCTTTTTTTAACAGCCAGTTTGTTTGCCCAAACTGCTGCCTTTGAATACAAAAGAGACATGGGCAACATCAGCGATACCTGGCAACGCTTGGCGCTTCCAAACAAACTGTTCTCAAACGCCCAACCCAACCTCGCCGATTTACGGATTTTTGGTGTTGCGCAACATGACACCTTAGAAGTTCCTTATCTTATTAAAACACTCGATGACCAAGTTACCTCTACAGAGGTTTCCCTAAAAACGATAAACACCTCCAACAACGAAAAAGGTTTTTTCTACACTTTCGAAGTGCCAAGTAAAGCTACAATAAACGAACTGCATTTAAATTTCGAACAGAAAAACTTCGATTGGAACGTAAACCTAGAAGGCAGTAACGACAATAAAGAATGGTTTACCGTGCTCTCTAATTACAGAATTCTTTCAATAGAAAATGCAAGCACCAAATATAATTTTACCTCGCTCAAATTTCCTTCAACCAAATATTTATATTTCCGTATTGCCATAAAAGCAGAGAAACAACCTACACTAAACGATGCAAAAATTTATAAAATAGATACTGTAAAAGGCGTTTATCATGATGTTGAAGCACAATCTTACCAAATAAAAAACAACAAAAACGCTAAAGAAACGGTTGCCAACATCTCTTTCCAAAACCTTACACCAATTTCTTATTTAAAAGTAAACGTACAGCATAATTTCGATTTTTACAGACCAATTAAAATAGAATATGCCACCGATAGCTTTAAAACCGATAAAGGAATAGCGTATAATTACGCCTTGTTGGCCGATGGCACATTGAGCTCCTTAGAAGATTTAACCTTTAACTTTAACAACACCTTGGCAACCAGATTGCGCATTACCGTGCAAAATAATGATAATGCGCCGCTACTATTTTCGGGCTTCGAGATTAAGGGAAACAGCTACGAAATGTTGGCCAGGTTTGACAACCAACATGCAAAATACGCCTTGTATTATGGCAATACCAAAGCGGTTGCCCCAAACTATGATTTAGACAAATTTAAATCTAAAATTCCGCTAGAAATGCCAACTGTAAATCTCGGAAACGAGCAAAAAAATTCAGCCTACAGCGTGCATAAAGAAAAACCGTTGTTTGAAAAAAAGGCCTGGCTTTGGGTACTTATGGCCGCAATTATTGCGTTGCTCGGGTGGTTCTCTTTTAAAATGTTGAGGAATTAAAATTTAAAACTGTCTCCTGCAATCGTACTCCGTCACTTAATCGCGAGTAACTCTCCTCCTCTTTTTTCAAGGAGGCGTCGGGGCAATGTCATTAACTTAAGCAATTTTTAGTCTGAGCCTGTCGAAGACCATCCACAAATCGAAACCTAACAAAATGATTATCCTTCGACGGGCTCAGGATGACAAACATTTTGTTAGTTTTTCCTTAAATTAATGACATTTGGGGGTTGGGGGAGGTTTTGGGCGCTTTTACTCGCTTTCCATTATATCTTTTCTTGGCAAAAGAAGCCAACAAAAGGATGCCATTGCAATCGGTAGCGCTCTATCCCTTGGCAAAACTGCGTCTCTAATATTATTTCATCGGGTTGAAACCCGATGCCATTAATTCGGTCGTGCCGATGGCACTGTTTGTTTCAACTTCAACATCAATCTAAACCTAAACCTCAGTCTAAACCTCAGCCTCAACTGTGCAGCGCTTTCAATACTTATAACTTACAACCTACAACTTCTTCCAAACCTCAATCTTAAAGAGATGGCTTCGCACCTCGCCATGAGGGGCGGACAGTAATTTCGTAATTTCAAAACTTATAACGTATAACTTAAAACCTACAACTCCCTTACCCTCTTTTTTCCTATTTTTGTACCTCATGGGAGTTTTCGATCATAAAAAAGCTTTAGAAGCCATTCCGCATAAACCGGGCGTTTACCAATATTGGGATGTGGATGGGAAGTTAATGTACATCGGCAAGGCCAAAGACTTACGAAATAGGGTCGCATCGTATTTTAACACCGATAAACAACAATTTAACGGCAAAACCCGTGTGCTTGTTTCTCGCATCAGGAAAATAACCTTCACCATAGTAGATACAGAAATAGATGCTTGGCTGCTCGAAAACAGTCTGATAAAAAAGCATCAACCAAAATTCAACATCAACCTAAAAGACGATAAAACCTATCCGTGGATTATTGTGAAAAACGAGCGTTTTCCTCGTTTGTTCTGGACAAGAAAAGTAATAAAAGATGGCTCCACCTATTTCGGCCCTTATGGATCGATTGGGATGATGCACACCATTTTAGATTTAATAAAAGAAAGTTACCAGCTCAGGACTTGCAGCTTGCCGCTAAGCAAAGACAATATAGAAAGCGGCAAATTTAAGGTTTGTCTCGAATATCAAATTGGTAATTGTAAAGGTCCTTGCCAAGCTTACCAAACAGAAGCAGATTACAACAACAGCATTGAGGAAATTAAGCAGATTTTAAGTGGGAAAATCGGCAATGTGATCCGCGAAGTAAAACAGGTAATAAAATCGGCCTCAGAAGAAATGAATTTCGAACTTGCGCATACTTTTGCGCGAAGGCTGCAAGTGTTAGAAAAATATCAAAGCAAAAGTACTGTGGTAAACTCTGCCATTACCAATTTAGATGTGGTGAGCATTGCATCTGATGAGCGTTATGCTTTCGTAAACTACCTCAAGGTAATAAATGGATCCATCATCCAAACGCAAACCATAGAAATAAAAAAATTGTTAGATGAAAGTGATGATGAGCTTTTGACAACCGCATTATTAGAATTTAGAACCAAGTTTAAAAGCACCTCGAAAGAAATTATTGTGCCCTTCGAACCGGAATTACATGATGAAAGTCTTCGTTTTACCATCCCAAAGTTGGGCGAGAAAAAAAAGCTACTGGAGCTTTCGCAAAAAAACGTGTTGTTCTTTAAAAAGGAAAAGCTAAATCAATACGAAAAGCTAAATCCAGATTTACGCACAGACCGCATTTTAACCACCATGCAAAAAGATTTGCGGCTGTCGCAATTGCCACGGCATATAGAATGTTTCGATAACTCTAATTTTCAAGGTAAATATCCGGTTTCGGCGGTGGTGGTTTTTAAAGATGCCAAACCCAGCAAAAAAGATTATCGGCATTTTAACGTAAAAACCGTAGAAGGGCCAAACGATTTTGCCACCATGGAAGAAGCAGTTTTTCGGCGCTACAGAAGGTTGTTGGAAGAAGATTTGCCGTTGCCCCAACTTATCATTATAGATGGAGGTAAAGGGCAACTTTCATCGGCAGTAAAAAGTTTAAAGTTACTAGGCATAGACAATAAAGTAACCGTTATCGGCATTGCCAAAAGACTAGAGGAACTTTTCTATCCTGGCGATTCTTACCCGCTATACCTGGATAAAAAATCTGAAACCTTAAAAATTATCCAGCAACTTAGAGATGAAGCACATCGGTTTGGAATTACTTTTCACCGCCTTAAAAGAAGCAAAGGCACACTTCAAACCGAGCTGGAGCAAATTGATGGCATTGGAAAAACAACTGCCGCCAAATTACTTACGCACTTTAAATCGGTTAAAAAAATAAGAGAAGCTGGTGAGGCAGACCTCGCAGAAGTGCTCAACAAAAAACAATTGTCGACGCTGCTAGATTATTTTTCAGAAAAACAACAATTAAGCCCGCTAAAACCCTAAATTTAATTGGCTCAACCCAAGTAAAATGCAATTGTTAAATTATGTAAACTATATCTATTAGGAGCAATAAAACCGTATTATTGTGTAATTACGTAAATACCGAAATGATGTGTAAGAATTTAAAATCGTGGTTGTTTCTCAGCTTGTTAGTGTCTGTACAACTTGTTGCCAATGCACAAAAAAAAGATGTAACACTCCCGCCAAACTGGTTTAATTTGGATCTGGCAGAAACTGGTTATTTTGGCATCAGCACAGAAAAAGCGTATCGCGAAATCATAAAAAATCAACAGCCTAAACAAAAAATAATTGTGGCGGTAATTGATGGTGGTGTGGACATTACGCACCCAGATTTGAAAAACGTGTTGTGGACAAACTCCAAAGAAATACCCGGAAACGGAATAGATGACGACGGAAACGGCTATATAGACGATGTGCACGGATGGGATTTTATAGGCTCTAAAAAAGGTGACCTTCAATATGATAACCTAGAATTAGTTAGGCTGTACAGGGTTTATAAACCCAAGTATCAATCTGTAACTAATTTAACACCTTTAGATAGCACCCAGAAAGAAGAATTTAAGCTGTACAAACGTATTGTTGGCGATTTTGGAAAGAAATATGAAGAAGCTAGCCAGACATACTCCGTATTGATAAAAATTAAAAAAGTATTGGATTCTACAGCTATTTTAAACCATAAAAAATTACCGACCCTAGATGATGTAGAGTTGTATAAAGCCCAAGACGACGAGGAAGAGCAAGTAAAGAGCATTATTAAACGGGGCAGTAGGCAAGATGGAAGTTTCGAAAAATTTTATGCCAACATTATGGATGCTTACACCCAATACGATGCGATGCTAAAATATAACCTCAACCCTAATTACGATATGCGGCCCGAATTGGTAGGCGATGATTACTCAAATCCATATCAAAAAGATTACGGAAATAACGATGTTACTGGGCCAGATGCAAAACATGGCACACATGTTTCGGGCATTATCGGTGCCGAAAGAAATAACGGAATTGGCATTAATGGCATTGCAAATAACATAAGTATTATGGCCATTAGGGTTGTGCCCACCGGCGATGAGCGAGATAAAGATGTGGCAAACGGCATTAGGTATGCGGTAGATAATGGCGCAAAAGTAATAAACATGAGTTTTGGAAAAGCCTATAAATGGGATAAAAAAGTAGTAGACAGCGCAGTAAAATATGCCGATGAAAAGGGTGTGTTATTGGTGCATGCAGCTGGTAACGACAACCAAAATAACGACGTAAAAGAAAATTATCCAAATAAATTTTACGACAGTAAGGAAGCAGAGGCTTATAAAGCAAAGCATAAAAAGCCTGCTATACCCGCATTTGTACCGCCAGACCCAAAAAAACAGCAACAAAGACAGCCAAATTACGGTTATGGTTATGGCGGATATCCCCAAGGCACTTATAAGCCAACCATTAAACCCGTTCCTTTAGATTCTGCAAAATACCAGCTTCCGCATGCAGGCAATTGGATTGAGGTTGGCGCTAGCGCTTATAAAGACGACGACAACCTAAAAGCAGACTTTTCGAATTACGGAAAATATACGGTAGATGTTTTTGCGCCTGGATTTATGATAAACTCTACTGTACCAGGGAATAAATATGAAGAATTAGATGGCACGAGTATGGCCTCGCCAGTTGTTGCAGGTCTCGCCGCTTTAATTTTAAGCTACCATCCGCAGTTAACGCCCGAACAAGTTAGAGACATTATTATTAAATCTGTTGCTAAGGTAGACCACAAAGTAAGGTATAAAGATGAAAAAGGAGCAAACACTAGAGCAAACTTCTCTGAACTGAGCGTTAGTGGAGGAATTGTAAATGCTTATAACGCCTTAAAACTAGCTGAAACATATAAGTAATGTTTTTGTTTAATAAAAGGAGCTTGACAAATTGCTGTTTGATTAATTCTTGAATCTTTGCGAGGTTTTGCATAAATTTT
This sequence comes from Pedobacter sp. UYP30, assembly GCF_040547165.1. Classification (NCBI taxonomy): domain Bacteria; kingdom Pseudomonadati; phylum Bacteroidota; class Sphingobacteriia; order Sphingobacteriales; family Sphingobacteriaceae; genus Pedobacter; species Pedobacter sp. UYP30. Next base: position 12,524 of record NZ_JBEPPD010000025.1, on the reverse strand, counting down.
TTAACATTACCCTGCAAAGTATTTTCATAACCAACGAGCTCTTTAAAACAAACTAAATATGACTCAGTTGAAAGCCAATAAACAAACAACTTTACGTTTTTTAATTTTACTATTTATTTGCACAGCACTTAGCAGCTGCTCCAACAAAGTGATGTTTAATACATCTCGGGTAGTTCCGGCTGCAGAAGGATATACCAAAATAACCAAAGATGATAATGGAAATAAACTTATAACAATAGAAATTAAACGACTTACACAACCCACTAGGCTGCAACCATCAAGAAATTTGTACGTAGTTTGGATGGACACTAAAGATAATGGATTAAGAAACATCGGCGAATTGCGAACTGGTTCTGGATTTTTCTCTAGCACTTTAAAAAGCAACTTTTCTACCATTACCCCATTTACCCCAAAGAGAATATTTATTACTGCAGAAAACAACGCCGATATTGTTAGACCGACCGGAGATACAGTTCTTTCAACCGATAGATTTTAAGATGAAGATAAAGACCATCAGCATCGTTTGAAACATTATAATCGGTTATTTTAAGGATGATAAGTGTACTCATTCCAACTTTCAATGAAGAAGATGTTATATCGTGGACTATTAAATGTTTGCTTGCTTTAGATACCCAGAAGTTTATTAAGGAAATAATTGTTGCAGACGGAGGAAGTACCGATGCTACTTGTGCAAAGGCCATAGGTGCAGGTGCCTTAGTTTTAAAGTGCCCTAAAAAAGGTAGGGCTGCACAAATGAATTTTGCAGCAAAAAACGCCACCCAAGAAATTTTATATTTTATCCACGCTGATACGCAGCCCCCCTTGGGATTTACAGAAGACATTCTAAGGGCGGTGCACAGTGGCTTTGATGCAGGAAGTTACAGATTAAAGTTTGATTGCGACCATTGGTTTCTAAGTTTAAACGCTTGGTTTACGCGCTTTAACGTAGATGCGGTTCGCTTTGGTGATCAAAGCTTATTTGTTACCAAATCTGCGTTCGAGAAATCTGATGGCTTTTTAGAAAGTCTTGTTGTGATGGAAGATCAACACATAATTAAGGAGTTGAAAAAGTTGGTAAAATTTAAACTTTTTGACAAAGCCGTGGTTACTTCTTCTAGGAAGTATTTAGAAAATGGAGTTTATAAAACGCAAGCAGTTTTCTTCCTTATCTTTTTTATGTATAAGCTCGGCTATTCTCAAAAGACCTTGGTAAAAACTTATAGAGGGTTGCTAAAACAAAACAAAGTATAATTACAACCTGTTGGTTATGGGAATAATTAAGAAAGTTTTCGATTTAAAAGGGGTACCAATTCTGGCAGTTGTATGTATTATTTTGTTCATCGCAGAGCGAAAAAAACCATTACGCAAGCAAAGATTGAAATTAAAAAATCGGTTAATCACAAATACAGCGGTTGCCGCCCCGTCTTTTTTATTGGCTCGATTGATATTTATTCCTACTATGGTTGCCATTGCACGCCACAATCAACATAGACATTCTAGAATTTTTACGAGAGGACAAAAAGATAATTTACAACCTTTGATTGCTTTCCTATTAATGGATCTTGCAAGTTATATATGGCACAACTTAAACCATAAAATCCCTCTACTGTGGCGCTTTCACGTAGTACATCATACCGATTTAGATTTAGATCTGAGCACTGCCATCCGTTTTCATTTTGGCGAAATGGTTGGTTCTATATTCTTCAGAGGATTTTTTGTATGGCTATCTGGAGCAACGCCTTTAAATGTGCTTATTTACGAGATTATCTTCGAGGCCGAAACACAGTTCCACCACAGCAATCTCAAATTGAATAATACGTTAGAGAAAGCGCTTAACCTTATCATTGTAACGCCGCGCATGCACGGGATTCATCATTCTAATCAACCGTTGCAAACTGACAGCAACTACGCTGTAATTTTTTCCTTTTGGGATAAGATTTTCCATACGCACAACCTAAATCGAACTCAAGAAAGCATAACCATTGGTGCTCCGTTTATTTACAATTCTACTGATTTCAGTATAAGAGAGCTTTTAAAAATGCCTTTTGTATAGCATTTACAGCAAATGCGGGAGGAATCTGCCAGCGAAGATAATGCCGCTAAGTAGAGCGCCAACGACAGAAACGGCATCCTTTTAGTGGCTTTTTTGACACTAAAAGATATAGTGGATGGCGTGTAAAGGCGCCCAAATTACTTATAAGCTAGGAATAATATTTGAAAGCAATTTTGATGGTTTAACCAAAAAGCTTAAATGCCATTTTAAGCAATCTTTTTACCTGCGTGGTTATATTTTTACTTCTATACTTTACAATGGCGCTCTGGTTAACCCTAGAAGCGGTTGGGTATGGGTAGATTTTATTAAACAAAGTATTGATAGATAAGCCCTGAGCATTTGCCAAGATAAGCTCTTGGATCATTTCGCCCGCGCTTGGCGCAACCATACAGCCGCCAAGAATTTTTTGCTTACCAAATATGTTTTTTTTAGAAGCGTATAGCAACAGCTTTCCATACGTATAGCCATCTGTAAGCGCTCTATCATCTTCCTTAAAATCTTGGGTATTGACGTCATAGCTTATAGATTTCTCTTCCATTTGCTTTTGCGAGTAACCAAACGTAGCAATCTCTGGTTTGGTAAAGGTTACCCAAGAAAAGTGCTTATTATCTAATTTCTTTTTAAACGGCGATAAAAAATTATTGATAATAATTCTTGCATGAAACTCTGCCGCATGAGAAAAATAAAGGTCTCCGGCAATATCGCCGCATACATAAATATTTTTGGCTGTGGTTTGTAAATATTCATTTACCACAACTTTTTTGTCTTTGATTTTTATCCCTGCATCTTCTAACTTTAAACTATCAAAACAAAGTTCTCGTCCAATTGCAACAAATAGGGCATCGTACGGCACATATTTAAATTCGTCATTGCTAAATTTTACAATTGCTTTTTCCTCAGACGAAATCTTTTCTATTTCTGCGCCAAAATGGAATCTAATTCCCTCTTTTTCTAACTGTTTCTGTAAAATAGATGCAATCTCTTCTTCCTCATGCGGTAAAATTTGCTTGCTTCTACTTACCACCGTTACTTGGCTCCCAAGTCTAGCCATGGTCTGTCCAATTTCTATCCCGATAGGGCCAGAACCAACAACAAGCAGTTTCTTAGGAATATTCGGCAGGTTAAAGATACTTTCATTATCGTAGTAAAGTGCCTTTTCTATTCCCAAAACTTTTAACCTTACCGGAGCTGATCCCGTAGCTAGAACAATCTTCTCTGCGGTTACTTCTAAACCATTAACACTAACTGTGGCTGAGTTGAGGAAGAAAGCTTCGCCGAGAAGGACATCTACTCCTTGGTTTTTTAACCACGCACTGTTCTCGTGATCTTTAATTGATTTCTGCGCATCTTTGATGTAAGTAACAATTGCTTTTGGATCTACGTCTCCAGTAAGATCTAGTCCAAATTTTTTTGATTGCTTTGCCTGATAAATAATTTCTGCAATATGTATCATTGCTTTGCTGGGAATACAGCCATCATTTAAACATTCGCCGCCAATATCTCGCTCATTTTTTGCAATCATTAACACATTAAATCCTAAAGCGTTCATGCCCAAGCCGACACTTAAACCACCAGATCCGCAACCAATTACAATAACATCATATTTCTTTTCTTGCATCTACAGCTATGGTTTATTTTACAGACCAAACCGAATCGACAAAATAATGATTTGTATCGTAAAAATTTGTAACGTATTCAAATCCTGCATCGGTCATAAGTTCACCAATTTCTTGCTTGGAATATTTTTGAGAGATTTCCATATCGATGTATTCATTCTTTTTGAAATGAAGAATGTTAGACCCAATTTTAACTGTTTGATCTTTTAAACTTATCAAATAGCTTTTGCAAGCGCCAGATCTAGGATCGTAGTTGGCATAGTGATCAAAATCATCTAAAATAAAATCGGCATTTAGTTCTGTGTTTATTCGCCTCAACAAGTTAAGGTTAAAACGCTTTGTAATTCCTTCACTATCATTGTAAGCGGCTAAAATTTCTTTAGGATTTTTCTTCAGATCAAAACCAATAATTAGCATATCTCCTCTAAGCAGACTGTTTTTCAATTTAATACAGAACGCCTTTGCTTCGATCGGTAACATATTGCCAATGTTGGCTCCCATAAACAACACTACTTTTCTATTGCTACTAAACTGAACCGCTTGATCTAGCATATCGAAATAATCGCCAGTAAAGCCATGTATTTGGAGTTTTGGGAGCTCATTTGGTAAGTGATCTTCTAAATGACGAATAACATTTGCAGAAATATCTAGGGGCAAATAATTAAAACTAACGCCTTCTCTAATAAGCTGTTGTAACAAGTGGATGGATTTGGTAGCGTCGCCGGCGCCAAGTTCAATCAAATCGAACGGCGTATTCTGCTGAGTTAAGGAAGCTGCGATATCTGCCGATTGTTGAGTTAGAATTTCCATCTCACAATTGGTGAGGTAATACTCTGGCGAAGCCATAATTTCTTGAAACAGCTTATCGCCCTGCTTATCGTAAAAATATTTCGAATTAAGCTTCTTCGGGATGGAGTTTAGGCCATTGATTACGTCGGCAAAAAACTGTTTGTTAATTTGAGCAACCGGCTCTGCTGCAATGATGGTATCCATATAATGTCTTAATCGTTATTTAGCTAAACGTATTCCTGTAAACTGCCATTTTAAATCTGGATGAAAAAAATTTCTATAGGTAATTCTACTGTGATTTTCTGAGGTAACTTCTGATCCGCCCCTTAATACTTTTTGGTTGACCATAAATTTGCCATTGTATTCGCCAATGGCACCGGGAGCTTTATTAAAACCAGGATAAGGAAGGTAAGCGCTTTCTGTCCATTCCCACCTACTTCCCCAATCAAATTGTTGCGCAGCAATTTCCCACTCAAATTCAGTCGGCAACCTCATGCCCTTCCAACTTGCATAAGCATAAGCCTCATAATAATTTACATGACAAAGCGCTGCATTAAGGTCTAAAGCCTGCAAGCCCGAATAGGTATAATTATACCATTGGCCATCGATGCTATGCCAATACATCGGCGCCGATGCATTATTGGTATTCACCCATTCCCATCCATCAGCATGCCAAAAACTAAAATCTTTATAGCCACCAGATTCTATAAATGCTAAATAACCAGCATTACTAACCAAAGTAGGACTAATTGAAAAAGCATTTAAATAAACCTTATGCCTGTTCAATTCGTTATCAAAACAAAAGCCATCGCCTTTAAAACCAATTTCGTAAACACCTTCTTCTATTTGGATAAAGTCTTTGCTTTTCGAGGCAGATTGTTTAGCCACATTTCTATCGCCATAAGTAGGAAACAATGGATTGTTGCCCAAAATGTATTTTATATCTGTTAACAATAACTCTTGATGTTGCTCTTCGTGATTTAAGCCCAAAACCATCAACTCTTGTATTTCAGAAAGATTTGCCGTTTTTAGAAACGCCACCATTTTTTCATCTACATATTTTCGATATTTATAAACGTCTTGTACGCTAGGTCGGCTTAAATTACCGCGATCGGTTCTGATAACTCTCGCACCAATGGTTTCATAATAACTATTAAAAACGTAATTGTAATCAGCATTATAAACCTGATAATTTTTAACAAAATTTTTGAGGATGAAAGTTTCGAAAAACCACGTTGTATGACCTAAATGCCATTTTGGGGGCGAAACATCTATTATGGGTTGTACCACATAGTCCTCAACCTGCAAGGGTTTACATATTTTCTCGGTGGTGGTCCTTACTTTTAAAAAGTGTTCAGTAATAGTCATTAATGGTTGTCCAAATAGCTTGTAAGTTCTGAAATAGTTTTAACACCTAGTTTATTAGATTGTTTTTTTCGCATCATTAAAGCGTAAGAATTGTTAAAACCTATGGGTTTGAGCCAGCGCAATTTGTACTTTTTCAAAAATTTCGTTTTCACATATTGATAAGTTGCTTCTGGACTTTTACTCACGCTAGCAATGGTAGCAGCATCTGGTTGTAACAGCACCAAAAGACCGGTACCTGTATACTCTGGATAAAAATCTATTTGATTATTGGTTAAGGCGTCGAAGCAAATTTTTGTTCCGCCAAGGCCAGTTTTAGTCTCAACATTATAATTGGTGTAACCTTTAATTAACAAGGCATACATTTCAGCTAAAATATATTGCTCACCGAATATTTTAGACCCAATCTTTACCGTTCCGTTCTGTCCCTTCCTATCTGCTTTAAACAAACCCTTGGCAATTAAAAAGTCCTTTGCTACTCGCTCTGGTGTTTGGTGGAGGTAATCGGTACGATAGTTTAATTCCGTCATGACAGAATCTGTAATCTTCCCCGCCAATAAATTCAACGTTTGTTCTAGCGCTGGAAATTTAACCAAGGCCTCTTCTCTTACCACCGGAGCCGCATAATACGGTGGAAATATGTCTTTATCATCCTTCAAAATGGTTAAGTCGAATGCTTTCAAACGCCCATCAGTAGAATAGCCACTTATTACATCTATTTCTTTGTTGTAGGCGGCTTTGTACATAACAGCATCGCTGATTACCGTAGTTTTTATTTTTAGCCCATAAACAGATTTGAGGCCCAAATCTCCATCTTGTCTTCCCATAAACTCAGGTGTAAAGCCTGCGGTAAGTTTATTGGTCTTTGCAGAGGGCCAGAAATAGAAAGCCGCAACAATGGCCGAACCGACTAAAATACTCAGAAAAAACCATTTGAGTTTTCTTGGGTCGAATTTTTGAATCAGCGATAAGAGAAAATCTAAAATAATGGCCAATAAAGCAGCCGGAATTGCTCCAGCTAAAATCATGTTGGTGTTGTTTAATGAAATGCCACCAAAAATAAATTCACCCAAACCACCAGCGGCTATATACGACGCTAGCGTTGCAACACCAACATTAATAACCGTTGCTGTTCTAACGCCTGCCATAATAACCGGCATGGCAAGTGGCAACTGCACTTTAAAAAGTAATTGATTGTTGGTCATTCCCATTGCACGCGCGGCCTCCACTACATTAGGGTCAATCCCAATAATGCCGGTATAGGTATTTCTAATGATGGGCAAGAGCGCATAAATTAGCAGGGCCACAATTGCGGGTTTTACCCCAATACCCAAAAGAGGTATCATAAAGCCTAAAAGCGCAATACTTGGAATGGTTTGAAGAATGCCGGCAAAACCAAGAATACCAGAGGCCAGCTTCTGCCTTCTTGCAACCAAAATACCTAAAGGAAGCCCTATTGCGATGGCAAAGAAAAGAGAGATAAAAGTTAGGCCAAGATGCTGTAACGTTTGGTGGAAAAGCTTATCGCTTTCCTGATACATGAATTGCCATAAAGTCTGCGTGTGCTCAGTCATCCGCATTCGTTTTTTGGTATCGGTTAAAAGCTTGCGCAAGCTCATCAAAATCGAAAGTGCGACCTTCACTTTCGGATTTTCCCGATACACTTAATTTGTTGCCTGTAACTCTTCTAAGTTCCTCCATCGCTTCCCAAACAGAAATGGTCTGTGCAATGCTTTCGATAGCACCGTCTTGTTTTTGCGGCAAATAAATTCTCAAATCAGCCAAGGTTGTTGTTTTAAACTGAAGAGCTAGCCGCTGCCCATCTAAAAATGATTTAGCAAAAGCATCTACGGGCTTAAAAAGCAGCTCTTTTGGAGTGCCAACCTGAACAACTTTTCCGTTATTCATCAAACAAATTCTATCAGCAAGTGTAAAAGCTTCCTGCACATCATGGGTAACCATAATAATGGTTTTGTTCTTTAACTCATCCAATCCTAAAAAATCAGTATGAATCTTACTTCTAGTTACGTTATCTAGTGCGCCAAAAGGCTCGTCCATCAATAATATTGGCGGATTGGCGGCTAATCCTCGTGCTAAACCAATGCGCTGTTGCTGGCCACCGCTCAATTCTTTTGGAAACAGGTTAAGGTAACCGGCAGGCAGGTGTAACTTTTCTAATAACAGTTCTGCGCGTTTTTTAATCTTGGTAGTACTCCAACCAAGCAGTTTAGGTACTACGGCTATGTTTTCTGCAATGGTATAATGCGGAAAAAGGCCTATATTCTGAAGGACGTAACCCATTTCCCTACGTAAAACCTCGGGTTTAATTGAAGCTACATTTTTGCCTTTTACTAAAACTGCGCCTTCACTTGGATCCAATAGCCGGTTTATGAGTTTTAACGTCGTTGTTTTACCACAGCCACTCGTTCCAAGAAGCACCATATTTTCGCCTTCTTTTACCGTTATCGAAACATCGTTTAATGCTTTTTTTTCTCCAAAAAACTTGGTTATATTCCTTAGCTCAATCATCAGTCAAGCTGCATAAATAAATTATTCAATGCCTCTGCATAAGTTGGGTGGGCAAAAATAAAATACCTTAATTGTTCATAGGTAATTCCACCAGCCATCGCCATCTGCAATATCGACATTATTTCTCCGCCTTGCGCAGCTAAAATAGAAGCGCCCAAAATCTTTTTCGTTTTTGTATCTATAATAGCTCGCATTAATCCTTTTGTTTCGCCTGTTTCTATCGCTCTACCAATCGTATCCATAGTTAAGGTGGCCACTTTGTAATCAATTTTTCCTTCTTTAGCTTCTTGCTCGGTCATTCCAATACTGCCCAATTGTGGATCGGTAAACATGCAATACGGTACTTGCCTGTTTTTTGTGCTCAGGTTTTTTCCTTCTAAAATATTTCTGTAGACAACCGCAAAATCATTATAGGCAATGTGGGTAAATGCCGGACCACCGTTTACATCGCCAAGAGCATAAATACCTTTAATGTTTGTTTCTAATTTGGTATCTACCTCAATAAACCCCTTACTATCCATCTTTACGCCCGTTTTTTCCAACTTCAAAACTTCGGTAGTTGGCTTTCTGCCCACGGCAATTAAAACGTGAGTACAAGAAACTTGCTTAACATTTTCGTTATTTTTAAGCTTTGCAATAATTTTGTTTTTTTTATCTGTAACGAAAGAATCAACTTCAGAATTAGTTAAAATCTCAATTTTTTCTTCTTTCAAAAAATCACTTACCGCTGAAGATATCTCCTTGTCTTCCCTTTTTAAAAGTCTATCAGATCTTTCTATTATGGTAACTTTGCTTCCAAACCGACTAAACATTTGTCCAAATTCTAAGCCGATGTAGTTTCCTCCAATAATTAATAAATGTTTGGGAACTTCGTCTAACTCCATAATTGTGGTAGAAGTTAAATACCTTATGGCGCTCAAACCTGCTATCGGCGGAATAATTGCTTCGGTACCCGTATCAATAAAAAAAAGTTCTGCTTTAAGCCCCTTTGTTTCGCCATACTTTCCCTTTATTTCAATTTGCTTTTCGCCTGTAAAACTCGCTTCGCCAAATATTAAATCTAAGTGCTCTGTTTTCCTCAAACCCTTTTCACTTCCCTCTCTAAACATTTTTACAACCGCATTTTTTCTATCTATAATATCGGCCATCTTCACACTAACCTTACCAACACCAATTGCCATATTTGTTGCATTTCGGGCGCTAAAAGCAAGTTTTGCTGATGCGATCATCGTTTTAGTTGGCGTGCAACCATAATTAATACAGGTTCCACCTACCACATCTTTTTCAATGAGCACAGTCTTCTTACCGGCCTGGGCAAATTTTTTAGCTAGGGGATTGCCTGCCTGGCCCGACCCAATAATGACAACATCGTAATTTTTCAACATAAGCTAATATAACAGTTTTTAAAATACATAGTTTCAAAATTCTAAACAGCCATGGGTTAAACACAATCGAATGCCTATTTCCTTTATATTTGAACATGAATTTCAAAGACGAATATCCCGCTTTACAAAATTGCATTTATTTAGATACCGCTAGTTCGGGTATTATTTCATTAGAAACTCTAAAATGGAGAAGAAATCATGATGAATCGTTTCTAAATCAAGGAAGCTCTTTCAGAGCAAACCAAGCATTTTTTTTAAATGGAGTTAGAGAAACCATTTCAAACTTCTTTAACGCAGCGCTAGAACATTGTTTTCTAGTGCCAAATTTCTCTTTTGGCTTTAATACGTTCTTAAATGGATTAAAGCCAACATCAAAGTTTTTACTATTAGAAAGTGACTATCCATCGGTTAATTATGCAGTTAAAACACATGGATTTCAAAATGAATCAATAGCGATTACATCAGGTTTGGAAGAAAGGCTATTTGAAAAAATCCAGAAAACTAAACCGGATGTCTTCGCTTGTAGCCTCGTCCAATATTTAGACGGCTACAAAATAGATTTAAATCTCTTAAAAAGAATCAAAGAAAACTTTCCAAAGTTAATCATCGCTGCCGATGGAACACAATATTGTGGGACGGAAAATTTTGATTTTAACAGTAGTGGCCTTGATTTCTTGGGAGCGAGCGGTTATAAATGGATGCTAGCCGGATATGGAAACGGTTTTGTTTTTTTAAAAGATCTGGCAGTTAGTAGCATATATGAAGAAGCAAAAAAAACCTCTACGCCGTCTGAACCTTTTTTAAAGGAAAGGTCTACACTTGGTACTTTCTTTGAACCAGGACATTTAGACACGTTGGCTTTCGGAACTTTAAAACAAGCCATTATTGAACGAAAAGAGATTGGTTACGAATATTTTACAACAAAAATTAGTCAGCTCGGCCAGTTAGCTACAGAAGAATTTAAAAAGAGAAATATATTGACTAAACCATTATTAAGTCACGAATCACCCCAATATATTTTTAATTTATCGTTAAGCGAGGGCGTGCTAAAAAGGCTGACCGAAAAAAATATAGCTTTTACCAGACGGGGCGACGGTATACGTATCGGCTTCCATTTTTACAACGAGATAGCAGATCTAACCCAGTTGCTTTCCATTATCGACGATGAATAATAACGCTGATTACACAGAATGCATTAACATTTTTTTGGACGTTCTCCTCGGCAGCGCTTTTGCCAATTCCGAGGGTAAGCTCATATTGAAGTTCTACCTTTGACTAAAGGGATTTAGTTGTCAGATTTGATCTTTAAGCTTTGAAATTTGATTATTTGAACAAACGAACGGATGATAATTCCTTTAGGAAGATGGCGGTTTATCTATCTCGCACGCACACATCGATAAAAGAGGTTCATGTTTGTTTCGTGAAGAAACCGAGCACGACAATGTTTCTTGATGCTGTTTCTTGCAATAATATTGAGTCGAGGCCGAGGTATTATTTTAAATCTTTTTTAAAGTAATAATATATTTCAAACCCATTATCAAAATTACGGGTTACGGCTGTAACCAACTCCCATCCATCATCCCCCATTAAATCCAACGCTTGAGACGCTGAGCTGCCTGTGCCAACAGCATTTATCAAATCTTGGCTTACGTACTTGCCAGTTACCCAAATTTTTGAAGCAATAGCCCTATTTTGGTAAACAAGTTCAGCGTATGCAAATTTTCCGTTGCTGTAAATACTAGAACGTGTAGTAACGGGAAATAGCTTTTTGTTATGTTTTACTGTACTGTCAGTTAACGATTTGGCACATACGGTAAGTGATGTAAACGCAATAAATAATGAAAGGGCTATTGATTTCATAAATGATATTCTGTTTCTTTTATCTTGTTAACCTTACAATTTTTTAAAGATAGAAATAATAAATGGTTATTACCACAACCTAAGGTTTGCTTAGAAATTCAAAATGCTTGCTATCATTATGATTGCAGGTTGCACAATTGAAATAATGTGCAAGGCAATGAGCGATAAGCTAATAAAATGTTTGCCCGTTGAGCAATTTTTCTATGGTGCAGCGCACCAAAATATTCGTAGAAAACTCCATAAAAGACGAGCCAAGGTGCAGGGCACCGAAATCTTACAATTGTTCCCTATTCATGAGCAGATCATATTACGGTGCGCTGAACCTCATACGCAGCTTCAATAAACAGCTACAGATATTTCGGTTCGCTGTACCTTAAATTACAGACTATATCTACAACATTGAGTTTACTAGCAGGCTCTACTTACTCTCCCGCATTGTTATGCAGTACCATCGGCACATACACAGATCGGGCTTAACTGTACTTACACAAAAACACTCACAGTTTCTTGTAAGGGTCTTTATAAATGACCATAGTCTGCCCCGAGGCAATCGAGAGCAGCAACCTGCTCTCGGCCACATTACTATACAATACCGTCGGTGAATTACCAGAGTGGACTGTTGCCAACGCAAAAAAGCCCGTCTCTCGCCCAGCCTTTCCAATAGCCTAAAAGAATCAAACCGGCAAACATGGCCACACACAGAAATCTCGCAGGATGAACTTTCTCGCAGGATGAACTTTAAAGATCTAAAAAAAGCTTTTGAAAAAGGTTTTTAAAGCTATTAAGTAACCTTTTTGTTCCGCATGGGTATGACCTTGGTAGGATATTTAGGAAAGTCCATAAACAGGAAGGTCCCCGTAGCGTTTCCGCTACGGGGACCTTCCCTCTTTTAAGATCTGGCACCGACCTACTCTCCCACGTGTTACC
>NZ_JBEPPD010000024.1:0-48946 GCF_040547165.1 Pedobacter sp. UYP30 | reverse complement strand
GTACAAACTTTTGAAGTTCTTCATAATAAACCACAGTCCGATGAAACCGATAATTATTAGCACTGTCTTTAGTTTCATAAATAATTAGACCTAACTTATATATAGGAGCTATAAACATTCCATAATAAACCCATATTGGCGATATTAGGGAGATTTTTCGCTCTTATTTTCTGTATAAATATAATAAACTTTATTTTTTTCTAAGCGCATATATGCTCATTGGTTTTTCAGCTGGAAGGTGCCGACAAAGTTTATTCCTTTCCGCGTTCAGTTAATTGGTAAGATGTTTTTTCAATCGCTAAGAGCTGACTTCTGACCTCCGACATCTCCCAACGCCTCCAACCCATACCACAAAGCTGCCACATGCAATGCCTGGGCAATTTTATGTTCTTTGATTAAATCTTTAATTTCCTCCACCGTATATTCCTCTAAATTTAAAATCTCATGCTCATCTAAATGTTGCTTGTCGGTTTTTACGCCTCCTGTTAACAAATAGGTAAAAGTTTTATTGTTAGATGTTGCAGGGTTTGGGTACAATTCTGCCACGAGTTTACACGTTTTAAAGGTGTAGCCGGTTTCTTCTTTCAATTCTCGCTTAATCGCAAATTCTGGCAATTCATCTCCATCAATCACACCGCCGGGAACTTCTAAAGAAACGATGTCTGCCGCATGCCTATACTGGCGCACCAATATTATTTTTCCTTCTTCGGTTATGGCGATGGCGTTTACCCAGTTGGGATATTCCAATACATAGTAATCGTCTTTAATGGCGCCTCCTTGCAATTCCACAGTATCCACGCGCAGCGTCGCCCATTTTTCTTTGACAAGATATTTAGTGGCGAGTTTTTTCCATTTTTCGATAACCATAGGTGTCTATTATTTTGTTGTGGATTGTTGAATTGTTAAGCTTTCCTCGGTGTTGTAAAAGAAACTTAGCTATTTAGCAGTTGCTTAACCTTTACTTTTCTGTTGAGTATTTCAAAAGATGATGTATTGTGCACTACCTCAATAAAATCGTACAGTTGCAATAGCCTTTCGGCGATGTCTTTATTTTGGTTGGTAGGTTCGAAAGAATCTATTTTGGCATATAAAAGTTGCGATAAGACTTCAATTTTTTCTTTCGAAAACTTGTGCTTTCTAAGATATTCTTCGAACTCTACGGACATAAAATTTTCCAAGTCATCCAATTCTAAATCAAAATCTTCTTGCAATGATTCTCCTATGGCCTCATCGGCCTCTAACACAAGTCCATCTATTTTTAATCCAAAAATTCTCGCTAAATCTTGGGCTATCTTCTGCATTTCGGCAGTCATTATTTCTTTTCTAAGCATGGGTAAAGGGGTTTTTGGTTAATGGTTAGAGGTTAGTCGTTGATTCGTTTGTTGTGAATCACTCTTTCTTTGCTTTGTGCTTTTAGCTTTCCGCTTTTAACTCTACTTACCATCCGCCGCTTGCGCCGCCACCGCCAAAACTTCCACCTCCAAAGCCGCCGAAACCGCCGCCTCCTGATGAGCCACCACCGAAACCGCCTCCACCGCCGCCAAATCCACCTCTGCCACGTCCTCCGCTGCCAAACAGCATCGCCCAAAATAGTGCGTTAGATGCTCCTCGCCCGCCAATGATGTTGCCGTTTCCGCCACCTCCATTTTTCATCACGATAATTAAAATGACGATGATAATGATGATGACCACAACGCTACCTGCGCCACCTTTTTCGCGCGAGCTCACTTTCGGGTTTTCATTTTTATACTCGCCCTTGGTGTATTTAATTATAGAAGTTGTGCCTGCATCTAAGCCTGCATAATAGTCTCCTTGTTTAAAATAGGGCTTAATGTCGTTGTCTATAATTCGTTTTGCATATACATCTGGCAAAGCTCCTTCTACGCCATAACCCGTTTGTATTGCAATTTTTCGATCGTTTATCGCCACCACAATCATTATCCCATTGTTCTTGCCACCTTGGCCAACGCCCCATTTTCTGCCTAAGTTCAGCGCATATTCATTAATGTCGTAATCTCCAACAGATTTTAAAATTGCTATGGCGATCTGGGTGGAAGAAGAATCATCAAAAGTGACCAACTTTTGCTCTAAACTTTGTTTCTGGCTTGCCGAGAGCACATTAGCATAGTCATTTACCAACGTGCTAGGCTTTTCAGGATAATCCTGACCGAAAGATAGGAGTGATGAGAAGCAAAGAAAGATAAATAGGGTAAGGTTTTTCATTTAATTTTTATCGTTATCAAGGTAAACGATGTCGTTTGGCAACTCATTTATATCGCCTTGTTGATGTGGGAAGTAAAAACTAAGCTTCTCGCCTGCGAGTTTTATGGCCTCTACTAAACCATTCGCCAAGTCGCCTTTTATAAAGTGCGCTTTCATTGCGTCTTTAGTGGTCTCCCAAAAGTCGTCGGGCACAGCTCTGTTAATTCCAGCATCACCAATAATGGCAAATTTTTTGTCAAGATGTGCCAAGTAAATCAACACCCCATTTCTAAGTGCTGTTCTGTCCATATCTAGTTTCTGAAAATACTCAGTAGCTTTTTGATAAGGGTCGCCTTCGCAATGCTTATCAATAGCAATTCTTATCTCTCCAGAAGTTGCTTGTTCTGCAGAAGCAATTTCTTTAGCTATCTCTTCTTGTTCTAAATCGGTAAATAAAGCCATGGCTTACAAGGGATTTAATTTGTATTTGAGGATGATTAAATGCCCCAAATACCGAATTGGGTTTTCTTAAAATTCTACCTTAGGTGCAGTTGCAGCACCCGCATCTGCTTGGAAATATCCTTTGGCTTTAAAACCAAACATTCCGGCAGTTAAATTGGTAGGGAAGGAGCGTATTTTACTGTTATAAATTTGCACCGCATCGTTAAAATCTTTACGTGCAACGGTAATTCTGTTTTCTGTGCCTTCTAACTGTGCAGATAAATCGCTAAATTGTTGTGTTGCGCGCAACTCTGGGTATGCTTCTGTAATAGACAATAACTTGCCCAAAGCTTGGCTCAACTGACCTTGAGCCGCTTGATATTTTTGTATGTTTTCTGGAGTTAAATCATCTGCACTAACTGTCATTTGAGTTGCCTTAGCTCTAGCTTCGGTAACCGCAGTTAAGGTACCCTGTTCAAATTTTGCTGCACCTTTAACCGTGCTTACCAAATTTGGAATCAAATCTGCACGGCGTTGGTATTGGGTTTCTACGGTTCCCCACTTAGATTTTACATTCTCATCCATCTTTACCATGCTGTTGTAACCACAAGAGCTTAAGGTGCTTACCGCAATTGCAGCTGCCAAAAAACCAAATACTAATTTTTTCATGTTATGTTTTTGTTTTAGGTTATCAATTTTAAAGTTAAAAACTCCATTTAGATGGCAAATTCTGTACCTTTGTTACAGTTCGGGATAAAAACCTGACGCAATATGCAAAAAGATATCGAAATTACCCTGTTACCACCCCAAATAGTGGATACAGAGGCCGTCAAACAAAAAATTGCTGACGTTTTGTCAATTGCTCCCGAAAGTATTAATGGTTACGAAATTGTTAAGCGCTCTATAGACGCCCGCTCTAAATTGGTTATTTATCGCTTAAAAATTAGGGTTTTTATTGATGAAGAGCCTACCGTAGAACATTTTAATTTCGAATACAAAAATGTTAAAGACGCAAAGGAAGTTATTATTGTTGGTGCCGGTCCTGCCGGATTATTTGCCGCTTTGCAATGTTTGGAAAATGGTTTAAAACCGGTGATTATTGAGCGCGGCAAGGAAGTAAAGCAGCGCAGAAGAGATTTAGCGTTGATAAATAAACAAGGAATTATCGATCCAGATTCAAATTATTGCTATGGCGAAGGTGGCGCAGGAACCTATTCTGACGGTAAACTATATACAAGGTCTAACAAACGGGGAGATGTAAACCGAGTGTTGCAAACGTTTGTAAACCACGGCGCTACCCGAGACATTATGGTAGATGCTCGCCCTCATATTGGTACCAATAAATTGCCGCAAATCATCACATCAATTACAGAAACCATATTAAATGCTGGCGGCGAAGTAATCTTTAACGCCCACATGACCGATTTGATTGTAGACTATGGTAAGATAAAAGGCATAGAAATTAATTATGAGGAGAGGCGTTATGCCGACCATGTTATACTTTCCACAGGTCATTCGGCGCGAGATGTGTACGAGTTGTTGCATAGAAAAAATATTCTAATTGAGGCCAAACCTTTCGCTTTGGGCGTTAGAGTAGAGCATCCGCAAGAGTTGGTAGATGCAGCACAATATCATACCGAAAAAAGATCTGAGTTTTTGCCGCCAGCCAATTATAGCTTGGTAGAGCAAGTTGACGATCGTGGTGTTTTTTCATTTTGCATGTGCCCGGGAGGAATCATCGCGCCTTGCGCAACCGCACAAGAAGAAATTGTGGTAAACGGTTGGTCGCCCTCTAAACGCAATAATCCTTTTGCCAATTCTGGCACGGTAGTGCAGGTGCACCTTAATGATGTAATCGGCTACGACCCATTGCGGATGCTTCATTTTCAAGCTGATGTAGAGAAAGCTGCGTTTACCGCAGGGGGTGGAAAACTGGTTGCGCCGGCACAGCGGATGGTAGATTTTGTACACAATAAGCTTTCACTCAATTTACCCAGCAATTCTTACCTGCCAGGAACAAAAAGTGCCATGTTGGATAATGTATTGCCAGCATTCGTATCAGAAAGTTTAAGGAAAGCGCTACCTCTTTTTGGGAAAAAATTGAAAGGTTACTATACAAATGAGGCTATTTTGGTTGGAGTAGAAAGCCGAACCTCATCGCCATTGCGCATTCCAAGAGATAAAGATACTTACCAGCACCCGCAGGTTAAAGGCTTATATCCTTGTGCCGAAGGTGCGGGTTACGCTGGTGGAATCGTGTCTGCAGCGATTGATGGAATTAATTGCGTAAATGCAATTCTACAGTCTAGTTAGTAAACATTTTCTGTTCGCACTTGTTTATTCTACATGTTAAATATCACCAATGAGCTTAAAAAGGCTTTTGACGGAGACGCGTGGCATGGTCGGCATGCATTACAGATTTTGGAAAATGTAAAGCCTGCCAAAGCCTTTTCGCATTTTATCCCAACTGCACACTCTATTGCAGAAATTGCGCTCCATCTTACCGCATGGACAGAGGAGGTAAGCGCTAGACTAATGGGCAAAGTTGCTTCGGAGCCAACGAATGGAGATTGGCAAACAACCCTAGGAACTACAGAAAGTGCATGGGCAAAGATTATCTTCGATTTTAAAATCGCAAATGAAGAGCTTATCCGCATTTGCGAAGGTTTTAAAGAAAAGGATTGGAATAATCTGGTAAACGAAGAACAACGGCCTATTTTAGCGGTAAATTTTACAGAGCTGGTTAACGGGCTTATTCAACATCATGCTTATCATGCAGGGCAGATTGCTTTACTGTCTAAATTTTAAAATCTTTTAATAGCCATTTCCGATCTTACCATGAAAAAAACATTAATTATTGGTTCATCGCCAAATCCTTCTCGCTATGCGTACAAGGCTGCACACATGCTTAAAAAGTTTAACCATGAGATTGTTAACATAGGGATTAAAGCTGGCGAAGTTGCCGGGGTAGACATAGAAAAGCCAGGTAAAATCTACAACGATATAGATACAATTACCTTATACATAGGCCCTGATTTGCAAGCGCAGTACCACGACTATGTTTTGGCAACCAAACCAAAAAGGGTTATTTTTAACCCCGGAACAGAAAATTACGAGTTTGAAAAGCTGTTAGAAAAGCACGGCATAGAGCCTGTAGAGGCTTGCACTTTGGTTTTGTTAAGTACCGGCCAATATTAATGCGAGAAAAAGGAAAAATGAGGAAAGAACAAAGACTAGGTTTGTGAGAATTTTTGACAACCGCGCAAATCGTATAATTACTTTAATTTTTCGCTTTTCGCTCTAAAACGGCAAAAGTATAATCGTATTTGTTCTTTTCGTCTGCTTTGTGTGTTTCACTGCTCACTTCTTGCCAATCATCCATATTTAGTTTCGGAAAAAAAGTGTCGCCATCGAAAGTATGATGTATGGTTGTGAGATAAATACGTTGTACGTCTGGCAGTGCTTTTTTATAGATTTCTGCACCTCCAATCACAAAAATCTGGGCATCTGGCTGTTCCACTGCTTTATAGGCAGACGCTAAGCTATTTACCACCACTGCGCCTGGAATTTCTAATTCAGTTTTACGGGTTACCACTATGTTTTGGCGGTTTGGCAAAGGTTTTCCAACAGAATCGAAAGTTTTCCTGCCCATTATTACTGCGTGACCAGATGTTGTTCGTTTAAAAAACTTTGTATCTTCGGGCATGTGCCAAAGCAATTTGTTGTCTTTGCCAATGGCATAATTTTCTGCAATTGCAACTGCTATATTAATGGTTTTCATCTAATATTTCTTTTTATAAAACTATAAACAATCTGCCAACTAGACAGTTTACCAACTAACCAACTAACCAACTAACCAACTAACCAACCAACTAAACCGCTACGGCTCCCTTAATGTGTGGGTGCGGATCGTAATTTTCTAAATTAAAATCCTCAAATTTAAAATCGAAAATATTTTTAACCTCTGGATTGATGGTCATTTTAGGTAAATCTTTCGGAGCTCTGCTAAGTTGCAACTGTGCTTGTTCTAAATGGTTGTTATACAAATGAGCATCGCCAAGGGTGTGCACAAAATCGCCAACTTCTAAATCGCAAACTTGCGCCATCATTATGGTGAGCAACGCATACGAAGCAATGTTAAAAGGAACACCCAAAAATATATCCGCACTCCGCTGGTAAAGCTGACAACTTAATTTCCCTCTGGTTTCTCCTTTTTCGGCATTTGCCGGTGCTACATAAAATTGAAAAAAGGCATGGCAAGGCGGTAGCGCCATGTGTTCTACCTCGGCCACATTCCAGGCAGAAACAATAATCCGTCTCGAGTCTGGATTTTTCTTCAAAGTATCAATTACGTTGCTAATTTGATCGATCGTTTTTCCGTCTCCAGCTGGCCAGCTGCGCCATTGTGAACCGTAAACTGGCCCCAAATTTCCTTCCTCATCTGCCCACTCATCCCAAATACGAACCCCGTTTTCTTTTAAATAGGAAATATTCGTATCACCAGTTAAAAACCAGATCAACTCGTGAATAATAGATTTTAGATGTAGCTTTTTAGTGGTAACCAATGGAAAGCCTTGTTGCAGATCAAAGCGCATCTGGTAGCCAAAAACGCTCAAAGTGCCTGTTCCTGTTCGGTCGTGTTTTTGTGCGCCATCGTTTAATACATGCTGCATCAAATCTAAATACTGTTTCATATCTGCTCGGTAGAATTTATCTTTACAAAGATGGAAAATATAAGGTAAAATTTCTGAAAACCTTCATTTAAAGATTTTGTATGTTTGCTGTTGAAGAAAAGAAGAGGAACAATGAGCAAGGAACAAAGATTAAAGGCCAAGCACAGAAGTCAAAAGTTTAGAACTAGTGTCTCCAATCTCACGTCTCATATCTAGTATCTTACCATGCTGTCTTTCCCAAACGCAAAAATAAATTTAGGTTTAAACATCACCGCAAAACGAGATGACGGCTATCATAATATAGAAACTGTTTTTTATCCTATCGGGATAAAAGATGTTTTAGAAATTACCGATGCGCCAGAGGTTTCTTGCGAGATACACGGCATCGAGGTTCCGGGCAGCGCCAATGACAATTTGTGTTTGAAAGCGTTTAATTTGTTAGCCGCGGATTTTAATATTATCCCACAAAAAATAAACTTACTGAAAAATATTCCTGTTGGAGCTGGTTTAGGTGGTGGCTCTGCCGATGCAGCTTTTACGTTGAAATTGGTTAATCAACGATTTGGACTGGGCTTGAGTGATGAGCAACTTTGGCAATATGCGCGAAAGCTCGGGGCAGACTGTGCTTTTTTCATAAAAAACAAACCTGCTTTTGCGTTTAACAAGGGTGATGAATTTGAGGATGTTAAAATAGATTTAAATAAGTATTTTTTGGTGGTTGTTATGCCGACTATTCACGTAAGTACCGCCAATGCTTACGCAAATGTAAAGCCTCAAAGACAGGTTAAATCGATAAAAGAAATCATCGAGCAGCCAATGGGTACTTGGAAAGAAGAGCTTACAAATGACTTTGAGGACTCGGTGTTTAAAGACCATCCGGCAATAGCCAAAATAAAAGCAGAACTTTATGATGAAGGTGCTATTTTTGCGCTATTAAGCGGTAGCGGGGCATCTGTTTTTGGGATTTTCGAGAAAGAACTGAAATTGCCGCTGTTAGAAAAGGAAAATAAGGTTTTTTACGGCGTTTAATTGTTTTTGATGCCATGTGTTTTTTAGATATCCTTCGCACAAAAAAAACGTTAGTAAAAAAAATATAGATATTGGGGAGGCAGAGCCGATTTTCTACATTGAATAATTTAAGAGTTTTACTATCATTAATGACAAAAGAAATAAAATAAAAATCGATTGAATAGTCCTTTGGACAGCTACAAATAAACTTAGTGGCAGCGTAGAGCCAGTCGACCACAAGCATGTTCTACAATTAAAATTGGAATATTGAATGATATTAACGGATTCAACATACAAGCAATGGCTTATTGAGCTGAAAGGGAAAATCCGTTCGGTACAGATAAAGGCTGCCATTGCCGTAAATTCAGAATTGATACAGTTTTATTGGGAATTAGGTAAAATGATAAGTGAGAAACAAACTTCTTATGGTACTGGATTTATTCCGCAACTTTCAACGGATTTAAAACAGGAGTTTCCCGAAATGAGAGGATTATCTGCGAGAAATCTAGCCTTTTGCAGACAATTTTATCAATTTTATGCCGCTGCAAATTTGCAACAAACTGTTGCAAAATTTGGGCAACAACCTGTTGTTAAATCTCAAAATACTGATATACAAGACAATACACCAATTCAGCTACCTGTTGAACAAAAAGTGCAACAACTTGTTGCACAAGTTCCTTGGGGTCATAATATCCTCATTTTTAGTAAATCTAAAAATGTAACCGAAGCCAATTTCTACATTCATCAAACCATGGAAAATAATTGGAGTAGAGATGTTTTAGCATTACAATTAAAAACTGAGTTGTATATAAGAAATGGAAAATCTATAACGAATTTTAAGAACACATTGCCCGAACCGCTATCTGATTTGGCACAACAAACACTTAAAGACCCCTATATCTTTGATTTTATGGCCTTGGCAACTGGGTTTAAAGAAAAAGACATTGAAAAACAATTGGTGGAACACATTACTAAATTCCTGTTAGAATTAGGAAAAGGTTTCGCTTTTGTAGGTCAACAGTATCATTTAGAAGTTGCTGACAACGATTATTACATAGACCTGCTTTTTTATCACATCAAATTGAAATGCTATGTTGTTATCGAACTTAAAAACAGAAAATTTATCCCAGAATTTGGGGGTAAACTAAATTTCTATTTGTCAGCTGTGGATACCATGGTAAAGGAAAAAGATGATGGACCAACAATAGGTATTTTGTTGTGTAGGGATAAAAACGGTATCGAAGCAGAATTTGCATTAAGAGATATAAATAAACCAATGGGAGTGAGTGAATTCCAAATTACAGAGCATTTACCCGACAATTTAAAAAGTAGCTTACCTACAATTGAGGAAATTGAAAACGAATTTAAAAACCTGGAACAATGAAGTTTATAGAACTGAGATTGGGCCAAGCTTTTATCTAACCTTTATCAAGAGCGTCCTCTAAAGAGCGTTGTCCTCATCATTTGGGCAGTACCATTGTTTGATAACGCGAAAAAAAGTCATAAAAGAA
Organism: Pedobacter sp. UYP30; assembly: GCF_040547165.1. Classification (NCBI taxonomy): domain Bacteria; kingdom Pseudomonadati; phylum Bacteroidota; class Sphingobacteriia; order Sphingobacteriales; family Sphingobacteriaceae; genus Pedobacter; species Pedobacter sp. UYP30. The sequence goes on along the minus strand of NZ_JBEPPD010000024.1, from coordinate 39,111 downwards.
CAAAAAATGGAAATAAAATTAATTAGGAAAAGCGGAAAGTTTAATTTTGAAGCAGAGAACGAGGCTGGTAAAACGGTTGAGTTGGACGCCAAACCTGCAATAGGGGGCGAAGGTAAGGGTTTCAGACCAATGGAAATGTTGTTGGTTGGCTTGGGCGGATGCAGCGGTATAGATGTTGTAAATATTTTAGCCAAACAAAAAGAACCTTTAAACGATATTAAAATTAGCATAAACGCTACAAGGAAAGATGAAGAAGTGCCATCTATTTTCGATGTGATAAATATTCATTTCGAGTTATATGGCGAATTAAACGAGCAGAAAGTAGAACGTGCGTTAAATATGACCTTCGATAAATACTGTTCGGTCTCTAATATTCTTGGCCGGTCTGCAACTATTAATTTTACCTTTGCCATTATTTAAATTTAAAACCTATCACTTACAACGTACAACTCCAAAAAAAATAATGGAATCAGGATATTTTGAAACAATAGCAATTCGCACCCAGACAGAACGTAGCCAATATAAAGAGCATTCGGTACCAATTTATTTAACTTCTAGCTATAAATTTGATGACGCAGAAGAAATGCGTGCGCTCTTTGCCAACGAAAAGGAAGGTAATGTTTACAGCCGTTACGCTAATCCAAATACCTCAGAACTGATAGAAAAAATGGCGTTGTTAGAAGGCGCGGAAACAGGTTGGGCAACCTCAACAGGTATGGCGGCAATTTTTACCACTTTCGGCGCATTTTTACAAAATGGAGATCATGTGCTTTCTAGTCGGTCTGTTTTCGGCTCTACCCACCAGTTGTTAAACAATGTGTTTAGCAAATGGGGAATTACATACAATTACGCAGATTTAGATAAACCAGAAACTTGGGAGGCCATGATACAGCCGAACACCAAAATGATTTATGTAGAAACGCCATCTAACCCAGGTATAGACATTATAGATATCGCTTACTTGGCTGAGATTTCGAAAAGACATGGAGTGATGTTGGTGATAGACAACTGTTTCGCCACGCCTTATTTACAGCGTCCGTTAGGTCTGGGTGCCGATATTTCCATTCACTCGGCAACGAAATATTTAGACGGCCAAGGAAGGACTTTGGGCGGTTTAATTTTAGGCAATAAAGACTTGATTGATGAAATTGGAGGTTTTGCTCGTCACAGTGGTCCGGCGTTATCTCCTTTTAATGCTTGGATATTGAGCAAAAGTTTAGAGACGCTTGCCGTTAGAATGGACAGACATTGTGAAAATGCATTGAAAGTAGCGGAGTATTTAGAAACTCGCCCAGAGGTAAAAGTGGTTAAATATCCGTTTTTAAAATCGCACCCACAGTATGAGATTGCAAAAAAGCAAATGGCCCAGGGCGGTGGTGTTGTTACCCTAACGCTAAACGGTGGTTTAGAAGGTGCCCGGAATTTTATGGATGGTTTAAAAATGTTCTCTATAACAGCCAACCTTGCAGATACGCGCTCTATTGCTACCCATCCGGCCACAAGTACGCACAATAAATTAACTGAAGAACAACGCAATGAAGTTGGTATAGAGCAAGGGTCAATACGCCTATCTATTGGCCTTGAGCACATTAACGATATATTGGGAGATGTTAAAAGCGGACTCGAGAACATGGGTTAATCTTATCTTCGGTTGTTTGCCCGAATGTTCTAATAAAATTTTTCTGACAAGATTGAACTAAAAACGTTTATGCTGTTTCTCTAGTTCTTTAAACTGATCGATTCGTTTAACGGTTGATCAGTTTCTTATCCTACATCAATAGCTAAACCTCTGTAGAGCGGTACATTTGTGTATAAAAAAAAGGAACATCATGACACAATCAATTTTGCACAAAGCAGCTACCCGCGGCAGCGCCGACCACGGTTGGTTAAAATCGAATTTTACATTTAGTTTTGCAGAGTATTACAATCCAGAAAAGATACACTTTGGCGCATTAAGGGTTTTAAACGATGATAATATTGCTGAGGGAAGAGGTTTTGGAACCCATCCACACGATAATATGGAAATTATTACCATTCCATTAGAAGGCGCTGTTGCGCATAAAGATAGTATGGGTACCGAAGAAGTTGTGCGTGCAGGAGAAATTCAGGTAATGAGTGCCGGCACTGGAGTAAGCCACAGTGAATACAATCCTTCTGAAACGGATCCGTTGTCATTGTTGCAAATCTGGGTTTTCCAAAATAAGAAAAATGTAACTCCTCGTTACGGTCAAATGAATTTAGACGAAAAAGCAATGCACAACCAGTTTGCACAAATTTTATCGCCAAATGCAGATGATGCAGGGGTTTGGATCAATCAAGATGCGTGGTTTTCTATGGGGAATTTTGATAAAGACGTGGCGCAAACTTACAACATTAAGAAAGCCGGAAATGGCGTTTACGCATTTGTAATAAGCGGAAGTGTTACCATAAACGATCAAAAGCTTGATAAAAGAGACGGTTTTGGAATTTGGAATACAGATCATATCGAGTTTACGTCAAACAGTGCCGATGCTAAAGTTCTGTTGATGGATGTGCCTATGCAGATCGATTAAAGCAGAAAGATCAAGGCCTAAAGCAGAAAGCGAAAAGTCTAAAGCTGAAGCAGAAAGGGTCAAAGACCAAAGCAAAAAAAAAACCAGTACTTGTAGATGCGTAGCTTCGGCCGAAATAGTAGCGGTGGATTTCAATCCACTGCTGCGAAAAAAAACAGATTACAAATATGTAGCTTCGACCAACAGTATAACAATGGATTGAAATCCACTGTTATTAAAAAAAAAAATTAATTGATGTAATCTCGATCCTCGTCGCTCAATTCATTTTTATCGATTTTTTTCTGTTCGTGCTCAATGTCATCATCATAACTTGAGACTACTTTTTTCGGCTTTGCTAGAATATAGCCGATAATCAATCCAAACAGAACGCAGATGCCTATAACGAGCAGTTTAGACATCTCGAAATCAATCCATAAAAACTTAAAGTTTACCGCGTCTGTATTGCCCATCAAAAAAATAGTCAAAAGCACAGTTAAAATAATAATAAAGATTGTTTTGCCGCTCATAATTACAAGTTATAATTGAAAGAAAACTCTACCAATGGGTTTTGATGATACATTTGATTTACAAAAATAAGCCTTGTTCCAATATTTACAACAGGCAAGTAACGCAAAAGATTTAGATTAGTGTTAAATTCTAATCCAAATGTTTTTGGCCGATTAAAATTATCAATTTTCTCTACGTTCTCGTAATGGCAAAACAGGCCGCCAGTAAAACTTCTTACATAAGCAAGAGGGCCAATTTCCCAATCGGGATAAGCAATTGGAAAACGATAATTTAACAATACGGTATTTTTAAGTTTGCTGGTTGCCAAAATATTGTTGTAACCGTAAACGGTTGGAATTTCTACAGCAAATCTGTTGGCGCCGATAGCGCTCTGGTAGTTGAAGCTAGCCAAGAACGAATGATTTTTAGCTAAGCCTGGGAAGTAAAAGTAGGTTTCTAATGCAAGTAATTCTCCTTTTAAATGAGCATCGAAGGGTTGGTGGTTGTAGGTAAAACGCAGCACTTGTGCCCATTTTGGTGAAATGTCTCTAGGCGCGATCGCAATGCTATGATTCAATGTAAGTGAATATTCAAGCGGAAACTTCCTCATATTTATAAAGTTGCTCGGCAAGTTCTCTAGTTGATACCGTTGTGTATAACTGGTAGAAACACGGGCAGAAAGCGCATAGTAATTGTTTTTGGAGCTGAATGATACTGGTAGCGAAATACTGAGGTTTGTGTAATTTTCTCGCCAATCGCCCTGAAAGCTCTGACCATTTGCTTGGTAAAATGCCCGCTGTGGCCTATTGCTGTAACTCAAACCAATAATTGGGTATAGCGCTTTGTAACTCAGATCTGCGGTGTACTCCATCCTCTTTAAATCACTGTGATATTTGGCGGCGGTATAAAAATCTGTAGTATTTAGCAAGTTGTTCGATTGCAGTTGTAGGCCATAAACGTATTTATCGTCTATTACCGGTATTACGCTATGAAAATTTAGAAGATTTGCTGCTTGGCGGTATGACACAGATTTAAAAGAGCTGTCTGGCACATTGGCGAAAATATTTGGCGGATTCTCCTGTTTTTCTGCAGCAACAGAAAAATCTACAAAATTGTCTGTACCAATTTTAGTTGCTTTAGGAACTATTTCTGCGATCTGATAACCGTTAATTCCATAATCATTAAAAACCATTTCGCCATTTTTGCCAAAAGCGGGATTAAAAGCGCCGTATTTTGATGCGCTCAGAGCCGTTATCTTTTTTTCTGCGACAGAGAAGTTGTAAATGTTATCAATGCCGTTAAAATGCGCGTTAAAGCAAATGTCGTCGCCGTTAAAAATCGGCTTGCTTAATTGTTGCCTACTGTCTTTAATTAAGATTGTCTCTTCTCCTTTTTTAAGCACGCACAAATTTTTTCCCTTTTCGCTTACGCTGATGTAGGTGATGGCATTTCCAGACCCGTTAAAAGCTGGCGTTTGCAAAATGTAGTTTTGCAAATTCGGATAGCTTTTTAAAATCCTCCCATTTTGCGCATCCATTTCTATCAAGTTAAATTTGTTATCCAGCGTTACTTTTACAGCAACAATTTTTTTTCCATCTGCCGATAGACTAGGTGAGAACAAGCGGCTTTTTTTGCTCAATTGTTTTGAGGTATTCCTAGCAAAATTGTAACGATAAATTACACTATAGCTTCGCTGTTTGTAGCGCGGGTCATCATGTGTTTCGTTCCAGACCAACACCCCGTTCGAATAGCTAAACCAAGGCTGTTCCTGTTGCCCAATGGCAAACAGTTTTTGCGCTGTTTTATCATCCTTAATAAGTACAAAATAATTCGTTTTTGCCTTGCTGTTTTTAAGTGCCAAAATCTGTTTTTCATTTATCCTTACGGGAAGAAAATAATTCGTCTCGAACTTTGCTTTGGGATTTAAAACCTGATAATCTTTTGTCGGAGTTTTTTGTTCCTGCTCCGCCCATTTTTTGGTAATGAGATCTTGGGTAGTTAAAAAAAATTGTTTTGTGTTTTTGCCAGTAAAATGTTTTAAGCTTTTTGAAAAAGGATAGGGGATGAATGGATTTTTTTTGATTCTCGTAAGCAAGCTGTCTGAGATGAATTTCCCTTCTTCGGTGCGAAGGTTTGAGACCATGGCATAGCCGGTTTGATAATAACCCGGAGTTGCTTTTCTTTCAGATCCAAAGTAGGCTTCGCTGTAGTTAAATTTTCTCCCCTCCAAAACCGATGTCCTAAACGGCATCATCCAGTTTGGTTGCCTGCCTCTTCCGGTATAGGTTAGTGCCGTTTCGTTCACTACCGCGTCGCCCTCAAAAAACCACAAAGGTATTGCCGCGCCAAAATAAGCAAAGTACACCAGCTCAGGGAACGGGTGTTTTTTTATGCCTGTCAATTTGGCAAATTGTGCAACGTGCCTAATTTCATGCACGGCTAAGTTGTTCAACCAATCTTGGCTATCGAAATACTGTGGTGGCGTTGTGTAGAATTCAGATTTCTTAGGGCCAAGCTGAACAAACCCGTTTGCAACCACACCTTGGTTTTGCAAAATGATGGGAATTTCTGCATGATTTAGATTTAATCCACTTCCTGCAAACTTATACAAGTAGGGGAGTGTATTCGCCATTCTTTGGGCCTGTGTTTCTAGGTCGCTCGGATAAATGATTTTAAAGCCCGAAGAAGAAATAGAACGCCATTTTACACTAAGTGGGTTTTGAGAATTGCTGAAGATTTGTGAAAAAGCCTCGTGTGTATTAAAAATTGAGATAATAGATAAAAATATACTGATAAATAGATTTTTATATCTTGTTTTTAAGGGCATTTAGTGTTTTTGCTAAAAATGATAGTATTTTATTGAATTTAACTTTGAATTTAACTAAAGTTTTAATTTAATAGAATATCAATTTTTATTGATTTTCAATTGTTTACAATTTTTTATTAAAGTTAAAAATTATATGTTTTCGTTTAAAGCTAACTGCTATTCTTAATGTTAATTGCTTAGATTCAGTTTTTAAATATAGTGTTTTTTAAACGGATATTGATAACACTAAGTGCATATTTTTTTAAGTGTAAAATTCTAGAATAATATCTCATTTGTATACGGATTGGCGTAGAGTTGGTTTTAAACCAACGAAAAGTTTTGATGGTCTTCTAGGTATTTTTTTGTTTTTGGAAGCTTCAGACGACCTATCTATTTTTCAAAGTAGTCTATGTTTTATTCAGTCAGGCGCCCATTTCTAGTCGTCTGTTTTTTTCTGGTAATGAGATTTGTTTACAGTCACTTTAAAAATTATTGATATATTTTTTGTTTTTATAGATTTTAGGTATCTGCCATAATGGCTGTTGTTAGAGTATTTTTGCAATTTTTAGTTCAGCATTAGTCCACACAAATCCATGTTTCGTTCGAGAGTTTTTAACAAGGACTCAATAAATTCTAGTCAACTATTCTAGATTTTACCGATAGAGAGCACCAGAACTTTAGATTATGATGTTGCCTGTTTTTGGATGTTTTGGATGGTTTCAGATGACGAAATCGAGCTTAAACTTTAGGTGGTTTTGCGATAAAGAAAGTTTAAATTCTATCAAATATTGAGGTAACTTTCAATTCAGTTCAACTAGTAAATTTGCTTTTTCTTTTAAATATAGGTGGTGAGTTCGGGGTATTCTTGCCTCAATATTCTTAAATTTTTGCCCTAAATCATGTAGTTGTTTGGGTAGTTTATCTACATTTTCTCCGCGATATATATGGAATATCTCCATTAAGGAGGCCGAGTTTTATTGTCGTTTTAGATTAATTCTAACTGTAATTGCTCGCTGTAGAACTTCCCTTTTTTGGGGATTTTATCTGAGGAGATACAATCAATTTCTGACGTAGAGGATGGGTAAGTTTAAGCTTTTAAGCGAATATTACGAGTATGTTTGGTCAGTTTTGCTTTGTTTATCTAGGTAGATTAGAGCTGATTCTTCTTGTTTTTATAGAGCGGATAAAGGAAAACTGCTGCTAAAATAATCGCGGATCCCAAGTAAAAACCAGTGGTCATGGTTTCCTGTTGACCGTAAAAAATGAAGGCTAATATTACCCCATAAATCGGCTCTAAATTTGTAATTAGCGCTGTTCGAAAAGCCGACATTGTACGCATTACTGCTACCCCTGCAACGTATGCAATCGAGGTGCAAACTGTGCCTAAAATGAACAGGAAAAACCAGTCAGAACCACTCAAATTAAAATGAACACTAGCAAAAGATCCGTCGAAAATTCGGTAGATGGTAACCCAGAATAGTGCACCGACAAGCTCGTAAAACCCGATAATAGAGGGTTCGCTTTTTTGTACCAAAACAGAATTTATGGTGGCAAATAAACTAGATGCAACGGCAGCGGTTAGCCCAAATGCGATGCCAACGGCATACTGTGTTTCAAATTTAAAGATCAACAAAATGCCTATAACAATCAGGAGTCCGACTAGAATATCTGTTCTAAATATGGGCTGCCTTTTAATGAGAGGTTCTAAAATGGCCGTAAATAAGGTAAACGCAGAGAGACATACAACGGCTACAGAAACAGTAGAAACCTTAATGGCGTGGAAGAATAGGATCCAATGTATAGCTACTATACCGCCCGTGGCCATAAAGTATAGGAATTGTTTTCTGCTAATTTTAAGGTTTTTTTTGGTGATTAAGAACCAAATATACAACGTTACAGAAGCAATAAGCACGCGATACCAGACCATCGGCACGGCATCTACAGTTATTTCCTTGCCCAATATACCCGTAAACCCCCAAACAAAAACAGTTAAATGGAGGATGATAAGGTTCTTTTTTTTTTTCATTATTTAGGGGCGCGCCTTAGCAGATACAAGCCAAGTATCCCAAAGGAAATGGTGGGTAGGAGTACTGCGATAAACGGCGGTAGCCCTCCTTTGGTAGAAAACATTTGAGTAAATTGATTGAAAACGATGTAGGCAAAACTTAAAAATATTCCTATACCGAGGGAAACGCCCACGCCTCCGCGAACTTTTCTAGATGATAGCGCCACCCCGATTAGTGTAAGTACAAAAGCTGATAGCGGGGTTAAATAACGCTTGTATTGTTCGAACAAAAGGTCGTTCATAATACCAGTTCCCCTAATTTGTTCTTTTTTAATTTTTTCTGCCAGTTCATGCGTGCTTAAGTTTTGCACTACATTATCATACGCAGAAAAATCGTTTGGACGTACGTCTAAGGTCGTGTCTTTTGTTTTACCTGTACCGTAAATCATAGATTCTTTCAATCCAGCAATGTTTCTAATGGAGTAATTGCTTAACTTCCATTTATGTTTTAACGAATCCCATTTAATGGTTTCAGCAACAATCCTTTTGGTAAGTACATCGCCTTCTATGTTATCTAAATTGAACCGAGTGCCAGTACTTGTTCGGTTGTCAAAGCTTTCTATGTAAATATACGTGCGTTTATCCAATTTCATGTGGATGTTGCTTTTCGTAGTTGGATCGTTTCTCCTTACATACTTATTTTCGAATGTGTTTTTTAACGTGTTTGTGTAAGGTAAGATGTATAAGTTGGAGACTAGATTAACAGCGAAAATAATAAAAGCAGAGATGAAGTAAGGACGTAAAAATCTGTTAAAGCTAACGCCACCACTCAAAATAGGCACAATCTCAGTTTGATCGGCCATTTTTGCTGTAAAGAAAATAACGGCAATAAAGTTGATGAGCGGAGAAAGCATATTCACATAAAAAGGAACGGAACCTGCGTAGTATTTTGTCAAAATACCCCAAAAACCTAGTCCGCTTCTTAAAAAGTCATCTAATTTTTCAGAAATATCGAACACGACTATGATCACTACAAAAATAATCAACGTGTAGACGAAAGTACCTAGGTATTTGCCTATTATAAATCGATCTAATATTTTTATGTTTCGTTTAAACATTTGTTTACAGCTTGTTGCCCAGTATGTTGCAAATCTTGTTTTTCCAATCGTAAAATTCGCCACTTATAATTTTCTTACGAGCTTCTTTAACCAACCAAATGTAGAAGTGCAGGTTGTGTAAGCTTGCAATTTGTGCGCCAAGCATCTCTTTGCTATGCACCAAGTGCCTCAAATAAGCTTTGCTTGTTACCAAATCTACATGTAGGTCGCTTTCTGCATCTAAAGGAGAAAAATCGTTTGCCCATTTTTTGTTGCGGATGTTTATAATTCCATTTCGGGTAAAAAGCATGCCGTTTCTTGCATTTCTGGTTGGCATTACGCAATCGAACATATCTACACCCAACGCTATGTTTTCTAATAGGTTAATCGGTGTTCCCACACCCATCAAATACCTTGGTTTGTCTTTTGGTAGAATATCGCAAACCACTTCTGTCATGGCGTACATTTCTTCTGCAGGCTCTCCAACTGAAAGTCCGCCGATGGCATTGCCAGCCCTGGCCATACTTGCTATAAATTCTGCAGATTTAACCCTTAAGTCTTTATACACAGATCCTTGTACAATGGGGAAAAGCGTTTGCTGAAAACCATATTTTCCCTCTGTTTCATCCACTCTTGCGCAACAACGTTTTAACCAACGGTGTGTCATTTTCACCGACTCCGCGGCATACGTGTATTCGCAGGGATAAGGTGTACATTCGTCGAATGCCATGATAATATCGGCGCCGATACTCCGCTGAATATCCATTGCATATTCTGGAGTAAACAAATGTTTTGAGCCATCTATGTGCGAATAAAAAGTAACGCCTTCCTCTTTTATCTTTCTAACCTTGCTTAAAGAATAAACCTGATAGCCTCCGCTATCTGTTAAAATAGGGCCATCCCAGCCCATAAATTTGTGCAATCCGCCGGCTGATTCTAAAATTTCTAAGCCCGGTCTTAAATATAAATGGTAGGTGTTGCCTAAAATGATCTGGGCCTTTATATCTGACTTTAATTCTCGCTGATGAACGGCTTTTACCGTTCCGGCGGTACCCACAGGCATAAAAATGGGCGTCTCTATAGTGCCGTGCGCGGTAGTGATGCTACCAGCTCGAGCTTTCGAAAACGCATCTTGGGCCTGTAAACTAAAATCCATAAAAAAAAAGGTTATTCAACTAAAAATTTGTGCAAAAATAGCTAAAATAGTGGTCATTTGGATGGTTAACTTTTTATCAACACAAAAGCCTTTTGTTAATTTAAAATGAGAAATTTGCGAAAATTTAATTTAACAAAGTGGTTTTTAGTCCTATTGAAATTTTATTGCTTTTTATTCTTTCGCTGTGCGCGATTGTACAACTCTATTTTTTACTCTTTGTGCACCTAAAGTTGTTAAAATTTAACGTAGAGGAAATCCCTGAAACTACCACTGATCCTTTAAGCGTGATAATTTGTGCAAGAAACGAAGCTAAGAATCTAGAGACTTTTTTGCCCGCCATCTTAAATCAGAACCATCCAAATTTTGAGGTAGTGGTGGTAAATGATCGTTCTTGGGACGCAACTGAGCAGGTGTTAGAACAACTGAAATTAAAATATGAGCATTTAAAATTGGTTACCGTATTAGACAGTAGTAAATTTTTGACGGGCAAGAAATTTGCAGTAACCATGGGTATTAAGGCTGCAAAACATGATTGGTTGGTGTTTACAGATGCAGATTGCGAACCTACATCAGAGAATTGGCTTTTGGATATGCAGCAACCAGAAGAGCAGCGCACGGAGATTCTACTGGGATATTCTCCATATCTGCGTAGAAAGGGGTTGTTAAACGCTCTTATCCGCTTCGAAACTTTTTTTACTGCGTTAAATTATCTTTCTTTCGCATTAAAAGGGATGCCTTACATGGGCGTCGGACGAAACTTGGCTTATAGAAAATCGCTTTTTTTTAAAAATAAGGGGTTTGCTGCTCACATGCATATTCCGAGTGGCGACGATGATCTTTTTGTAAATGCAAACGCAACTAAAAACAATACAGAAATAAGAATTAACAAACAGGCGCAGGTTTTTAGCGTTCCAAACACAACCTGGCGCGGCTACCTCCGACAGAAAAAACGGCATTTTGGTGCTGGGAAAATGTACAGGGCGAAACATAAATTTGTTTTGAGTTTGCAAATTATTACCCAGTTTCTGTTCTACACACTAATTATTTCTTGTTTGTTTGTTAATAGAGATACTCAACTTATTGCGGTGGCAATTTTTCTTCTTTTTGTGTTGATGAAAGTGTTCATCTACCCTAAATTGCTAAACAAATTAAATTGCGCAAGTATGCGTTGGTGGTTTCCTATATTGGAAATTCTATTGTTCTTTTTTTTGGTGATCAACGGGTTTTTGGGGCTGTTTGGCAATAAAAAGGTACATTGGAAATAATAGAAGCAGTTAAAACATGGAGAACGTAAACTTGGAAATCATCCTTAAATATTTTAAAGATTTAACTGCCACGCAATTGGCGCAATTTTCTGCGCTATATGATTTATATGTAGAATGGAACGCGCAGATAAATGTAATATCTAGAAAAGACATTGATGAACTTTATGAACGACATGTCTTGCATTCTTTGGGTATAGCAAAAATATGCCAGTTTAAGCCTGGCGAAACTGTGTTAGATGTGGGCACAGGCGGTGGTTTTCCGGGTATTCCATTAGCCATTCTTTTCCCAGAAACCGAGTTTCATTTGGTAGATTCTATTGGAAAAAAAATTAAAGTGGTAAAAGAAGTTGCCGATGCGCTAAAGCTAACAAATGTAAAAGCCGAACACATTAGGGCAGAGCAAATAAAAGACAAATACAATTTTGTGGTGAGCAGGGCGGTAACCCGATTGGCAGATTTTTATCCTTGGGTACAGGGAAAATTTAAGAAAAACTCTATAAACGCCATCCCCAACGGAATTTTATATTTAAAAGGCGGCGATTTGGCCGAAGAAGTCAAAGAATCAAAATTGAAAGTGGAGCTGTTTCCGCTTGCTGATTATTTTAATGAGGAGTTTTTTGAGACAAAATATGTGGTTTATGTGCCACAATAGATAAGGTACTTATTAGCTAATATTTAGGTTGCAAGGCAATACTGCACAGGCATATAATATAAAGATGCCTGAAATCTGCGTCGTAAAAAAAAGTGGCGCCGAGGACAAGCATTTTTAAAATCAGAGCAGTAAATTTTACCGATGTTTATGTTGCGTAAATTTAACAGTCCTACCGTAATTTTATCGCCAAATTCTCTTACCTTTGCACTCTTTAAAAAAAGAAGGAGCTAAATACATATCTGCTCCCTGTTTTTAAACATTTAAAATCGGTTTATGAAAAGAATTATTGAGAGTCGGAAGTTTTTAGGGGTTGATAAAACCGCCAGTTTAAAGGAACTAAAGTCAGAGTATCGTAACTTGATGAAAGAATGGCATCCGGATAAGTTTGCCGATAACGAAGCCGGAAGGGAAGATGCAGAAGGGAAAAGTAAACAAATAATAGAAGCCTATCATTTTTTGGTAAGCGTTGCGCCAGAAACCATCGAGCAAAACTTGGTTCAGTACAATGAAACTGTGGCAAACTCTCAAATTTTAAATTATTCCTACGAAAAGAGCTTGTTACAGTTAAATTTTGTAGACGGCAGTAGCTATGAATATTTTGGTGTTCCAAAAAACGTGTATAATAAGTTTTGTAACGCCGATGCACCAGCAAGGTTTTGCAGAAGAAACATTTACAACGAATTTGTATATAGGAAAGTAAGCAAGGCTGTAGAAGCGTAGCTGAAAATCTCACCCGAAAGATTCATTAGAGCAGGGTTTTTTCACCTTTAGCGTTTTTACCCGCTTTTTGTTCGTTACTCTTTGGCTTTCTTCTATTTGTGTTTAAACCAGCACAAATTATCAGTTTTATAACTTTTAAATTCGGTATTTACCGGGCTCCCGTGTATCATTTTATTATGATAACGCGTTCTAAGCAAATAGTTAAATGCGCCCATATCGCCTGTATAAGGCGTGTTGTTAGTTGCATTGTATTGAAGATGAATGCCCCACAATTCTTCAATAAAAGGGTAGATAATCGAAAAATTTCCTCCAATTATTCCACAATTTAATAGTGTAGCCTTTTTAAAATCATTCTCGTAAGTAGCATAATCGGGGATTTTTTTACGTAAATGCTCAGAATGTTTTTGCATCCATTCATTCTCTAAAACCTCGGGCTCATCACCACAAAAAATAGTAGTTGGGTTATTGAGATACAGTTCTTCTAAGAAAGGGTTTTTTAAAACAGTAACATCAGAAACATCGGTAAAAAATATGTTTTTAATGAAAGGGGAATGTAGTTTTAAAAATTCGGAATAAACAAAATAGCGAAATACATTAGGGTTATATTGTGGGTTATAATCAACTTTTATAAAATGGATATGCTCGCTTTGATACAATTTGCAGGTTGCTTCTGAAAAATTATTATGAAAAATAATACCTTGCAAGCCCAACGTGCTAATAGATTCTGCCCAGGCCGCTGTTAATGAAAAATCATCGTTTGCTAGCGTAGTATTTCTATTAACATTGCTCGGTATTTTAAAATCAATTTTCAAGTTGAGCCTTCGTTTTAATTTTTGCGGTCAAACTTTCTAGATTGTTTCTGTAATAAACATAGGTTCTCAGATCTAGCTTCTTTACGGCGAATTTCTGTTCTGCCCGCTCGTAAAAATTGGCATCCGCAGCATACATATTGTGGAAGTTAAGCATTGTAAACACTTCTTTTTTTCCAAATAAGGTGGCGAATAGAATACAATTATCTACATGGATTACCCGATTGATGTCAAAACGATCCGGAACATAATAGTCTGATTCTTGGTTAACAATGGTTTCGGTTGTGGAGGCAATCAGGTCAAGCAATTTTATTTCAGATAAACATGTGCTTAAATGGTTGGCTTTGTATTCATCATCGGCATCAATAACGGTAATATACTCACTGTTGCTTATTAGCATCCCTCGGTTTATAGATTCTGCTTGACTGCGATTTTTATGGCGCAAATAAGTAATTTTATCCTCGTGCTTGATGGCATAAGTTAGAATTTGGTTTTGGATCTCATTGTCGCTTCCATCATCGATGATGATCAACTCAAAGTCTTGAAAATCTTGGTTCAGTACCGAATCGATCGCTCTTTTTACCAATTGAAAAGACGTATTATAAACAGACATTATAACTGCAATTCTACTTTTGAAATACATTATCAACAGATATCAAGAAAAAAAATTGAGCGAATTTACCACCTTCTTTTGAGACTTTTATTAAGTGTATGGTAATAATTCTATTTCCCCTCCCTTTTACGTTGTAAGTACACTTAAAGACATCGATGTGTGGAGTAAGGTAAAAGCCACGTACGGTCTTTACTTTTTCAGGAAAGATTTAGGCTGGTGTGTTGATAACCTAATAAAACAATAATTTAAAGCTAAGGTTATAACTTTAAATAGATAGAAAATGGAAAAATTAGCATTGTTGGCGAGATTAGAAGCCAAAGTAGGAAAAGAAGCGGAAGTAGAGGCCTTTTTAAAGAACGCTTTATCAACAGTTAATGAAGAAGAAGGCACCATAAGATGGTATGCTCTAAAATTCGGTCCATCGAGTTTTGGTATTTTTGATACTTTTGAGGCAGAAGCCGGAAGAGATGCGCATTTAAATGGAAAAGTAGCAGCAGCTTTAATGGCCGGTGCCGAGGAATTATTGTCGGCTGCGCCAACTATAGAGAAAATTGAGCTTTTAGCAGTAAAGTAATTGATAAATCGCTGGTGGGTTTAACCTATCAGCGGTTTTACCTTACAGATCATCTGCTTTCTATTGCTAAAATTTGTGTATTGAAAGGTTGTTAATAATAACCGAAATTGTAAATGGGTTTCCATAATGTTCTTTTTTCTTCGATTATTCTGACTAGTATTTTGCAGATCTCAAGAGTTATGATTTTATTTCCTCAACCGCTTTTCCATCATCAATCATATCGGTATCGGCCGTATTTATTCTTTTAGGTTTTTTATTAGTTCGTCTATTTGTTTTTCACTAAATCCATCCGAAATATTAGCTTTTCCTCCTGATATTGTTGAATTAATTATTGGTGCTGAAACAATAACGTTATTAACTACAATGGCAATTGGTTTTCTAATATTTCGTTCAGTAAGTTCTTTAAATTTTAGTTTTCCGGCTTCTGTAAAAACAATAGTTATTTCATATCCACCATAGTTGGATATTACTTTATGGACAGATAGAATATCGGACATAGTTATGCTCGGCTTTTTGGCAAGTTCATATTTTGAAACATCAGATGAGGGGTAGTCATAATTTACAACCGTGTAAAAGCCATTATTTCTATTTGTGGGAGTCAATTTTGGTAGCTTCTCGTCTTCATCTGTCGCGGTGCTTTCGTTTTTATCGCCTGCGCATTTTACTATAAATATTGGCTTAATTTTGGGCTTGTAAATAACATTTTCCTTAACCGAATACAATATCGCATTTCCATATTTTTTTGTATCGTTCTCGTTATCAATTATTTTTTTAGAGTTGTTCATTTTTTTTAGTAGCTCATCAGTCAAATCTTCTCGCTTTAATTGTTGGTTGCCATCAATAGTATACTCATTGTTTTTTTTTCCGAGCGTAAAATTTAAATTTGGTGTTAGTGCCTCTTTATTATATAGTACCACATAATCAGTATGTTGTTTATTTAACGGAAATGTATAGCTAAATGCTTTGTAGGGATATATGCTGGGATTTCTACCAGCCTGACTATTGAGAGACAGCGTTATGGTAGCCCAATTATATTCCCCTAATTTTTTTTTGATAAGATATTCAGATCCTAAGCAATTTGGCGAATCGTTAAAAACTGGTTGAAAGTCTTTATTGTTGATGGTATCTTTTGAAAAATTGATAAAAGCGTGTGCATCTGCTAAGCTACCTACGTTTATAGCTATTTCATTTTTTTTAGTCGATGAACTTCCATACATGGCTATCGATTTGGTTTTGGTTCTTGTTTCGGTTAAAGCGATATTGTTCTTGTCGATTTGTCTCCATTTTCCAGCTTTATATCCACCATAATAAAAAAGCATAAATTCACTGCTAGGCAATATAAAAAGTGATGAACTGGGCACATCTACGCCGCCATCGTGCAAGTTATAATGCCCCTCAAATTGGGCGTTTGCATTTGTAACCAAAATTAACAGGACAAATAAAATGTAGTAGGTTTTTTTCATGTTGAGGGTATTGTTATTCTTTATTTGAAAAGATAAAAGGGTTACTTATGTTTTACGTCCTGATATTTCAAAAAAATACCGGTATCAAAGGGAGTCCATAAACACGCTTTTTGTCCGCACTTTTTTAATGCATTATTTGCCCAAGTATTGCATGTGTAAAACAGACTATAGCTGCCATTTGCTTCGTAAAAAGCATCTGCATTATCGTAGTTTGCATTGGTTTTTATGTTGATGAAGTGGCCTTCTTTATCTCTCTTAAAACTATCTGTTATATATTTTATCAAACGATGATATTGTTCAGCACTGATCATAATTTTTTTACATTCATCGTCTTCGATCATGGTTCTATAAAACGTTGCGTGGATAGCTGTTGTACCCAGAGCAAAAGCGGCATTTAAAGCAGTTGATACCTTCAGATCTGCCCAAGTTGGTGTGTCTAAATAAAACCCTTTATCGCCCCAGCCCATCGCTAAATATCGGGCCAAGGTATCTTTAGAAACGGTATTTGTAAACTTTACTTCTTTGCTCCAATCAAATTGCGAATTTTTTATAGGCACCACAATATCTGTGTGAACGCCGTTTGTTTGTATGTAAATGGCAACTTCGTCTTTTATGTTTTTTTCTTCGTCTACTTTAATCCTCGAAAGAATATATGCGCTGCCAAGATATAAAAGAATAAACGCAACCAAAGAAACTGTGAAATACAGTACCGGTTTTAGGATTTTTTTTATGAACATATTAACCTTATGTTTTTTAGCATAGCAGAAGTGTTTTGCTGTCAAATTGGCTTTGCTCTTAATTCCCTTACTCTGAGGTTATTAAAGACTGTGGTAGCATTAGTAAAAAAAGCATGTTTCTACTGTCACCCAACTCTTCACACCCATCAGTAATGCCCATTGCCTCCAGATAATGGCATATCTCAAAATCCTTTTCTGTTTTAACAATTTGATAGGGCTGAGTTTCTGTATTACCAGCAGCCATTGTAAAATGAGCTTAAGAAATAATTAGTGCTACGTGGCGAATATTATAAGAACGATTTTCATATAGCTGCGGTTTACATAGTTATTCTAAACCGATTTTTATGCAAAGATGTTGCGATGGTCTACGCCACAAAATGTAAAGAAAAATAGATCTTTCTTCTAAACCTTCGGGCCATTACTTATCGTAATCCATTTTCAAACGTCTCTACTTTTAGAAACTTAGGTCAGCTCATCAATCTTTTTAGCCAATTCTCGGTCTTTAGTTGTAACCGTATTTCCCTCATCATGGGTGGTTAGCGTTATATCTACAGTGTTATACACATTGCTCCATTCCGGATGATGGTCCATTTTCTCTGCTATCATAGCCACTTTGGTCATGAACGACCAAGCTTCTATAAAATTTTTAAACTTGAAACTTCGTTTCAGACAGTTGTTTTCTTCTTTCCAAGTCATAATTTTGCTGCTTTTATATTTTGCTTAATTTACTAAATTTTAGCCAAAAGCTCTTAAAAGTCCATCACTTATTAGTTTAAAGCATGCAGTTTATGTCTATCGGCTTGATTAGTGTCGACTGCTTTGATGAATTTTTTTGCAGTCACATTCGCAATATTACTTTTTACCAGTCAACAAGAAAACAGGATAATTACCTGTTGGTTTTTCCACTACACTAGCCGTTTGAATCTCCAAGTTTCTAAATCCGGCATTTTTTGCCATATTTAAAAATTCGTTTCGATCAAATCCCAAATGGAAGATTCCGGTGTCTTCTGAATGAAAAGTTCCATCCTCTTTATCGAGGTCGGCGATGGCAATTGTGCCACCATCAATAAGCAGTGCATAAAATTTATAGAAAAGCTCCTGCACGCGCGCTATATGATGGATAGTCATGGACGAAATAATGGCGTCGAATTTTGTGTCTAACGTTTCTGTTGTCAAGTCCATTTCCAATATGTTAAGCTTGCAATCTATGCTATCCTTTTTAGATTTTAAGACCTCAGTCATGGATGCAGAGATATCTATCGCTGTAATTTCGCCCACATAAGGCGCAACTTGTAACAATAACAATCCGGTGCCAGAACCAAAATCCATAATATGCATAACCTTGGAGAAGGATACGTTCTTCAAGATTGTTTGGGCAATTTGAGCTACATTCTGAGTGGTGGACTTTTGTCCATCAAACCCGTTTGCTTTTGCTACAAAAAAGTCTTTTTGGTTGGATTTCATTTTTGTTGTTTGGGATGTTGAAATTATCGCTAACGTCTTGGCGCTTGCCGAGGTTGGGGACTTTTGAAACCGAGTATTTTCGGTTGAACGTAAATGTAGTAAAAAAACGCTAATTCCACTAAATCCCCAATCTTGGCAAACGGCTGTTAGCGGTAGTGGTATTTCCCGGTTGGCGAGTCTCTAATTAAACGATTGTCTAAATTCCAATGGCGAAAAATTAGTTTTACTTTTAAATAAAGTGCTGAATGACTGTGAATATTCAAAGCCTAATTGATAGGCAATTTCGCTTACAGACAAGTTAGTGGTAGATAATATTTCTTTTGCCTTGTCAATTAATTTGTCTTGTATATGTTGCTGTGTGCTTTTTCCTGTCAATACTTTGAGTAAACTACTTAAATAATTGGATGATACGTTTAATGTTTCTGCAATAAGCTGAACACTTGGCAATCCCTTTTCTGTCAAATTTTCGGTAACAAAATATTGATTAAGCATTTCTTCTAATCGGGTTAAGATTTGATGATTTACTTTTTTACGGGTAAGAAATTGCCGATTATAAAATCTTTCTGAATAACTAAATAGTAATTCTAATTGAGCTATGATAACATTATCGCTAAATTTATCAATGTTTGAATGATACTCTTGCTCAATGAATTTTAGAATATTTACAATCATTGTTTCTTCTTTTTCTGAAAGATGCAAGGCTTCATTTGCAGCATAATCAAAAAAATCGTATAACTTAATATTTTTAGCAAGTGAAGTGTGCCAAAAAAAGTCAGGATGAACAAGTAACATCCAACCACTGTACTTCACTTCTTCATTTGTTTCTAATGAAAGGATCTGATTGGGTGACATAAATCCCAATATTCCTTCGTCAAAATCAAATAACTGCTGCCCATATCTAAATTTAATTTCACCAGTTAATTGTCTTTTAAGTGAAATCAAATAAAAATCAAATAACCAACTAATCTTTTCATTAGCAGGTATGGGCTTTACTGTGTCCAGATTTACTACGCTTATCAATGGATGCTCGGGCTTAGGAAGTCCGATGGTTTGAAGATATTGGCTAATGGTTTTAAACCTATTTGGCTGTGCATTTTTCATATTACAATTTACTTATTTTTTGTTATAAGCAGCAGCAAATTCTTTGGCAAATTCTTTCAGTTTTACTTTACCTAAAACAGGGCGATGTTTGTAATAATCTTCGTAAAGCAAACCTGTACGGCCTGCCACACCCATTTCAACTATTCCTTTTGCGAGTTTTTCATTCATACCTTGTTTAATCATTGCATTAGTTAGCATTTTGTCAGAAATTTTTCCGTGTTTCAAATATGGTTTTCCGATAGCTTCACCCAATATTTTAGCTATTTCAGTAAAGGTGAGTTCTTCACTTGCTATGTAACGAATTGTTCTGCCCTCAAAAGGTTTGTCCATTTCTTCTGCAATAACAGCGGCAATATCAATGGGTGATACCATTAAATTCACCACGTCACCTCCATAGTTACCCATAATTATACCTCTTTTGCCACTCAAAAACCCACCAATACCATAATGTTGTAATGCTAATAAGCCGCCAATAAACCCTTTGCTTAATTGTTTTATTGCTGCTACATTAGCCATCAAATTGCCATAAAAGCCAACAGGTCGCATAAATTTTATAGAAACGTTATTTGCCAACCCGTTCAAGATATTTTCTACAAGATGATGTGCCGCTAATATACCAACACCCTTATCGGTGTGTCCACCAATACTACTAAGATGTATTGCTTTAGTAACTCCCGATTTCTGAATTGCTTGAACATAGCAGTGTGCAACACTCTTCCAAAGTGTTTCTATATCGGCATTAGGATCAGCAAAATGAAAAGGTGGTTCCATTAAATAAACGATATCCGCACCTTGAAAAGCTGATGAAAGAAATTTGGCATCAGTAATAGAACCTATTGCTGCCTTTGCACCTAATGCTTCAATGTCTTTTTGCCTGTCTGCTTTACTACTAATAACCGTAACCGAATGCCCTTTTTGCACCAACTCAATGGTTAGTGGTTTGCTGATGTTCCCTAACGAGCCTGTAACTACTATTTTCATTTTTTTTCTATTTTTATTTGACGCAAAATTCCGCAACAAATAAGAAACAGAGGTAAGCTAATCTACTTTTGTTGTATGAAAATATAAGGTCGGATTTGTTGATTGTCAATGCTTGATTGTATCGTACACCATTACCGCTAACGTTTTGAAAATTTGCGCAGAAATGGCATCACTTGCAGAACCATTGTCATAACGCACAAACCTAAATAATTAACTACAAATTTACATGAACCACCGTCAGCCATTTTTGTGCAAATTTGCTGTTATAGCAAGTGCCTAAACTTCAAATCTTTTTAAAACATTTCTTTCTGTATAGATTTCTTTCCACATTTCAATTTTATAAGTATCACAAGGATTTTCGTCATATGCAGATTTCAAATTTATTGAATAAACACGAACTCTATATTCTCCATTTTCAATTTCGGTTTGCATTTCAATTTCTGAATTTGGGCAGTCCATTATCTGTAAAATTCCAGAGCGAATTTTTAAACTTGCTTCAACGACATGGTCAAAGTCGCTAAAATTTTCAATCAAACTTTTAAACTCTAAAATTTCAAATTCACATTCTACTTTTCCTTCATCATTAGCGATACCAATTCCCAATACTCCATCTTCGACTGCAAGTTTATCCGCAAATGCTTTTTCTGTCCAAAAGCTTTCCGTTCCAGTATTTCCATTAGCATTCTTGTCGTTTAAGTAAAACTGTCCGTAATCTGTTGTAAATAATAAGGTTGATTTCATTTTCTAATATGTTCCCGACAGCTTCGGTGGGCATTGGCTATAACTACTAAATATGCGCTATACTATAGCGTATATTTTTCATTTAAGTTGCCCAAATTTACCATTAGATTTCAAATATTTAAGCTATCCAGTAAGCAGGTTTTGTTATTCTGACCTTTTTCTTCTTTTTTCTCGGACTATAATTTTTACGTCAGTGTATATCCTCACGATACAATCTCTATACAACTTACCAACTCAACGACCTGACGACTAAAACATCTAAACGCCTCGACGACCTAACAACTAACCAACTAACCAACTAACCCCTAACCCCTAACCTCTAACCCCAACCCAACCCAACTTACAGCTTCTCCTTCGTCCTGGGGTTATCATTCATAATCATTTTATCCCGTAAAGTTTGTTGTAGTGCAGATTGCTTATCTATGTTTACGACCGTTTGCAACACCACTTCTGCGGCTTGGCTAAAAAAGGGTTGGTTAATGGTTTTAAATTCGTCGGTAGCTTTGTGGTAATCTTTATGATCTTCTACACCGAAATATAAAAATGGAATATTCTTTGCATTAAATGCGCCCTGATCGCTTTGGTTCGTCCAATCATCGTGGCCCATTGTTGGTTCATCATGGCCGAAAAGCACCTTGATTCCAACTAAACTAGTGTCCACATATTTTTTTAGCTCAGGGTATTTATATGTTCCGGCAACATAAAGTTCTCCTTTATCGTTGTGGCTAATCATATCCATATTTACATTTATAAAAATGGTATTGATGTTTACTGGCGGATTTGCTACAAAAGCTTTTGATCCACGCAAACCCCATTCTTCTGCATCGAAGGCAGCAAAAATGATGGTGTTGGTAGGTTTGTGTTTGGCAAAATACGCCGCAATTTTCATCAGTCCAGCGGTGCCAGATGCATTGTCGTCGGCGCCATTATAAATTTCTCCTTTAATTACGCCGAGATGGTCATAATGGGCAGAAACCACTATTACGTTATTCGTTTTTCCTTCTATGTAACCTATTATATTGGTGCCATTTACGTCTTTTCCCTTGTCTTTAAAGGTAAATTCTTGGGCGTAATTTACGTTTTGAGGATAAGATTTTAAACCAAGTTTATCAAACCTCGCTTTAATGTATGTCCTTGCCATTTCTGCGCCTGGCGTGCCAGTTTTTCTGCCCTGATAAGCATCAGACGATAACACCTCTACGTCGTTAATTAATTCTTTGTCTAGTTTGCCAGCACCATTTTGATTTTTAACAGAAGAACAGCAGCTAAACAAAACAGCAAACGGCAGGACATATAAAAGTTTCATAGTTTCGGATCTTAGTCGGCAAGATAGGAAGAAAACTTGTTTATTGATTGATTTGACTTTATCAGAACTCCTGATTGGGCTTTAGGTTTTCTGTGCGCTATGCAACGGCTGTTTCTTACGCAGCATTGCGTTTTTAAACCTGATTGCAGCGACAGCCCGCAAAGCATGAGCGGCTTTAGCGAAAAGCAGGAGTGTGGTTTCAGAAGAACTTGTAACATTCGTTTTCAAATTTCTGTAGTTATAACTTGGGCGCTTTTATCCCGAATCAAAATCGGGAAAGGCTCGCTCTACACTAAATCTTTATTAGGCTTTATTGGTCAAATAAAGTATATCGTTTGTTAGCGCTGACAAACCGCATAATTATATTGGTTAAAATTAGATGCATTATTAGAAACTTTTTTGCACCTTTTCTTGTTAGCATTTGGAAAATTTTAAAATATGCAAAACCAAACCTTAATCCAGTATTTTCACTGGTACTATAACGAAGAGGAAAATTTGTGGACAAAAGTGGCGAACGAGGCGGCACATTTAAAGGAAATGGGTGTAACCATGGCTTGGCTTCCGCCTGCTTATAAGGGCTCGTCTGGCGGTTATTCTGTAGGTTATGATGCTTACGATCTTTTTGATTTAGGCGAATTTGACCAAAAGGGATCTGTAGAAACGAAATATGGCAGTAAGGAACAGTTTTTAAAAGCAATTGAGGCTTTACATGACCAAAGTATTGGCGTATTGGCCGATGCAGTTTTTAACCATAAGGCAGCTGGCGATGAGCTTGAGAGGTTTCTTGTACGGCGCGTAGACGAAAACGACAGAACAAAATTTATAAGTGATCCTTTTGAGATAGAAGCCTGGACCAAATTTACTTTTCCAGGTCGGGGAGATACTTACTCTAACTTTAAATGGGATTTTAAATGCTTTAGTGGCGTAGATTGGGCAAACGATATTAAAGAAAAAGGGATTTTTTCTATACAAAATGAGGTTGGAGGAGATTTTGAAGAGGTGCCATCGGATGAAAAGGGCAATTTTGACTACCTGATGTTCAACGACATCGATTTTCGAAATCGAGCCGTGGTAGACGAACTTAAATATTGGGGCGAGTGGTTGGTAAATTCCACTGGTGTAGATGGTTTTCGGCTAGATGCGGTGAAACACATTAGTCCGGAGTTTATTAGGGAATGGATCGCGCACTTAAACGCAAAATTTGATCGGAAGTTTTTTATCGTTGCAGAAAATTGGGACATTGTAAACTCGGTACAGCAAGAAACATATTTGCAACAAATTGAAGGCGAAACGCAGCTTTTCGACACCTTATTGCACCGTAGGTTTTATCTGGCCAGTAAGCAGGGAAAAGATTTTGATTTGAGCAGCATTTTGAACAATACGTTAATGAGCATTAGGCCAGAACTTGCGGTTACTTTTGTGGACAACCACGACTCGCAACCTTTGCAATCATTAGAATCTTACGTAGATTTTTGGTTTAGACCAATTGCCTACGCCATTATTTTATTGCGTCAACAGGGCATTCCATGTTTGTTTTTCCCAGACGTATATGGGGGCATTTATGATGATAAAAGTGAAGTTGGCGAAGATACTCACATTCAATTGGCCATTTTGCCTGAGGTAGAAATAATGAGCAGATTGAGGGCGCACTTAGCGTATGGTGAACAGTGTGATTACTTTAACCATAAAAACTGCATCGGCTGGACAAGAGCTGGCGATGATGAGCACGAACACAGTGGGCTGGCCGTTGTGGCGAGCAACAGTGAAGATGGCTTTAAAACCATGGACATTGGAAAAAAACATTGTGGAAAAACTTTTGTGGATGCTTTAAAACACCGAACAGATGAGGTGGTGATCGATCAAAACGGAAACGGAGGATTTCCGTGCAACGCAGGCAGCGTATCTGTTTGGGTAATTAAGGGAGGCTGAGGACGAGATTGAGGTATTGAGCAAGGAATAAGGAGCAAAGAACAAAGACTGGGCGCTTTAGCTCCCCTCGTTTTCTTTAGGAGAGGTTGGGGCAATGTCATTAACTTAAAGAAATCGTTTGTCAGAGGTTTAATATGTTTCAGATAAATCAATATAAATGACGTTTTGGTCTAAACTCGCTATAGCCAGCTTGCTGGGAATGGCCTAGCAGCAGTTTGGAGGAAAAAACGCTCAGAGGAGAAATCGGAAATCGGATGTCAGAAATCAGATAACGACGCAATTCATCGTAAATTGAGCTCCCCTCCTTTCTTTAGGAGGGGTTGGGGGTGGTTGAGGAAAGGTCTCGAAGCATCGATACTAAACAGCTTGGCGAATTTTTACCCAAAGAGGTGCCAGCCTTGAGTTTATTCATTAGCATTTATTGTTTTATTTGCGTTCATGAGCTCGCAAAAATGCTCGGTTTTGCTACTTTTTTGTCAAGAAAAAAGTAGGACTTCCGTCCGGATAGGACAGCGCAAGGCAGAGTGTTGGTCAATTTTCCAAGGCTGAATGGAGGAGTAATTGAAATAAGATAATAGTATAGTTGTCTGAAAATCAATTAATTATAAATAACGTCAATGTTAGCTTCCCGAATGGTTGGGACAAGTAGTCGAAGGACAACCATTTTATTGGTTTTTTCTTAAGCTAATGACATTTGGGGTTGGGGTTGGTTTTTAATGAAGAATCAAAGACAAGAATGATGCGAGATTTGATTTGAGAAAAAACGAAGCGCAAACCTAAGCTTGCAGATGCATAGCTTAGGCCAATGGATTAGCGGGAGGTTTCAATCTCCCATTAGCTTCAATTGAGTCTTTTTTAGCAACTGAAATATTTTCACTATAATATTTCAGTTGCAAATCATTAAAACTTATATTCGTTGTTATGAGAAAACTGCTTTATTTAATTGGCGTCGGGATAGTGTTTTCTATTGGCTGCAAAAGAGCGCTTAAAATTTCAAATTCGGAATTTAATCTTGTAGATCCATCACATCTAGAAAAACTAAAGTGGGGAGAAAAGTGCCAATTCAAAGAAGATAATAAAGTCGATATATTTACCTTCAAAAATAACTTAGGAACAGTTGCAGATCTAACAGTCGGCAATTACTTGTTGGATAATGGAAAATTAACTTTTCCAAAAGGCACATTCGATATTGAGAAAGTTGGAGAAGACTATCATTTAACATCTAATGGGAAACTTAGGTATTTATTGCTAACAGATACTGCATATAGTCGTTTAAAGGTGCAATTACAGCATCTTGACTTACAACAATCTGAGGCCGCTGTGAAAAATCTATCAATGTAAGTAAATTCAGTCTTCTCTTATCTATTTGCCCCAAAAGCCGGCAACGAAAAACGACCAACGAATTCTTCTACCTTCCCAAATTAACAAACCCAACTAAATTCTCCCATCTTCCGCCCGGAACGCGGTAGTACACAAAAATTTGATAAGTGTTGTCTGTTTGATAGAATGAGCCTTCAAACGCGCTGGTTTGCAGTGTCTTGTCGCTTTTGTTAAGCCAGGTATACTCATAATCATACAATCCTTGTTTTAATACCAGCGTGGTGTAAAACTGCTTTTTTTCAGGGTCGTAGATCAATTTATTTTCTGGGGTCAACGCGTAGTTGTTAAATTTACCCACAACATAAGCTTCGCCGTTTGCGGTTGGTGGAGTTGCATTTAAGGTGAAAATTACATTTGCGTAATCGGCTTCCGTTTTATCATCTCGTCCATCGCTATTGCGGATAAAGTAGTTCCCGTTCTCATCAAATTCGTTGGCGAAAGCTGTTTTGTTTCTAGGTAAATCTGCAAAAAGACGCACATTATTTGCATTGGCCTCGGTTTCTATGGTTTGTACCCCGCTAGACTTATAGCGCAAACTCCGAATGTCGAATTTTCTAAACTGGTTACCTGCCCAGAAATCGTTGCTCGTCAAATCATTATATATCAATTGATTTGGTTTAATGAAAGAAGGCTTTGTATTTAGTTGTGCAGTGTTTTGATCAAAATTTTGCATCACGATAGTTTTAACATCTTGATACGGATTATTGATCGGAACTTGATGACTGATGGTAAAATTAATTTTTTGTTTACTATCTCTATCGGCCACTTGATAAGAATTTGTGAGCTCCGCAGCTACCGAAAACTGTGGGTCTACTACATAAAATCGCTGTGAAATTACGGGTGTTTGGTCTGCATTGTCTTCATATATTTTTAAGAGGTAGTTGCCGCTAATTTTTGGAATAATTTGTTGGTTGGGCAACCTTAACTCGTAATGAGTATATTTTCTTATGGTGTTTGATGAGTAGCGATAGTCAAAAATCCTATCGCTGGCAAAGCTTTGCAAATAATCTACGCTTGATAGGCGAGAAGGTTTCCAATCCGAAGAGCAATGTTCAACGGTATAGGCATAGTTTTTTGTGCCTGCCAATAAATCATCAAAAGAAAAAGTAATGGTCTCCGTAGAATTTAGCCTTATAATTGGGATAGATTGTTCTTTTGCCGTATTGTAGCACTGCACAGTCTTAATGTTTGGCAAATACACCTTGTTCTCGTACAAAAAAGCATTATTACTTTGTGCCTTAGCAAGGCTACAATATAAAATAAGAATGCTTAAAAAAAATCTTTGCATGGTTAAAGCTAATAATTATCCTACAATTATTTTCTATAAGAACTACAATGCTTTCTTTTTTTTTGTTGAAAATTATCCCTCAAGATCCATAATTTCGGTTGCCAAACCTTCCCATATATTCTGGCTGGCATCTAAATCTTGTTTGGCAGTTAGATAACGTTTGTTGGCTTCTGCCAGTTTATCTGCGTTGCCATACACCTGTTCGTCAGCAAGCTCGGTTTCTATCTGCTTTACCTTTTGCTCCTGTTCGGCAACTTTTTGCTCTACTTTTTTAAGCTCGTCGTTAAGTTTTTTTAGGTGATTTGTTGCAGTTGGAGTAACCGGTTTTGGCTCTTCTTTCTTCTTTTCCGGCATTATTACCGGTATGGGTTTCGGTACGGGAATTTCTCGTTTGCTGTTCCATTCCTCGTATTCTGCGTATGTGCCCGGATATTGTTTAATTTTTTCTTCTTCGATAAACCAGATTTTATTTGCCACGTTATCCAAAAAGTACCTATCGTGAGAAACGGCTATAAATGTGCCCTCAAACTGTTGCAACGCTTGTATTAATATGTTTACCGATTGAATGTCTAAGTGGTTGGTCGGCTCATCTAAAATCAAAAAGTTAGAATCGGTGGTTAGCGATTTTGCCAGGGCAACCCTAGATTTCTCGCCCCCAGAAAGTACTTTTATCTTTTTGAAAACATCATCACCAGAAAAAAGAAAACAGCCCAATATGCCTCTAAGTTCGGTATCGGTATGTTTTGGTGCAAATGCCTGTAATTCTGCTAAAATGCTATTTTCTAAATGTAATGACTCAAGTTGGTGCTGCGCAAAGAACGTGGTAGTAACATTATGTCCTGTTTCACAAACGCCCTCAAACTGCTCTGCGCCTGCAATAATCCGTAGCAAGGTAGATTTACCTTTTCCGTTTGCACCAATTAAAGCTATTTTGTCGCCTTTTTCAATTACCGCTTCTGCATCTTCTAAAATATGCACGTTGGGATAATGCTTGGTAGCGTGTTCTATCATTACCACGTGCCTGCCCGATGGTTTTGAGAATTTAAAGGCGAAGTTTACCGTCGGATTATCATCGTCCACGTCATCTACGCGTTCCATTTTATCTAGCGCTTTCATTCTAGATTGTGCCATTTTAGCCTTGCTAGCTTTCGCCTTAAAACGCTCTATTAAACGCTCTTCTTGCTTTATTTTGGCCTGCTGATTTTTAAATTCTCCTTTTTGAATTTCGCCACGAAGCGCTTTTTCTTCTACATAAAAACTGTAGTTTCCGGCGTAAACGTTTAGTTTCCCTTTGCGAGACTCGATCGTACGGTTTACAATCTTATCTAAAAAGTACCTGTCGTGAGAAACGATTACAATTGCGCCTTCAAAATTGGCCAAGTAGGTTTCCAGCCACTTAATAGATGGTAAATCCATGTGGTTGGTCGGCTCATCTAGCAACAAAATGTCTGGTGTTTGAAGCAATATTTTAGCCAACATTACGCGCATGCGCCAACCACCAGAAAAAGTGTTTAACGGCCGATGTTGGTCTGCGGTGCTAAAACCCAGACCCGCCAAAATTTCGTTTGCCCGGTATTCTATGTTATAACCATCTAGCGCTTCAAACTCTTGTTGTTTGTCGCTAAGTTTGTTAAGGACTTCTTCGCTATAATCTGTTTCTATTTTTTTTAGCAGCTCCTCAATTTCGTCATGCAATTGATTTTGACGGTCAAAAGCCTCCATAGCCACATGTAAAATGCTATGGTGAGAATCGTACGAAAGCAAATCTTGGTTTAAGTAGCCGATTTTTAAATCTTTTGCCATGCTCACTGTGCCCGAAGTTGGCGCATACTCGCCTACTATAATCTTAAGTAAAGTAGATTTTCCGGTACCGTTAGCGCCAATTAAGCCCGCTCTATCGCCAGGTTTAATGTGCCAGTTTGCTTCGTCGTACAAGGCTCTAGAGCCAATTAAAAAGGTTAAGTTGTTTATAGAAATCATTGCGGCTGCAAAAGTACGAACCATTTACGACTTTAGATTGACGATTTCAGATTAAATTTCTAAGTGTGGTTACTAGCTGTATTGTATTTTTTGTTTTTATCGCTTCCGCTGATGCTCGTTTTTCTAAAATAAAACCGAGAGTATAATGTAATTACTGACCACAATTTTTCTTATTTCGAGCAGCAACCTGCACATTAAATATTGGAGATAATTTTATAGGGCTACATTTTTTAGCCGCCATACGCCTCAGTGCCATTGATTTTAGTAAACGGAGAAAAACTAATTTGCAAATACCGAAAATCTATTTACCTTTGTACTGTAATAAAAATAATTACAGAATGAATAGCAGATTTCCAATATCCTTACATATCCTAACTTTGCTCCACGATGCAAATGGGGAGGTTGTGAGTTCGGATTATCTGGCGGGAAGCATCAACATAAATCCGGTTTTAGTGCGTAAGGAAATTATAAACTTGCGAAAAAATGGTTTTGTAGATAGTAAAGAGGGTAAAGGAGGTGGTTCTTTTTTAGCTAAGAATGCGGCCGATATTAATTTAGGTGAAGTTTACAAGGCCGTAAAAACATCAAACGTTTTAGGAAAAAATAAAAACGAGCCAAATCCTAACTGCCCTATTGGCATGCAAATTAATCAACATTTGGATGGATTACGTATTGATGCTGAAAATTCTCTGATCCATAGTTTAGCAAAACAAACACTGGCAGATTTTGCGTCGAAATTTAGATAGCTTTTTTTTAAACAAAACTGTAATAAAATACATTACAATTAAGGGGAATAGTCATCTGTCACACTAAGCTTTTCGAAGGACACTTTATATGTTCTGCTCGATAAAGTCAGATTTATAAATTTAATAATCATTAATAAAGAATAAAATAACATGAAAGTAGCACTAGTAGGCGCCTCAGGATTTGTAGGAACGGCCGTTTTAAACGAATTGGTAAGTCGTGGTAATGAAGTTATCGCAATTGCTCGCGACACTACCAAAATTGAAAGTGGAGACGAAAAAGTAACTAAAGTTGCTGTCGACGTATTGGACACAGAAAAATTAGCGGAGGCATTAAATGGTGCTGATGCAGTTATTAGTGCATTTAATCCAGGTTGGAACAATCCGAACCTTTATAAAGATATAATAGCAGGAGCGCTCGCGATTCAGAAAGCTGTAAAAGCATCTGGAGTCAAACGTTACATCTTTATCGGTGGTGCTGGCACTTTACAAATTGGTGG
This sequence comes from Pedobacter sp. UYP30, assembly GCF_040547165.1. Classification (NCBI taxonomy): domain Bacteria; kingdom Pseudomonadati; phylum Bacteroidota; class Sphingobacteriia; order Sphingobacteriales; family Sphingobacteriaceae; genus Pedobacter; species Pedobacter sp. UYP30. Next base: position 8,763 of record NZ_JBEPPD010000024.1, on the reverse strand, counting down.
ACAACAATTGGTAGATGGAAAAGATTTCCCCGCTGACATTTATCCCGGTGCTTCGGCGGTTAGAGATTATTTTAATACTTTAAAAGAAGAAAAAAAATTAGACTGGGTATTCTTCAGTCCGGCAATTGAAATGCACCCAGGGATGGAAATTGGCCGTACAGGTAAATATCGTTTAGGGAAAACTTCTCCGGTTTTTAATGACGAAGGTCGTTCAATTTTATCGGTAGAAGATTTATCAATCGTTCTTGCTGATGAACTGGAAAACAACACTTATCATCAAGAGCAATTTACAGCAGGTTATTAGATGATAAAAAATGTAAAATAGAAGAGGTAATCAGATTTAAAAAAATAAAAAGGGAGTTAATTATCTTTTTTTTTAGCTCCATTCAATATTACCTTTTCTATTTTTCAATAAGTTTTTATCTTCGTGGTATGTATCGCTTAGTAAAACCACTTTTTTTTAAGTTCGACCCAGAGAATGTTCACTACTTTGTAGTGAAACGGCTTAAGTGGTTTAATGATATTTTTCCACTTGGAAAGACCATTATTCGTGGCAGTTTTGATGTTAACATTAAAGGGTTGGAGCGCGAGGTTTTTGGCATTAAATTTAAAAACCCGGTAGGTTTGGCTGCTGGTTTCGATAAAAACGGCGAATATGTAGAGCCGCTGAGCAATTTGGGGTTTGGGTTTATAGAGGTAGGTACGGTAACGCCGATGCCTCAACCCGGAAATGATAAGCCGAGAATGTTTAGGCTGCCCAATGATGAAGCGCTGATAAACCGCATGGGCTTTAACAACAAAGGAGTTGATGTGATGGCCGAGCGCTTGCGGATGGTAAAAGACAAACATCCAGATATTGTTGTTGGTGGAAATATTGGCAAAAATAAAACCACGCCAAATGGTGAAGCGCTTTACGATTACTTGATCTGTTTTAAGAAACTGTTTGATGTGGTAGATTATTTTGTGGTAAATGTTAGCTCGCCAAATACGCCTGGCTTACGCGAACTGCAGGAAAAAGAGCCACTAAAAAACATTTTAAATGCCCTGCAAACGGAAAATCATAGCAATGCTTTGCCAAAACCCATTTTATTAAAAATTGCGCCAGATTTAACCAATAGTCAATTAGACGATATTATAGAGATAGTCGCCGAAACGAAAATTGCCGGCATAATTGCCACCAATACCACCATTAGTAGGGAAGATTTGCTTAGTGATGAAAAAGAGATTGCAGAAGCTGGAGGATTGAGCGGGAAGCCCGTTAAAAGTAGGTCTACCGAAGTAATTAAATATTTGGCTGAGAAATCTAACCGCGCATTTCCAATAATTGGCGTGGGCGGAATCCATTCTGCTGCCGACGCGAAAGAGAAAATGGCTGCAGGCGCTAGTTTGGTGCAACTTTACACAGGTTTTATTTATGAAGGACCTGGATTGATAAAAAGAATTTGTAAAGCATTGGTTTAAGCGTTAATGGTAAATTATTAATGTTTAGTGTCAAATGAAGGAGAATGTTGTTAAAACTAAAAGTTTTGAGTTTGCAGTTCGGGTAGTTAGGCTTTATCGATTTCTATGTGAAGAAAAGAGAGAATTTGTACTGAGCAAGCAACTTTTAAGAAGTGGTACGAGCGTAGGGGCTATGGTGCGAGAGGCAGAGCACGCGGAAACAAAAAAAGATTTTGTACATAAAATGTCAATCGCTCAGAAGGAAATCAACGAATCAATCTATTGGCTGGAGCTTCTGAAAGAAACAGAATATTTAAACTCAGACCAATTTCTAAGTTTAAATAACAATGCAGTTGAATTAATTAAGTTGATTACGACTATAATTAAAACAACTAAAGCTAACATGAACAATTAGCAGGCAGAATTAACAATTAATAATTAACCATTAGAAAAGATTTTGAATAAAATCTTTTCTTTATTTGCTCAACGAAGCTAAAACAGCGTTGTTTTTAGCCAATTGGTCATTTTTTGGTTGCACCGAACGCGAACCCAATTCTAAATTGGTAGCCAACTTTAAAAATTTAATATCTTGCGAAGCAAAATTTTTATTTCTTCTGTCTTTTCTTTTTAATCTTGTAACTGCCATGGTGGTATTCTTTTATAATTTCTTTGTTAAACCTTAGAGGTCGAGAGCGGATTCGAACCGCTGTAGAAGGTTTTGCAGACCTCTGCCTAGCCACTCGGCCACTCGACCATTTTTTTATTAGTTTGCAAAAGTAACAATAAAAGGCTACACCACAAACAAGTTTCTTTAAATTTTTGGTTAAAGACTCGTTTAGCCTTTTCTTGCAATCTCTGCGCAGAAAATGGCAGCGCTGATGGCAACATTTAAAGATTCTGCATCGCCAATTCTTGGTATGGTTACTCGGTTTGCTATCTGCGCGATGATTTCTGCCGAGATTCCATTTCCTTCGTTACCAAGTACAATAAGCCCTTCTGTACCAAAATTTGTTTTGTAAATAGACTTGCCTTCTAATAAAGCGCCGAAAATCGGCAGGGCAACTTCGTTTAGAAAACGAGGTAAATTTGTGTAATAGATGTTTGTAGCCGCCAAGCTGCCCATGGTTGCCTGTACAGTTTTGGGGTTGTAAGCCTCCACGGTGTTGTGTGAGCAAACAATGTTTTTTATTCCAAACCAATCGGCTGTTCTTATAATGGTGCCCAAATTCCCGGGATCTTGTACGCCATCTAACACCAAAGTAAAGTTGTTTTTAAATTGAGTATAAGAAGCAACTTTAGTTTCTGGAATTTTTACCAACGCCAACAAATCTTGCGGATTTTGCAAGGCACTAATCTTACCCAGTTCTACGTTGTTTAGTTCAAATAAGTTTATATTTGCAGGCAACTGGGAAATAAAAGCCGATTTTTCTGCAACATGATAAATGGCTTGGACTTTATAACTGGAATTTATAAACGATTGTACAGATTTTTGGCCTTCTACAAAAAAAAGGCCATTTTCTTTGCGATACTTTTTTTGATGCAACGACTTAACAAAACTAATCTGCGATTTTGAAAGCATATTTTTACCTGCCTTTTTCTAATTTTTATAAAGTTGCAATATTACTATTTATTATTGTTTTAATACAGGCTTGCTCCTCTACCAAGTATATTTCTGATGATCAATCTATCGTTAAAAAGGTTAAGATCGATAGCATAGACCCAAAGTTTGAGGAAGAAGCCTACAATTACGTTCAAAAAGACATTCGGCCTGCATCTGCGCTGAGCATAAATGTGCCGCTTTACAACCTTTTTAATACCAAGGGTGGAAGTTATAAAACCAGTAACATAAAGCCGTTTGGCTCTCCTCCGGCAATTTTAGATAGCACTTTGGTAGAAATCTCTCGTAACCAGATAGAAAAATTTTTAAAAGGCAAAGGGTATTTTAAGGCCAAGGTTAAGGCAGAAATATCCGTGGCAAATAAAAAAGCCGAGGTAAACTTTAAAGCCTCTCCAGGTCCTGCCTATTTTATTGGAAGCATTAAAGATTCTATAGCCAACCAAAACATCAAACAGCTGTATGAAAGTCAGAAGCCAAAGTTTTCTAAGTTACATGTTGGCATGCAGTACGATGCTGATTCGCTAAGTTATGAACGGGAGCAGATTTATCGCATTTCTAAAGAAAATGGCTATTATTATTTTCTGCGGCCTTATATAAATTTCGATGTGTTTGGAGCAGATGTTGTTACGGCCGACAACAAGGTAGATTTGCATTTAAACGTTACTGATCCGCCCAATGGCGAACATAAAACTTATACCATTGGTACTACGCAGGTTATTGTTGCACCAAATCCCGATGGCTTTCCAGATAGCTTAAGATACAAACTGAGCAAAGACACCATAAACCACATTGTTTTTACCGATTTTGCGAAGCGATACAGAAGGAATCCTATTGTGCGCTACGAATTTTTAAAGTATGGAGATTTATACGACATAAAAAAAGAGAACCTCACTTACGACAGACTTTACCAATTGAATATTTTTAAAAATGTCAATGTCAATTTTTATCGGACAGACAGTACCTCCAACAAGCTTACCCCCGTAATACAACTTATTCCACAAAAGGTAATGAGCAATAGGGTAGAAGGCGAAGTTCCTTTTAACGGCGGTACAGTTGGGTTTAATTTAAGTAATACATATACCAACAACAATATTTTTAGAGGTGCCGAGCGATTTGAGCTGCAACTAAAAGGCGGCCTACAGTCTCGGATAGGGAATGGTGAAACTCCTTTTAAAGATATTTACCAGCGAGATTTCTCGATCAGCGCAAGCATCGCGGTACCGCGGTTACTTATTCCGTTTTATAATTTTGGCATGGGCAAAAACGGGATGCCTCACACCACATTTTCGTCGAGTTATATTTATGCTTTGCAGAAAGATATATCCGTTAGGCGGATATTTATCAACTCGGTTACGTACGATTGGGTAGAGACAAAATCAAAGCTTCACTCGCTAACACCTTTAAATTTTGAGTATCGTTTTGGGAACTTAAATAGAGATAGCCTTACCAGCGCCGACGCAATAAACAACTTGTACTATATTGCTTTGCTTGATAGAAAAGACTTTACCCTTGGCACAAAATATACCTATTCCTTAAATGCTGATAAGCTAAATGAATATAGAACATTTATGTACTTTAGAGGAAACATAGAAACTGCCGGTAATTTGTTGCAGGCCCTTTCTAGTATAAGTGGTAAAAAATATGACGTTGCCAATGGCGATTATGCCACATTTTTAGGACTTCCGTACAACCAATATATTAGGCCAGATGTAGACCTTCGTTGGTATAAACACCTATCGAGAGATAAACAATTTATTGCAAGGCTTAATGCAGGCGTTGGCTATGCTTATGGAAATTCTACCCGCTCTGGTTTGCCGTTTGAGAAGAAATTCTTTGCAGGAGGATCTAGTGGCATTCGGGCATGGCAGGCGAGAACGCTAGGCCCAGGCAATTACAACAGAAAAACCCTGGGAAGCGACGAGTTAAGACGTGCACTTTTTGGGTTGGATCAGCTAGGCGATTTACGCATCGAGACCAACTTGGAATATAGGTATAAATTGTTAGACAAGTTTTTTGGCGCGACTTTAAAAGGTGCTGTTTTTTTGGATGCAGGCAATGTTTGGAATTTAACAGATGCAGATGGTCCAGAAAAGAAGATAGATTTCGCCAAGATTGGTCAGCAGTTAGCCATAGGAACGGGAATGGGCTTTAGGTATGATGTGAAATACTTTGTTTTTAGGTTCGATATTGGTTTGAAACTTAAGGATCCCGAATTTTTGGGAAGTGAACAATGGGTAATTAGCAAGTTTTTAACGGGAGGAAAGGCCTTTAAAAATGAGTATAATGCCACTCATGGACCAGACACCTACCGTTTTCTACAATATAATTTTGGTATAGGGATGCCTTTTTAGAGGGTGGAGGGTGAAGGCGTTCAGTCGTAAAGGCGTTTAGTCGTGAAGTCGTTTAGACGTAAACTCGTTGATTTGTAAAGCCGTTGATTTGTAAAGCCGTTGATTAGTATAGGCGTTAGATCATTGGGTTGGTCAATTTACTATTTTTTGGATGCCTGCCTGCTTGGAGGTTTTCCTTAAAAAATCTGGGTTATGTTTTGCGAGGGTTTGCTTGCTGCTGCCAAAAAAATTGTACCAAGCCCCTTTAACGCAAGCATCATAAAATAGAAATAAGCAACTAATAGTTTTTTAAATAGTCGTCAATCTCTAACTGCCGAAAGCTAACTTCTGAAAACTGATTTCCGCTTTACGCGTGAGGGATATGAGCGGAAAACCCACAGCGAGGAACGAGCGAGGATTTGCAGCGTTAGCCCGACCCTTGCGCAGCTTGGGGCACGCCCAAATTATTTGAATAACAAACTGATAAAACTTTAAGTTGTTTTTAACAATAATTTAAGGTTTCCGTTAAAACAAATTCTTCAGCGCATCGAATATGCTCTCGAAAAACGTACTTAGGTTTAGGCCGCTGCTGTGGTTAAAGTACACGAATGCCAAAAATATAATTACCGCAAAGATGATGAGTTTTCTAAAGGCAAATGCCAAGATTACTAAAATAATAGGAATTAAAAATAGCCATAAACTGTTGATGGCATACGGCGTAAGGTCGTTATTTTTCTTATAAACATAAACCAGCTTGCTATGAGTGCCTATGTCATTTTGATGCTTGATGTATACAAACGTAGATTTCTCTATCGGGAGCTGTAGAATCGCTACCCCATCATTAAATTTTAACTGCTGCGTAAATCCGCTGATGCTAAAGGTGTAAACACCGTTAATGTTCTCTTTCGGTACACCTACAGAATCTGCTGCAATGATGGCCAGCTTGTTATTTTTAAGTAAATTCTCCTTTACCAAAAAATTGTTGATTGCAGAAGTTTGCGCAAAAGCAGCGGTTCCAACAGCACAGAGTGATAAAAAAAATATGATTTTTTTCATTGCAACTAATTTTTTATTAAAATTTGAGGTTGGGCAACAGCGCATAATCAGCTAGGCAAATCTACTCTAAAATGTTTCTTCAATTTTAATCATTTAAATGCTGCTTTTAAAATCAGTTTAACATAAAAATACTGTAGGTTAAAAACGACGCAAAGGCAACCCATACTATATATGGGATGAATAAGAACCCGGCCCATTTGTAAATTCTATGAAAATAAAAGGCGTTAAACAAAATTACAAGCAGTAGTGCAATAATCTCGGCTAGCGCAAAACCTATCTCATGCATGTAAAAAAAAATAAACGACCAAGCTAAATTTAAAATTAGCTGAATAAGGTAGATGGCTATGGTACGAGGAAAATGTGCGATGCTCTTTCGCCTTTGCCACACCAAATAAGCGGCAATTCCAATTAAAATATAAAGGGTTGTCCAAACCGGGCCAAACAACCAGTTGGGTGGGTTAAAAGAAGGTTTGTTTAAGGTAGAATACCACGTTTTTACACCATTGGCCGTTGCCCAAGCACCCAAACTGCCAACGCCAAGAGTTAAAAAAATGTTTAAAACTAACGCTAACGGACTAAACTTTATGTTTTTTTCTTCTTTCATAACTTAAATTACCTGTCTATACCAGGCACCACTGGTAGGCTTTCTGTTCCATCTTCGCCAACACTTTGTACAGCGAATAAGCAGTTGTCTTTGCTGTAGGGCAAGGTTATTTCGGTTTGCACGGTAAAAAACTTTTTCTCCCATACTGCACTACTGCTTTCGCGCATTAAAACATAATAACCTTTTACTTTACCTTTTTTTGGCGCTTTCCAATTAAACGCCGCCGAGTTGCTTAAGTTTTTTACAACAACCTTAACCTCGGTAGGTACCGAAGGTGCTTTTGCCAAACTAGCAAGTACCGAAAGGTTGATGCACGTATTCTTGCGCAAATATTCAAAATCCATAAACTTAATCAAATCACCATATTCAGTTCCATTTTCGGTTCTCAAATCTTGGTGCTGATGGTTAAAATTTTCGTTCATCTCTGTTAAGCGTACAGCTGTAAATCCATTGTTTAGGTAGGGAAGATGGTCTCCCCCGCGTAAAAAGCGATCGCTGCGGTATATCAATTTAACCTCTAAATGATCTACGTAGCGTTCGCCAATTTCTTTAACATACCGGGCCAACTGCCTACTTTTGCTGTCGTTTTCTAAACCTAATGACCTAATATATTTTGCTGTTTTGTTTAGCTGGTAGTTAGGCAAACCTTCGCTAAACACTCTAAACTTCGTATTATCGATAATGTTTGTACCGCTGCTATTGTTGCTGCCAACAATATCATTATTTAGCACCGCTTCTATCTCCCAGTTTTCTTTTTTGGCTTTATCTGCCATAAAGGCAGAGCCAAGCAGCCCTTGCTCTTCTCCGCTTACCGCCACAAAAATTACGGTTGCTGGGAAAGCGTGCTTGCTCATAATGCGTGCGCTTTCCAATACTGCCGCAACGCCGCTACCATCGTCATTTGCACCGGGGGCATCGCTTTTGCGGTTCATAATATCGGTAACCCGACTATCTAAATGCCCACTGATGATGAAAATACGTTTATCATTTTTATCCGTTCCTTTTAAAACAGCCACTGCATTGGCTAAAGAAATGGCTGCATCAACGCGTTTGCCGTCGGCTTGGTAGGTAATGGTATCTAAATAAGCTGTTAGCCTGCCGTTACTTTGCTTTGCAAATTGGTTAAATTTATCAACTACCCAATTTCTTGCCGCTCCAATTCCCCTTTTTTCGTTGTTGGTATCGCTTAGCGTGCTCCTGGTTCCAAAAGCAACTAGGCTAGTAATGTAAGATTTTAAGGAATCTGGGTTTACGGCTGCAACCATTTCAGCAATTTCTGCATTTCGATTGATAACCGTTTGGGCAGAGGCAGAAAAAATAGACATACAGCATAACAGCAGTAGGTAGCGAATCTTCATGCGTAGATTTTTTTTAAAGTTAAGCGTAATTATTTTAAAGAAACAGGAATTTTAAAAGTTCGTTGTTGGTTTTTCGTCCTTCGTTTTTTGTCGGCGTTCTCCGAGACTAGCCGCGCGTAAATAGTAAAAGTTAACGAAATGTTCAGCGCGCTTTTGATGATTTATAAAGTTAACTATATTTACAGCGAAATTACAGGGGCAAAGGTTCCGTAATACAGCCATTTTAGGTTTATTATGGAATGTTTATAGCTCCTATATATAAGTTATATGCAAGGCTATTGCAGACCTATCTTCTGAAACATCTTGCTAAAAAGAAATAAAAAATGAGAACTTCTTATATTTAGAGATGGGGAAAAA
>NZ_JBEPPD010000023.1:0-50056 GCF_040547165.1 Pedobacter sp. UYP30 | reverse complement strand
CTCAGTTGCTATTGCCAATCTACAACTATCATCATCTGGAAATGATTTTATGAAGGCTAAAATATTCTCACCCCTAAAAATATTGTTCATATATTTGATTTTGATACTAATATACGTGTTTATTAAGTAAGTAACTCGATAAGTTTTTAAAACACATTAGTTTTGAATTTGGCAAAGGTGATATAATTCTTTCTTATAATATTTCTTCTCAGTTTAATTTTGAGAACGAGGGTTTTGATGCTGATGTATTGTCGTTAACCGATTTTTTAGAGAAGTTTTATCTGCATATAAAATTGTTTATTAATCAAGCTGGGTTTGAGGCGATCAAAAAAGCAGAAGAAAAGGAACGCATGAACTACTCATTAAAAGATGAGGCGATAGGCATAATTGAAAATTTGCGGGCAAATGATATGTATGAATTTTAATATCGAATAGGTATTTAACTAATAATCTGCGCTGTTCCACACCTTCCGCAGGGCGATTTAGAACTTTAGATAAATGGGATTTGTAGTCCCGATGAAAGAATACAAAAGGAGTTGTGTTTTTTCGGATTAAGAAATCCGCAGTATATTCACTTCGGTATGGGCAAGCTCAATATCCCAAAGAATGGGCTGCCAATTGTCAGAATCAGGATTTTGAGAATTTTAGGATTGGTGGATTTTCGGCCGCATAATCCTGCTCATCTTTTAATCTTGAAAATCCTGATTCAGACGATTTTAGGATGCGAGAGTTTAAACCGTCCTAACTTTCAACTTTCAACTTTCAACTTTCAACCTGAAACCTTAACCTCAACCTGAGTCTCACCCTCTACTTCCTCATCTTCAAAAAACTCACAATATCATTCATCTCCACGTTAGTCAAAATACCGCCGTAAGCAGGCATATTTAGTGCGCCGTTGGTGATCATTATTTTAAGCTGCTGCTCATTCCAAGACCTACCAATAATAGAAAGGTCTGGTCCACGTTTGCCGCCAACGCCATTTATTCTATGGCAATACTGGCAACCTTTTTTATAGAATAGGTTTAGTCCATGCTCTAAATTGGGCTGTTTAAATTTCATGGTATTAGCAAGGGGCGGTGTATCGAAATGGGGCGACCAGTCTGCCTGATAACCCAGATACATAAACCCAAAAATGAAGGAAAGGGTAGTCAATACTCCAAAAATTGCCCAAGGCCGCCTCATGGCATGACGTTCGCCACGATTGGAGATAAATGGAATAGATAGAAAGATTAAGATGGTAAGCAATGGCCCGAAGAAAATAATGTACGAACCGATTTTTGGAGGCATGAGCGCAAACACCGCAAAAAATGGAATCATGTACCAATCTGGCTCTGGAACAGCATCTATGGCAGAAGGATCTGGAGCTTTGGTCAACGCTGGTGCGCCAAATACAATGGCCAATCCGATAATGGCCAACACTACACAAGCGCCAAAAAGGGCGTCGCGCCAAGCAGCATTTGGCCAGAACGGAACACCAACTTTTTTAAGCATGTCGTTATACCATTTTTTGTAGGTTTTTGGATTTACCAAGCGCCCGACTTTTGGCGGTTCAGAAATGCCATTTCTTATCACCAAAAATAAATGCAATCCAATTAATAAAAACATAAGCGCCGGGATGGCAAACACGTGGAACGCAAAAAACCTGCTCAGCGTATTGTCTCCAATAGTTGGGCCACCCAACAGCACTTGAGCCAAATAATGACCAATAATTGGCACACGACCAGCTTGTTCTGCAGCAACTACCGTGCTCCAAACGCCGTTGCTGTCCCAACGTAACAGTTGCCCAGTAAAGCCCATGGCAACTGTTAAAAAAAGTAAAATAACGCCTGTAACCCAGTTTATTTCTCTTGGATATTTATACGCTGCGGTGATGTAAACCCTAATAAGATGGATGCCGGCAAATAAAATCATGCCCGATGCGCCGTAATAGTGGATGCCACGCAGTACGTTACCCAAAAATGCCTGATTGGTAATGTATTGCAAAGAATGATAGGCGTTGGCAGAAGATGGCTCGTATAAGAAGCTTAAGCCAATTCCAGTAACTACTTGCAGTAAAAAGCAAAAGAGCGTAGCGCTTCCAAACACATAGCTCCATTTGCTATTTGGTGGCACCAAATGGTTTAGCAAGGGCTTTACGGCAGCGCCTATGCCTGTTCTATCTTCTAAGTAATTAATTAATTTTTTAAACCAAGCCATGCTAGGATATCATTTTTGTAATGGGTACTGGTGCCGTTTGTATTTCTATGCTGCCATTTCTTGTCCGCACCTCATATTGTACTAAGGGTTTTGGTGGCGGCCCGGCAGCTACTGAACCGTCTTTGTAATACACACCGCCATGGCACGGGCACATAAATAAATCTGCACCTTTTTCCCAACGGATTGGGCAGCCTAAATGCGTACAATTTATAGAAAAGGCCGTAAATTTATTCTCGGAATCTCTACGCAACCACGCTGCCGATTGGTCGCTTTTTCCTGCCAAGGTGTTGTTGTTTGCGTTTGTAAATTTAACCAATTCGGTATTTCCAACTGCAAAGCCATCTAGCTTTGCCACAGCGCGCCAAGTCTGTTTATGCTTTTTAATAAGCGGATTAAATAATGCTCCAATTACTGGAATGCCTGCGCCTAAAGCAGCAAGACTTCCTAAACCAATACTTAGTTTAAGCAGGAAGTTCCGTCTTCCCTCGCTAATTTCCTTCTCTTGTTTCATCGATTAAATCTTTTATCCATCCACGTATAGATACCACAATAGTTACAAAGCCAACCACAGAAATAATCCAGGTGGTTACAATTCCCCAGAGCAAAAACGCAAAGCCAAAAGCTAGGAAAAATGGCCAGTAGGTTGGTCTGGGCAATTTTTGAGGCCGTGCTTCGTCCTTCCAAGTTTTTACCTGCTCTATTAAAATATCATTTGTAATTTCTCTATTCATTGCCCCAACGTCGGGTTTCTCACTCATAATAGCTTCCTTTCCAAATAGGCGTTTTAATTTTAGGTATTTCTTTATCTTTTATCCAACTAAGAAAAAGATAGCAGCAGCCAGAAATGTATATGAAACAACATGGCACCCACATAATTAAACCCGCCGCTTGTTGGTCTGTACTTCTGCTGATGTTCCAGTTGTTTACAATCATGTTCGAGAAACCGTATTCATCAGGCATAAAGTAATGGCTGTATAACGTTGGCGGAGCAAAAGTTAGGTATAATCCTAAAATAGAACAACCAATACAAGCGGTAAACAAATAAACAATCCCTAAAAGCGGATGTAAACGCATAGTTTTTATTGGCCCCATAATTGGCCAAGCGAATAACACACCTGCAAAAAGCAGCGTAACGGTGTGTAGCACGGGCAAAATATGAAAGCCGAAAGCGGCGTGATGCATCGGGAACACGGCATCGAAAACAATTGGGATATGCCAAAACCACATTAGACCAATGCCTGCAATCCAGCCCAGCCAAGGCCATCTTTTCATCGTGGAAGAAATAGTTTTAAGAACCTTGTTTTCTGTAGGAAGATTTTTCGGCAAGCCAATAACCAACAGTGGTCCGCAAAGGAGTAGTAGAAAGATATGAACAAGCATGTATGCGCTGAGCAAATAATGCATCCCGAGGAAGTGCAGCGGAGAACTGGTAATTAAGAGCATCAAAACCACACCCGAAAAATAACTTCCTGCGCCTTTTACTAGTTTTCCTCCAGATAATTTAAAGTATGCGTAGGTAAGGAATACCGTTAAGATAACTGCGCCCCAATCAAACATCCAATAAGTTAATAAATTCTCCATGTTTAGCTCATTTTAAAAGAAATAGGGTGAAACATAAATTAGTGTAAACACAAAGACCCAAACCACATCTACAAAATGCCAATACAACCCAATGGTTTCTATAACGGTTGATTTATGGTCTCTAAAATTGCCCTTAAAAATTAGATAAATTAGTATGCAAAGCATAATGAGACCCAAAATAACGTGGAAGGCATGAAAACCCGTTAACGTAAAATAGTTGGTGCCAAACATATCGTTGCTGATGGTAAAGTTGGCGGCAAGCAGGTTTTTATATTCTATGGCTTGGCCCGATAAAAAAGTGAGACCTAACAACACGGTAACAATCATCCAGATTTTAAGGTTTTTATAGTTGCCTTTTCTGTAATTGCGCTCAGCGAGATGAAGGGTAAAGCTGCTTAGAAAGAGTGCAAGAGTAAAAAGACTTTCTTCTTTAATGTTCAGTAAAGATTTAGATTGACTGCCGAAATTAGAGTTTAAGGCAAAGTACACATAGGCAATCATCAGCGATACGAAGAGGATGGCTTCTGTGGCAATAACCAATTTTATCATCAATTTATTTTCCATATCACTTTTTGTCGGCTAATTTTTTTCTCAAGTCTCTTAATGGCCTGAAGGTGGCTACCGGCGGAACTTTTGTAAAGTTTTTTAATTGTGGAGGCGAAGTAGTTGCCCATTCTAACGTATAAGCAGCCCACGGATCGTTGCTAGCAAGCTTGCCAGTTTTTCTGCTTTTATAAATGATGTAGAGTAGAAATAGGGTAGAAAACCCCATTAAGAAAGCACCAACCGTAGATACCATATTCATCCATGCGTAGCCTCTAAAATTTGCAAAAGTATAAACTCTACGTGGCATACCGTTTACGCCCAACACGTGTTGTATAAAGAAAGTAGTGTTAAAGCCTATAACAAATAGCCAAAAAAACCAACGTCCCAACTTCTCGCTAATCATGCGGCCAGTAATTTTTGGAAACCAATAAAACAGTCCAGATAATAGCCCGAATAAACTTCCTCCCACAAAAACATAATGCAAATGGGCAACTACGTAATAGGTGTCGGTCAATTGCCAATCGATGGGTACAATGGCGAAGGAAATTCCGCTAAGGCCACCAATGGTAAATTCTACCAAGAAAGCCATCGCGAAAAGCATAGAGGTGGTAAAACGAAGCGTTCCGCCCCACATGGTGGCCAACCAGGTAAATATTTTTATCCCGGTAGGTACGCCGATTAACATGCTGCTCGCTGCAAAAAAGCTATAAACGGTTAAGCCTAAACCTACGGCAAACATGTGGTGCACCCAAACGCCAAATGCAAGTAAGGCGATTAACATCCCGGAGCCAACAACAATCCAATAGCCAAAAATGGGTTTACGCGAATAGACAGAAAACACTTCGGACAATATTCCAAAGGATGGCAAAATAAGGATATACACCTCTGGATGTCCAAAACCCCAAAATAAGTGCTGCCAAAGTAGGGCAGAACCTCCATCGTTAGGGTTAAAAAAATGTGCATGTAATTGCCTGTCCATCAAAAGCATGGCTAACGCTGCATTTAGCGGTGGAAAAGCTGCGACAATTAAAATAGAATTGGTTAATACCATCCATACAAAAACAGGCATGTTTTTCAGGCTCATCCCCGGGCTGCGGCAGTAGATGATTGTAACAACAAGATTAATTGCCGTGGCCACTGTGCCCGCTCCAATTAGCAAAAGACCAATGCAATAATAGTCTACTCCGCTGGTTAAAGAGTATTGACTTGTATTTAATGGCGCATAATTAAACCAGCCTGCATCGGGCGCTCCTCCTGCAAGGAAACTGTAATATAACAATAGGCCGCCAAAAAGGCTTATCCAAAGGCTAAATGCGTTCATTCTAGGAAAGGCCGTTTCGTTTGCGCCGATCATAAGTGGCGTCATATACACAGAGAAGCCTAAGATGGCAGGTGTTGCCACCAAAAAAACCATCGTTGTGCCGTGCATGGTGAACAATTGGTTATATACCTCTGGGCTTAGGAACGTGTTGTTTGGCACCGCAAGCTGAATCCTCATTAAAAGCGCAGCAAAGCCTCCGACCAAAAGAAACAACACCGACATTAATAGGTATAAAATGCCAATTTGCTTATGGTCTACCGTAGAGATCCATTGTAACAAGCCTTGGCTATAACTAACACTAACGCCCGGTATTTGCTCTTCTGGTTCTGGTATATCTAGTTCTTCCATTATTTTAAACTGCTTAAATAATCAACCAAAACAGCAATACTATCTTTGGCGTAGATAAAACGTGGCATATTTACGCCAGGTTTTACTTCTTGAGGATTGCTTATGAAACGAGTGAGATTTTCCTTATTATTCTCTACCAATCCAGATAATAAGGTGCCTCTACTGGCTATGTGTGTAAGGTCCGGGCCAACTTTTCCATTTGCACCAGTGCCGCGGATGCTATGACAAGAGCCGCAACTATTTTTGCTAAAAAGTAGTTCTCCTTTTTTAATATTTTCATCAGGAGAGATGATAGCAGGTTTTGCATTTTCTGCAAGCCATTTATCGTAATCTTTTCGTGTTTGGGCAATCACTTTTATGCGCATGTTGGCATGTTGTCTCCCGCAAAATTCGCTACAAGCGCCCACGTAAGTTCCGGGTTTTAAAATACGTAACCATAAATAATTGGTAACGCCCGGAATCATATCCATTTTAGCGCCAAAAGAAGGTACCCACCAGTCGTGTATTACATCTGCAGCTTTTAGTTGGAGCAATACTCTTTCATTTACCGGCAAGTGAATTTCATTTGCAGTTACCGCGCCGTTAGGGTAATGCACATCCCAAAACCATTGCTTGCCAGTAATTACCACCGTGGGTTTCTCGTTTAACACCTGCGACTCCGTATCTTTCATGGTTTTAATAGTAAGGTAAAAAAAATACGAAACCATTAAAAACGGTACGCCGACCATAAAGATTTCAAGTAATCGATTGCTGTAAATCTGTTTCGGTTCAGCTTGGTTTTTTTGTCTAGCTCTAAATTTGAAGGAAATGAAAATGAGCAGCCCGATAACTAAAATTAAAATTGCCGAAGAGGCGATAATGAAATAAATGTTTAGCGTGTGTAATTCTACAGCCTCGCTGGTTCGCGGACTAAAAATAGAAATGTCTTTAACGTATTGTACCGAATCGGGCATACGGCGGGTAATTTTAAAATTCAACTCGAATAAAAGAACAAGGAGCAAGGAATAAAGACGCGTTGCCTTTAACCTCAGCTCTCTATAACATTCCTAAGCTCTGTAGGAGCGGCCGAATTAGTAACGTCGGGTTTTAACCTGATGTGTAACTAGCCTTTGCCTTAACCTCAACCTATCTTCACTCCTTTCCAAAATGCTACGTAATCTTTAATTTCTTTGGCCGCGTCTTTCGGTTCGGGATAATACCAAGCCGCATCTTTATTTTCCTGCCCATCAACAAAAACAGAATAATAAGACGCTTCACCCTTCCATGGGCAGGTGCTGTGCATATCAGACTGCTTAAAATACGATTTTTCTATCGATGATTCTGGGAAATAATGATTGTTTTCTATTACGATGGTATCATCGCTTTCGGCTAGGGTTGCGCCATTCCAAGTTGCTTTCATATTTGCTTAACAAATATTAAAATGCTTTGATTTATTTATTTTTTTTATTTTTAAAAAAGCCTAAAAATGAATGGGGCGCAGACTTATTTGGAACTTTAAGAAGATTTAAATTTTAAGATACTAATGGGTTATTTTCTGAGATACATATATCAAGAGTTGACTTAAATCAGGTTGCAATAAGTACATTTTAATTTTTAGCTTATTTTTGATTTGCTGCCGTGATGTTAATGCCGTTATCTAATTACCCGCCCATTTTTGCCGATGTTTACGTCATCAAAAGGTTTTAAAAATTGCGTAACCACTTCGGCAAATTCTCGTCTTGTTAGTACCCTTTCCAAATCGAAAGTAGAGGTTAAGCCGTAACTTTTATTCCAGTTTGTCTTAATTGTTTTTAAGGTTGCATCTTCTGCTTTGTTGCCAACATAACTTATTAAATCTACTAGATTTTTTAAATTTACCGGTTTATCTTTGTGGTCGTCGAACCAAATCTGGGCTTTGTAGTAATACTCTTTTATGGGTTGTTTTATCTCTGCATAAGTTACTTCCTTAGCAGGCCTAAAAAAGGCTTGGTGGTTAGAAATTTCGGCTTTAAGAATACCTGTAAGTCCTATTTTTTGTATGGCAAGCCAGTTTGTATCTGTAACTTTAACATCTGCAAAGGGCATTAACGGCAATTTGTACTGTAAAAGCTCACCCTGAATGGCCTTTAAATTAGATTCGCTCGTTTTTTTACCGTAAAAGGCGGCATAGGCTGCGGTAGCTCCAGCTGCTTGGCCAATTTCTAAAGTGCCTGCGGTTAAATAAATAAGGTTGTTTTCTGTTGCGTTTAATAGGCTGTATAAAGATAGAAAGCGAGGTTTTGAGGCAATAATACCTGCTACCGTTGTTCTATAAACGTTGTTTTGGTAAGTCAGCGTGTCTGTTTCTGCAGGAGATAAATTAGCTATTTTGAGCGATTCGAATAACGGCTTCGGGTCGCCCGCCATAATTAACACCTTACTTTTAATGTCTCTGCCGTTGGCGAGTTTAAGGGACCAACCGCGGCCACTTCGCTTTAAGTCGGAATAAGAGCTGTTGGTGTAAATACTCAAAAGCTTAGAGCTATCTGCCCAATATTTAATCACGGCATTGGCAGTAGGTGCATCTAGCACAGGCAAGGCCACACTGTCTGGAAGTTTTAGATATTTTTTTGCGTTTTTTTCAAAAGCTTTTGCAACACCATTGCCAAAAAATTGCTTAAAATCGTTTAATTGAAGCTGATTGTTTGGTAAAAGCAGGATGGTTTTTACGCCAGATATGCTTGCCTGAGCCGCCGCTGCAAACGCTGCATTAGAATTTCCAATAACCAGTACATCTGTTTTAATGGTTTGCGCAAAGATTGTAAGGGGAATACACGATAATAAGACTAAAATAAGTTTTTTCATTTCAAAAATTTATACTGCAATATGCTTTAATTCGATGAATTTCTGATGAAAATTGCTCAACAATTAATCTGCACAAAGAACAAACGGTTACATAAGTTACGTTGTTGTGCAAAAAAGGGATTGAAAACAAGCACGAATTATTGCCGATAAAAGATAAATTCCTTCACTTACATTTATCTTCTAAAGACAACCCAAAGAATACTGGGCATTATTACTGGCTTTTAAATCGGTCGAAAAATGCTTTTTCTAAATGCTCCCTATGGTCTGGATGGGCAATTTCTATCAGCGCTTTTCCACGTTGTTTAAGGTTTTTGCCGAAGAGATTTACCTTGCCAAATTCGGTTACAACCCAGTGCACATGGCCTCTGGTCGTTACAACACCTGCGCCTTCTTTAATAAAAGGTGTAATTCTAGAGATGCCTTTATTGGTTATAGATGGTAGCGCGATGATGGGCTTGCCTCCTGGAGATAAAGACGCTCCCCTAATAAAATCCATTTGCCCGCCAATACCAGAATATTGAAAAGTGCCAATAGAATCTGCGCATACTTGCCCCGTAAGGTCTATTTCTATAGCGCTATTAATGGCAATGGCCTTTGGGTTTTGGCGGATAATGCTTGTGTCGTTCACATAATTGATATTCATTACCCTAATGCTTATGTTTTCATCAACAAAATCGTACAATTTCTTGGTGCCAACCATAAAAGAAGTCACAGATTTTCCTCGATTTAGCTTTTTGTTAGAATTGTCTATTACGCCACTTTCTATCAATGGAATTACACCGTCAGAGAGCATTTCGGTATGTAGGCCCAAATGCCTATGGCCAGCTAAATTTTTTAAAACTTGATCTGGAATGCTACCGATGCCAAGCTGTAGCGTCGAGCCATCTTCTATTAGAGATGCTACATTTTTTCCGATGGAAATGATGGTGTCACTTGCTTTCGCAGAGTAATCTACTTCTGGTAAAATTGATTCATGCCAAACCAAGGCATCTATTTTACTGATGTGAATAAAGCCATCGCCGTTGGTGCGCGGCATATTTGGATTTACTTGCGCTATTACTTTTTTTGCATTATCAAATGCTGCTTTAGCCACATCTACCGATGTACCCAAGGTACAGTAACCATGTTTATCTGGTTCCGAAACCTGTAAAATGGCTACATCTATTGGTAAAAATTCTGGCGTAAACAGCAAGGGAATCTCACTTAAAAATACCGGCACATAATCGCCCCTGGATGTATTGACTACCGTTCTGGAATTTTCAGAAACGAATAAGGAGTTAAAGAAAAAACTGTCTTTGTATTTTTCATCGTCAAATGTTGTTTCTCCAAGTGTGGTAATGCTGACCAACTCAACATTTTTTAAATCTTTATATCGTTTTTGTAGTGCTTTTATAGTGTAGGTTGGAGTTGCCGCGCTGCCGTGCAAAAAAACGCGATCACCCGATTTAACCATTTTAACGGCTTCTTCGACCGAAATGTATGCATTGTTTAAAGTCATGTTATTAATGAGTTAAGGGGTCTTTACTGCTAAACCCGAAAGCATTAACGCTATATTTTAGTAAAAGAAATACTTTTTCTTGATTATTTCTATGCAAAGGTAAATGGTAGTAGGTTTTTAAAACATGATTTTTATCATTTTTAATATTGATGTTGAGGTCGAGGTTGAGGTCGAACCTGAGATAAGGATTTTGTAAAGTTTTCAGGCGTTTTAATCCCGCCCGTGCGGGACTATATTTTTTATTGCGTTAAACGCGCAATAAAAAGATGCCTCTTCTATCCCTAACGCGCCCCTTAAAGGTTTAACAGCAACACGTTTTAGAATAAGTAAACGCTAGCGCTACAGAAGAAACCGATTATCGCAATAAACCTGAGTTTTTTACTACGAATGTTCGGCCTCCGATTCCATATATTAAATTCACTTCAAATCCAATACCTAACACCTCAAACCTAGCGCCTATCTAAAGTATTTTCTTTAAAATCGGCTGAATTACGCTCTCCATAACGGTATAACCCTCTTTGGTTGGGTGTACGCCATCTTTAGAATATTCGGCTTTCATTCCTTTGGTGTCGTTTACCAATGCTGGATAGTAGTTGGCAAACTTAAAATGATTTGCTTCGGCGTATTCTGCAATCCAACTATTTAAGGCTACAATATCATCTGCGGGCATTAAATTAGGTTTCCATCCAAATTTGTTAGACGGTGTTACCGAACATAAAACCACCTTAATTTTGTTCGCTTTGGCCAGTTGCGCCATAGACATAATGTTGTCTTCGATCATTTTTAGCGTTGAAGGCCCTGTGTTTCCGGCAATATCATTAGTGCCACATAAAATAACCACGGCTTGAGGCTTTAGTTCCAACACATCCGTTCTAAATCTAATCAACATTTGTGGCGACGTTTGGCCGCTTATGCCGCGATCTACATAGTGGTTGTCAGAGAAAAAACCAGATGACGAATTAACCCAAAAATCGGTAATGGAGTCTCCCATAAAAATAGCAGCAACTTTGGTATTGTCTTGTTTAAGTTTATCATTTGCATCTCGATACCTGCCTAAATTGGGCCAATCTTGAGCATTTGCAAGTGTTGAGAAAACCATAAGAAGAAAGAAAATTTTGATAGTTGCGTATTTCATGGGTTGCAGTGATAGGTTATGAAACAAATATATAGTCTTGGATTGCAAACTGCAAAGAAAGCCCGAAAATAAATACAATAAAGCGCTTATTACCCGTTACATTTTAGTTATTCGCCAGGTAAACACGCTTTTAAAGTTGCAAAATAACTTAACTTTATTGTAACATTTCGCAAGGCGATGAGTTTAAATATAAAAGGTATTATGGACAAAATAAATCGGTTTTTTTGGTTTTGCTCTGGCGTTCATATCGAGACGTTAGAAAATTATCCCACAGAACAAAATAGGTATTTTGGCATTGGTGCCACTATATTTTTTACCGGTTTGTTTGCGGCTTTGTCTGGCGGTTACGCCATGTATTTTGTGTTTAAGGGAGATGATTTTGCGGTATTTTTCGCTATTCTTTTTGGGTTAATCTGGGGCGCGGCCATTTTTAATATGGATAGATATATCGTTTCTAGCATAAATAAAAGCGGCAGTACTGGAAAACAGCTTTTACAGGCTACGCCTCGTATTTTATTGGCCATTATGATCGGGATTGTAATCTCTCGACCATTGGAACTTAAAATCTTCGACAAAGAAATTAAAGATCGTTTAAAGGTAAGCTACTTAAAGGCACAACGAGATAAAATCGACACATTAAATGCCTCTTTTCAAAGCAAATACAAGGTGGAATTTGGACGGTTAGTTGAGCAAATAGCCGAAAGAGATTCATTGGAAAGCGACATCAAAGTATCGCGTAAAAAGCTAAACTTCGAAATTTTCGGCAATAAAACAACAGAAACCTCTGGCGTTATGGGGTATGGCCCTTACGCAAAACGGAAAGAGGTAGAAATAAAAGAACGTACGGAAGCATTAGATACCTTAAACGCAAAGATCAACTATGCGCAAACCTTTATCGACAACCGAAAGCAATTCGACAGAATGTTTTCAGAAAAACTGTACACCAATAAGCAACAAGACAGCCTAGCCAATGTTGCAGGTTTTGCCGATAGAAATTGGGCCTTAGGCCAGTTGAAGAAAAATGCAAATGGAACAGCCGATAGCAATACAGATTTAGCGGTTACGTTTATTGGTCTGCTGTTTATCTTTTTCGAATGTTTGCCCGTGTTTGTAAAGTTAATGAGCCAGCGCGGTCCATACGATTACGCCATTGCAGATGGGGATGAGGTGTCTATTCATCGCTCTAAAAAGGATAAGAATTTTAATGTTGAAGTTACCGATAATGTGCAGGAAACGCGGGTTGAGGCCGAAACCACCAAACGAAAGGAAATTGTAAAAGGTAGCGCATACAGAGATTTAGAACGGTATGATTGGGATAAAGAGTAGTTTGAAGAGGTAAAAGGCGATAGGGCAGAGGGTTTTAAATGCGTTAGGATAGCTCTTGGTGATAAAGAAGAATAATGTTCAGGAGATCGTTCTAATGTCTCGCAATGCAAAATTTAGAAAGAATTGGTTAAATTCGCAGGTAAAAAATAATCCTCAAACACAACACTCATGAGAAGAAAAAATGCTCCATCCTTAATTATTTCTCATTGTGCTATGGCAATTTCTTTGTTGCTAGTAACTTCTTGCTCGCCCAAACTTGCGCCAACTAAAAGCAACGCCGACATCAATCAAATCGTTACCAGAGCGTATGCAGATCATCTGATCAAAACGCTAAGCGCAGACGATATGCAAGGCAGGGGAACATTTACGCCAGGCATAGATAAGGCTGCAAATTTTATTTCCTCAGAGTTTAAAAAAATAGGTTTGCAGCCTTTAACAGGGCAAAAATCTTATCGACAGACATTCTATAAATATCGAATTACAGAAAATACAGCCAATTTCTCTATCGATGGTCAAAACATTGCCCCAGATCATTTAATGGTAACGGGTTTAACCAAAGAAAAGGTAAGCTTAGACAATAAAAACACCGCCGTAGTTAAATTAGATTCCAGCAAATCTTTTAGAGAGCAAATGCGTCCATTAATGGCGTCGGGTAAAAATCAATTGATCTTGGTTGATGAAAAATTTCAAGCAGATTTCAAGCGGTATCATGATCACTTTTCTGCGCCTCAAAGCGTTGATGCCCCAACTGATGGAGCTAAATCTGCCGTTCAGGTTTTTGTTTTGGGTAGAAGTGATGCGAACAACTTTAACGGTTCGTTTACTAGCAGCATAGAAAAAATGCCTTTGTTTAATGTGGTAGGCGTAATTCCTGGGAAATCTAAAGCCCAAGAACTGGTAGTTTTCTCTGGCCATTATGATCATCTTGGAATCTTAAAGCCAGTAGAAGGAGATAGTATTGCCAACGGTGCAGATGACGATGCTTCTGGCACCACCGCTGTAATTGCATTGGCAAAATACTATAAGGCAATGAACAACAACGAGCGCACATTAATTTTTGCAGCATTTACCGCAGAAGAAATTGGGGGTTATGGATCGAAATATTTTTCAGAACAGTTAAATCCCGACAGTGTGGTGGCTATGTTTAACATAGAGATGATTGGAAAGGATTCTAAATTTGGGAAGAACACCGCTTTCATTACAGGATATGAGCGTTCTGATTTCGGAAAGATTTTGCAGAAAAACCTAGCGGGAACAGAATTTACGTTTTATCCGGATCCCTATCCAGCCCAAAATTTATTTTACAGAAGCGATAATGCAACGCTTGCTGCACTTGGTGTTCCGGCACATACCATCAGCACAGATCAAATCGATGTAGATAAATATTATCATACCGTAAAAGACGAATACAGCACGTTGGATATAGAAAATATTTTGTCTACCATTAAAGCCATTGCAAAAAGTGCTAGCTCTATTATAAATGGAACCGATACCCCGACAAGAATACCAAAATTGAAATAGAGTTTTTTGGAATCAGCTCTAGTTAATTTTAGTCGAATTTTACACGACTATACAGATGAACTGAAAGGTTTTATCGCTTGGAAAAATGATTTAGAACAATATTTGATGTGAATGTTAATGGAACCCCATTTTATTTAAGGTTTGGGAGATTTTTGATTAAGTGCTCAAATATACTTTGCTAACCAGCATAAACAATTCGCTCATTATTTTTTATGGCAAATCCGTCTTCAATGGCTTTTTCCAGTCCTTTTGAAATCGAATAATCTACATTAGTGCCAACTCTGGAGTAACCAAAGAGCTTTGCCGTCTCACGTATCAAATCTCCCTGGGTCAGACTGATTTGGTGCTCCAAAATTTCTTTAATTGCATTTGCAACTTCCTCAGGTGCTAAATCTTCGGCATCCCTCTTTTCGGTATCCCTCTTTGGGATTCGATAGGTTTTATAATCCTTGAGCTGCTCAAGCTTAAGCCAGAAAAATTCGCGGTGATCATCTTTTACGGACTGGAGTTCCATCTCGCTAAACAATGTTTGAAATTGATATGCAATTCTTGTACCCATTCTAGAAATACCCCAAGCATTCAGCACACGCTTAGAAAGCAGGTTTCTACTAATTGGCCATTCTGTTTCGAAAACTTCAAGAATCTGCGCTTTTATTTTCTCTTTATTTTCTGGCAAGAAGAATTGGTCACTGGAGATTGTATCTACAGAATTCAAAACTGCAATCTCGTAATAATTCGTTGAGTTGTCTCGCACTATGGATTGTTCACTGATTCCATTCAACATTAGGTTCGGTTGTCCATCCAACGTATCTGGGGCTGATTCTTTCAGTGTAACGGGAGCGAGGTTTTCCAAGGTTTCCTGCTTTGTTATAATGGTTGGATTATGCTCACGACTTTCAGATAGTCTTATAGCTTCCAATATATCGTTTGTTACCTTGTCTGGTTTTTCCCACCATTCGGTTGACCAAACTTTATGGATATTCCAGCCTAATTGTTTCAAAACGTCGACCTGGGTTAGTTCTCTGTCTTTTGACGTATGAGCACGTTGATAGTTCTTACCATCGGTAAGGATGCCTAAAATATAGGATGATGGATTTTTCTTATCAACAATTCCCAAATCGATTTTATAGGCAGAACATCCAATTTGAGTGTGTACTTCGTACCCGTGTTTTCTAAGTTCCTCTGCAATTGCCAATTCAAAACCAGCACTTGCGCCACTTTCTATTCTATTTCTAATTGGAAGTGCAACTTTTCCTTTTTCAGCATAAGCCAGAAATGCTTTCAATCCCATAACACCTTCTGAGTTTGTTCTGTTCAGATCAATTTGCTCAGACTTTAGTGTGGAAAATACGATCATCTCATATCTTGCCCTAGAAACCGCTACATTCAGTCTTCTCCATCCACCTTCTCTGTTTATAGGTCCAAAATTATGGCTTACAATACCTTTCTCATCAGGCCCATAACCTATAGAGAAGAGAATAATGTCGCGCTCATCGCCCTGAACATTTTCAAGGTTTTTAATGAAGATCGGTTCTTCAGCCTCTAAGGCAGTACGTTCCAGATCTGGACGAAGCGCAAATATCTCATTGAGTTTGTCTTCGATAAGTGTTTGTTGAACAGAACTGAAAGTTACAATTCCAATACTCTTTTTAGAAAGTTCAGGATCAGAAAGTCTGCGCACTACCTCATCTACAATTGCCTTTGCCTCGAATTTGTTCTGCCTTGATTTCCCCTTGTCGTAATGCCCCGGAACGTGAACATGCTTTACCTTGCTGATAATATCATCTGTAGAAGGAAACGTGAGCAATTTGTTTTCATAATATTTAGCATTACTAAATGCAATCAGACTTTCATGCTTGCTGCGATAATGCCACAGCAGATGTTGAGAAGGCATGGAAAGCGCCAGACAATCATCGAGAATACTTTCCAGATCTTCTTTATCAACATTATCCTCATCAAAGTTATTACTGCCAAAAAAGTTGGTAGGAGGCATCTGTTTCGGATCTCCGACAACAATTACAGATTCTGCACGGGCGATAGCACCAATCGCTTCGCAAGTTGGCATTTGAGAGGCCTCATCAAAAATAACCAGATCAAATTTTGTACTCTCCGCGTCAAAATATTGTGCAACGGAAATTGGGCTCATCAGCATACAAGGTGTAAGCCTCGGTAATAAATTCGGTACAGAATCAAATATTTTCCGAATAGATAGCGCTCTGCCATTATTTTTTATTGCCCTTTGCAACATTCCGATTTCCGAACTTTGAGATGCCTCTTTAGTAAATGAAGGTATTTTAGCTGCCAAACGGGCACATAGTTCTGCTTTTGTCAACTCTTCAAATTTTTTACTAATCGATTTAAATCTGTTGATTTTTTCTTCAAATAAATGCGAATTAAAAGTAGTTAGCGAAGGGTTCTGTTCAAAAATATAATCAGCTGCA
The DNA here is from genome assembly GCF_040547165.1 of Pedobacter sp. UYP30. Lineage (NCBI taxonomy): Bacteria > Pseudomonadati > Bacteroidota > Sphingobacteriia > Sphingobacteriales > Sphingobacteriaceae > Pedobacter > Pedobacter sp. UYP30. Next base: position 33,320 of record NZ_JBEPPD010000023.1, on the reverse strand, counting down.
GCACGGTAAAAGCCTTTATAGAATTGTGTTTTTATTTCAGCGCTAAGAAGTTCTCCCGATTCAAATGCAGAAATAACAGGTGCAAGTCCGCCTTCAACTGCCTTTGTTTTTATGGTTGTCCAATTATACCAATCTTTAAGATGATCGATATTTAATCGCCATGTGGCAACTTTGCCTTGAATGAAAGTAAGCCAGTCTCCGCCATTCTCTAAATGTTCAAAATCAATATTAAGTAAGGCCAAGATCTTGTTTTCCAATGCAGACATCTGTTCAACTGATAATAGTAACGATTTCAGGGTTTTACTATGTTTATTTAAATAATTAGTACTTCCTTCAGTGAACTCCAACGTCAATTTTTTGCGCCAAGTGCCAACCGTATCTGTTTTACATATTAATGATGCATTTCTATTTAAGTCGATTAGGTCTTGACTAAGGTTTCCAATTTTACTCCAATCAGGATCTCCATTTTGCCATAGAAAGCCCAATAATGATGGTAAAAAACTTGCTTTTTTGATATGTTCTTGCTCTTTTTGGTAATCTATAATCTGACCGAGGATTTGGCTCACGCTATCCCTGTTCAAACTCCCGATAAGGCTCAACTTTTTTAAAGGCTTGAGCAAAGCGTTATGTTTTATCCAACGGGGTAAAAACCAGTTTTCTTCTGCAATCTGCCACTGCAGTAAGTTCTGCTCTGCTGGAAATAGAAGTATATCTTTGGAGAAATCTGCTAAAAGACCAGACCTTAGTTCGTCCCTTTTTTGTCCATGCGCTGATAGACCGATCACTTGAGCGTATGTCTGTTCAAACGAATTCGTCTCCAACATACTTGCTGGAAAGTCAGGTTGGGCAATTAATAGTTTTGCAATCTCGCATAGCGCTATTTGTTCCTCTCTGGTAGAAGAAGTGTCCTCTAGTTTCAAAAGATGTTTGGCGTTATCGCTCACAAGTTTGTATTCCGTTAAGATTTTAGCCAAATAATCTAGCAACTCAATAGCATCCTGTTTTACGGAGGGGGTATATTGCTGAGGAACCAATTCTGCCAACGGATGACCGTGTGCCTTACCAATCATTGTGGCTACCGCCGATATTTCCTCAATATTGTCCTGCCAAATACGTAGCTTTTCTCGATCAAAAGAAGCAAAAGTGGCGGTTGCGAAATAAACCTTATTGTCTGTTGAACTGATTTTACTGAATTCTGTAAAAAGTTCAAATAAAGAATAACCGAAAGCATATTTCCGGTGTAGTGCTTCTACATATCCATTCAGCTCATTTCGGAGTTGATGGAGCCTGTCGGCTTCAATTGCAAAATCTTCTGGAGGGGTATTTTTGATGACCTCACTTGCGACTTTTAGCTGTTGCAAGACGTCGGATTTCTTTGATTTATTAGAATGTAATTCCAAGCAGAAGGGGCCAATGCCAATAGAATCCAGCCGAGTTTGCACAACATCCAGTGCTGCTTTTTTTGCCGCAACAAAAAGTACTTTTTTGCCCATGTACAATGCATTGGCTATAATGTTTGTAATCGTCTGAGACTTGCCTGTTCCAGGAGGGCCATGTAAAATAAAGCTTTTACCTTGCGCGGCGCTAAGTATGGCCTGCAACTGAGATGAATCTGTACTTATTGGCAACGCAATTTCAGATGGATGCAATCGGCTATCTGAGATTTCTTTTATAGTGGCATTTTCTTCTGGTTCCCATTCCAATTTGCCTGAGACTAGGCTAGCCACAACCTTATTTCTACAAAGCTTATCGGCGTTATTGTGTATATCGTTCCAGAGAATAAATTTACTAAAAGAAAAAGTTCCAAGCAACGCCTGCTCTTCAACATCCCACCTAGACTTGGCCATAATAGCCTGCCTCATGATGTTGAATACAGCTTTCACATCAACACCACTTTCGTCCTTAGGTAGGTTTTCCAACCCGCCGACGGCTATCCCAAAATCCTGCCTAAGCATTTCTAAAAGGGTTACGTTCATAATCGTTTCTTCCCCACGGCTACGGATAACATATCCTTTCTGTGCCGATTTTCGAATAATTTCTACAGGAAGCAACAATATTGGCGAGTAGCGTGGCCTTTCACTTGCATCGGTTTCATACCACTTGAGCAAGCCCAAACCAATAAATAAGGTATTTGCACCATTTTCTTCCATCGCCGTGCGAGAGGCACGATACAAATGGATTAATCCGTATCCGAGCTCATTTTCACTCAAATAACTCCGCAATCGTTTGTGTCCTAGCTCATGGTTAACTAATTCTGCGATCGGATCAGTCTGATGTAGCGCTTGATAAATGCCCGTATCCCTCACTGGGTTATCCCAATCACTCGGTTTTGCCAGTACCTGAAATTCTTCACCGTCTGCTAGCGCATCTTCCAACTTAGCGCAATTAACAGTAATGAACTGGATTACGCTCTTGGTGATACGTACATTAAGTAAACTATTCCTTAACGTAAGGTCTAGAAGTTTTCTTTCCCAAAGTCTTTGTTTTGATACTTCAACTTTTTCTGCATATATCAGCCTTTCTCCAATGGAGAGCTCTTCAGGCGAAAAATTTTCTCGTTCAGGTCGCTCTTCCTCCTGTATCTGCCAACCCAAGTTTGTAAAAGTACGAAGCGGCAATGGGCGAATGCTCCCGAACCTTGCTCGCTTGACATCTATAAACAAAATAAAATCATCGGTATTGATCAGCTTTTGTTCTGCCGAATTTACTGCATGGTCAAAGGAATGCTGCTGACCTGCATTCATACAGGTAGCTTCTACCAAACATATCTCGCCGATGCCGTCAGCCGCTCTTTTGCTCAATAGGGAAGGATCATCATTTACAACATCTGCAAAAGATTCATCGATTAGCCAGCCGCCAGTAAAAGCGTGTCCTTTAATAATTACGATGATGGGATTTATACCTATCGCCTCCAAACATGCCGCGTAAAGTAGCGAGAGGTCCAGGCAGTTGGCAAGTTTGTTCTCAAAAATAGTATCGGCCAATCTTACCCGTTGGCCGCTTTCCTCGAAGCTTGCTGGAACACTACAATAGACAATCTGCATGGCAGCGATCGTCTCAAAAATGGCTGCCATCTGCTTTTTTACACGATTTGGATTACGACTTTGGTATTCATCAAATGATGGACTCCCTGTCCATTTCTCTAGCAAGGAAGACGCTTTGTGTATAATTTTGGGTATTTGCTGGTTATTTGGGGTTACAAAAGCAGCCATAATCTCGGGAAGGATGTTTACACCTGGCCATTGATCAAAAGGCAACACATCAATAGGGAATTCCTGCCGATAGGCAATTGATTCTCCTATACGAACGGTTAGAGTTAAGTTTCCATTAACCTTTTCGGTAAGGTCTGCCAAAAATTTATTGGATATAGAAAGCATTATGTTTCTTACTTGGTGGCTTTCTCCATTACCAAGAGCCTCAATCTGGTCCGTCCAAACCTTCGCAAAATCTGGTTCTGAGACAATTTCAAAACTAATATCCTTCCATTCAGCGCCTGTATTGTTTGTCAACGTTAATTCCCTGATCGTCGGAACATGATTCTGCTGAAAAGCATAATTGATGGCTGGGGTGTATATTAATTTTACATGATCGCCAGAGAGCGTAGTTGAATCCATGAGGTTAAGGTAATAAATATTTGAGGATTTTGGAGGAGTTTCTTATTTATGAAGACTTGAATAATTTTGATAAAGTCCAAGAATAACAACTCTTTAATAGTTTACGAATAAAATATCCTAGAAGTAATCCTTTGAATTTCCAGCTTCACAAATGCATTGATTATTGAATATTCACATTATGCGTTCGCTTCTTCATCAATACTTTCTACTAATGCAGAATACTGATCTGGATCACGTTCTTTTATTTTCGAAATTATTACAGAAGATATTTTGCTTATTTCATCAACATCTACAGGTTGCATTCCCCGGTCAAACTGTTCACCAATGTGAGAATATTCATTAATTACACGATTTACTAAATTGATTGAAACAGTATCATTATTTAGAAATTTTTGTATTTTTTGATCATTAGTTAATTTGTGACTTGGATATTTATAAAATAGATATGCTTCTAAGAATTTTCTCATATTGTTGCCAAAGTTATATTGATACTCGTGAGAAATAGTTGAGTTGTCAGAAGTGGAGCATATAAAAATTTGTCTAAATAAATAGTTAAATTCCGTAATGTAGTTTTTTAGATAATCAGGAGCTAATTTCAACGAGGTCTTTCCCTTACTTTTGCGATCAATAATGAAGTGTTTCATGTCAGCTTTATCTTTGCCATTAGGTTGAGGTTTATATTTGGGTGTAGTTAATCTTTTCAGATACTTTAAAAAGTCAAGATTATGGGTGGATATAAATAATTGTCCATATTTTTTTGGTAGGGCTATGATACTTTCTATAAGACTAAACATAAAGAAAATATGGTTACTGTCCAAGCTGGAAATTGGGTCGTCTATATAAATTAGTAACTTCTTGCTATCATTACCCTTTAGTTCGTCTTCCATTCTTGCTACGAAGTAACAGAAAGAAATTAAGCTAGATTCTCCTTCACTTAGATTGCTGGCATCATCTCCATCTCTCTGAATTTTAAATTTCATGTTTGGTGTTTCTCCTTCGGCTATTAACTTTAATTCGTTGTGTCCGAAAAAATGTGTCAAATGTTGATTTACAAGTTCAGCACCCTTACTTTCATCCATAGCTTGAGCTTCTAAAGTTCGTTTTTCTTCGGAAAGTTTACCTATTTCGGTTCCTACGCCAAATAGCTCTGCTTCAGTTTTCTTATATTTGATTTCAGCGGCAAGTATATTCACTATTTCAGATTTATAATCAATATCTATCATAAACTCCGCAACATCAGCCTCCCTAAGTATTAGTCTCTCTTTTTGTTGATCATCGGATAATGTTTCTGTTTTCTTATTGTGCTCAGTAATTAAAGTATTAAAATGTTTTAAGCACTCAAGTATTAATTCAGAAATATCAGGAATATCAGATAGCGTTTTTTCTATAAAAATATTTTTTTCACGATTCTTGAGTTCTTTTATAATTTCATTTAAGTTATTTCCATAGGCTTTAATTAGAGCATTCCAGGTTTCGAAACTTTCGTCAAACTTAAAACGCAGACTTGGATAAAATAGATCTTTACTGAGTTTTATAAAACCTGATAAGTTTTCTTGCGCTTTCAATAAATTTTCAATTTGAGTTTCGATTTCGCTTCTAAGATCTTCTGATTCCTTGCTGAAATGAGAACTTAATTTGTCCCATAAATCTTTACTCAATGGATTTCCGCAAAATCCGCATTTTGTTCTTTTCCCTTTATGTTTATCGATTCCTTGCCTTACCCATTCTTGAAGGAGACTATCATTCAATAAATCATTGATTGGCTCATTAGGTTTAATTTTTTTCAAAAGTATATCCTTTGCTTGCTTATAATATATTGCGAAATTGGGCTTGGATCCCGTTAGCAAAATTATATTAGGCATAGGAACTTCTTTTAAAAATCGTTTCTTTTCAGCGCCAGCCTCTGAAGCAAGAAGATGTTTCGAAATATTCTGTTCTATTCTCAATATATCGCCTTTAATATCTGAGATTGTGTATGTCTTTTTAGATGATGTCGGAATAAATAGATTAGTGTCAACTTTAATCTTATCATTTGCCTTTTTTCTCAACTTGTACTCCAACGCATCGTGAATTGACTTGTGGGCGTCTTTTTCATTATTGAATACTTTTTCTTTTTCATCATAATCAAAAAGCATCCCCACTCTATCAATAATATTGCCTAAAGCCAAATCAATGTCTTTTACTTGCTTATCTAATTCGACATTTTTTGCACCCAAAATTGTGAATGGATTGATTGTTCCATCATCATTATACAGCCAGCTCAAATTCGTCTTTACAAAATCAGAATTGTAAACACGTATCTTGAAATTATTTAGTAATTGTAGATTTGATGATGTACTACCATCAGAAAAGTTGATTGTGAAACCACAGGTCAAGTAATTCTTGTGGATAGCAGAATCTTCCAGACATTTAAATATTCTTGATAAAGTTGTTTTACCGGAATAATTTCTGCCATATATGATATTTAATCTTCTAAAAGTTTCGCTATTGCCAATCTCTGTGTTCCAAATATAATTATCGTAAAGGCCGAATTTTGAGATATCTATTTTCGTTATCATATTTTTAATTTAAAGACTTATGTATTTTTCCTTCTTGATATATTATTAATATCCCACAACCTCCACCAAACTCTTCCCACTCTGCTGCTTACTCACTTTAATCTGCACCGGAATCCTTTCAGTCATTTCTTGCACATGAGAAATCACGCCAACTTTACGACCTTGATTGTGCAGCCTTTCCAAGGCATCCATGGCAATATTAAGCGTCGTAGGATCTAAGGAACCAAAGCCTTCATCAATAAACAAAGATTCTACTTTCATTCTGCTAGATGATAAGGAGGCCAAACCCAATGCCAAAGCAAGCGATACCAAGAAAGATTCTCCTCCAGAAAGTGAATAAACGGTGCGTACTTCATCGCCCATATCTTGATCTACCACTTGCAAGCCAAGCGTAGCCGGAATACGTTCGATTTTATACCTGCTGGTAAGATCTTGAAGATGAATATTGGCATAACCAAGCAGCACATCAAGTGTATATTCTTGCGCAATTTGCCGGAATTTTTTACCATCAGCAGAACCGATAATTTCATTGAGTTTACTCCAGTTTTCTGTTATAGCGGCTTGCTTGGAAATGCTTTTAAGCAGGTCGCCAATTTTGTTCTTATTCGCCTCGTCTTGCTGCAATTGGAAACCAATTTCGCCTCTTTTATGCTTCTGTTTTTCAGCGTCTGATTTTGCAATCGTAATCAATGCATTGAGGTCATCAAGTGCATGTTCGGATAGTGATTTTTGTTTATGAATATCCAGCGATTGTTTTCGTTCCGCGAGGATGGAATTTGCTTTGGTTACTTCATCATCAATAGCTTGTAATGCAATGCGCTCATTATCAATCCAATCGTTGTTTAATTTAAGGAGTTCATGCAATTCGGTAATACTCAAAGATTGGTTGTTTTTGCTGTTGTAGTCGTCAAGCCAGACTTCCATTCTTTGCAGAGCTTTTTTAGCTTCTGTTTCTAATGCGCTTAATGCGGCAAGCAACTCCTCTTTTTGGGTGTTGGCTTTGGCATTGTTAATGTTCGATTCTTGCTGCAATTCTTTCAGTCGATCTAACTGTTTTTGGGCTTCGGTTTTGGCCTGCATCAATTGAGTCTCGACTTCTTCTGCAGATTTTCCATCAAAAATGGCCATCCGTTGTTGCTTAAGATCAAGATAGTTTTGGTTCTGCGTTGCATAAGTTGCCGACTTTTTTGCAAGCTCAATTGCAAAGCTTTTTGCTTGGCTTTCCAATTCTTTTAGCGTTGCTTCAAGTGCGCCTTTTTGAAGGGAGTATTGCGCTAACTTTTCATTATTTTCTTTCCATAAGTTGGCAAACGTGTCAATGCGTTCTATAAACGAAGTTGGGGCTGCCTTCCAATTTTCCATCCAGTTTGGAGTTGTAAAGTAGGGTGAAAGTATTTTTTCTACTTCGCTTAGCGCTGATGTGGCTTTGGTCTGCTCCTTACTATTTGCATTTTGTTGTTCCTGACCCAAGGCGATGCCATTCTTCATTTCCTTTACTTGGTTAGTAAGGTTGTCAATGGTTTCTTTCAGCTGGTCGATTTTATTTTTATCAGCTTCCAGTTTTTGTTTCTGGCTTGCATGAGCCTGTATTTGTACGAGTAAACCTGCTTGTTCTGTTTTAAGTGTTCGTAACTTTTCTTCAATCCAACCTGCTTTTTCTACATCGGCAAGTGAAAGGCTTTCTTTCGCAATATCAAATTGCTGCCATGTTCGCTTTCTGTTTTCCAAGTCACCTTGTTTGTTAATAATAGCGTCACTTTGACTTTGGATGGTTTGTTGTAGTGTTTGAAAAGCTTCCTCTAGTGCATTATGCTGGCGATAACTAGCAAGATAAAGGCGTTCTTTTTCTCCGTAGGTTTCTTCTAGTTTTGCCAGCACGTTTTCCAATTGCGGATTATGTATTGTGTACGGATGGCTAGCACTGCCACATACCGGACAAGGCTCCTCATCGATCAAAGTAGCTCTAAGCGTTTCTACATTTTCTGCTGATGCCAAACGAGCTTGTTGCAACAGTTGTGCGGCAGTTTCTTTCTGAGCAATTTCTACAACCAATTGTTGAGCGAGTTCTTTTAGTTTTTGCTGTTTTGTTTTTAAATCGGATTGATCTGATACTTGTTTTTTACTCAAAGTTTCAAGTTCAGCAAGTGCATTGTAGAGCAGTTGCCAATTGGCTTGAGCCTTTATTGTATTTTCAACAAATTGATCCGCAGCTACTTTGTTCAGGTTTAAGGTTTCGATTGGTATGGATAACAGCTTTTTGGACTGTGCATCGTAGGTGTTCTTTAAACTTTCCCATTCTTGCGTCTGTCTGCCCAAATTCTCTTCAATTGCTGTTTTCTTTGTTTCGCTTGTCTTGATTTTGTCACTTAGAACATCCAATTCCTTAGTGGAGGAAAGTAAGCTTTCCAAAAGCTTCTCAGCATCTTGCAATTTGGAAAGGATAATGTTCCTATTTTCTGCAATTGGGCTGCGCGCGGTATTTTCTGCCTTCCAGTCTGCTGCAGTTTTAATTTGAGCAGAAAGATTCGTAAATTCTAGTTGCTTATCTGCTAGTAATTTTTGTTGATGGCTGTTTGTCTCAGTATCGCTTTCGACCTCATTTTTAACTTTTGCCAATTGCTCGCTTTTCTCGATAAGGAGAACGTCTAGTTTCTTTGCGTTTTCTAATAGGGGAGAGGCTTCATTAAGGGATTTGGTTTGCGCTGCAAGCTCAGTTTCTGCCGCCACAAGCTGCATTTTAAGTTTTTCTTTCTGTTCTTGCAGAGCGCTAATGGTTTCTTTTAAAGTTGCGAGAGTCGTTGTTTTTTCTGTTTGCTGTTGTTGTGAGTATGCTAATGCATCTGCCCAACTTCTGGTTTGTTGTACTTGTTCGGCTAAAAATAATTTTTGCTTGCGTGGAAATGCATTTGTTTTGACTTCTATTGAATGATTTAATGCATTATTGGCAGCTGCATGATTAATTTGCAATTTAACAAGTTGCTCATGCCAACTTATTTCTGCTGTTATATTTTGTATTTCTTTTTCTAAAACTTTAATCTGGGTTTCCAAAACGTTTTGTGCTTCCAGTAAAGTTTTTAGCTCTTCTTCATTTAGTATTGAAATTCCTTCTTTTCGTAGGTCAAGATCGCGAAGTTGTTGTTCTTCTAGCTTATAATTTTCATAAATCTTTTTAGAGATTTCTGAGTAAATGTGCGTTCCGGTAAGTTTTTCGAGCAAGGAAGATTTTTCATCTTTGTTTGCTTTCATAAAAGCGGTAAAATCACCTTGGGCTAATAATACCGATCTAGTAAATTGTTCGAAATTTAAACCAACCAGCCGTGCTATCTCATTTAAAGTTTCTTGTTTTTTGCCCGGAATATCAATATTCAAAGTAATATCTTTTAATGTAATCGAATCAGACTGCATACTGCCTTCGGCTTTGTTTCTGGCACGCCTTACGCTCCAATTGGCACGATAATGCTGCCCATCGATGCCCCTAAAGTCTACTTCGGCAAATCCTTCGGCTGTTCCATCGCGTAAAATACCACGCACATCTCCTTGGCTAAGCGTACTTCCCTTAACATCGTAAATTTCTATTCCCGCTTCTTTTGCCTGCAAATATCTCGGTGTTTTACCATACAAGGCAAGACACAAAGCGTCTAATATGGTAGATTTACCAGCTCCTGTAGCTCCCGTAATGGCAAAAATCCCAGCCGAACAAAGTGGCTCTGCCGTAAAGTCGATTTCTGTATTCCCTTCTAAAGAGGCCAGGTTTTTTATGCGTATTGCTAATATCTTCATCTTATTCTCCTGTTTGATTTACTTCATTTGCTACCTGCTTAAAAAGCTGCATAATAATAGGAGGGACATCATCGCTGTATCTTGATTTATATACCTTATTGAAAACATCAAGCGGCTGCAGTTCGCTAAGCTTTTCTTGTGTAATAAATTCAGTCGTATGTTGGGTCGATTCTGGATATTTTACATCGATTTTAGCAAGCCTTACTTTCTTACCCGTTAATGCTGTTTCTATTTTATGTCGTAAAGCAGGTTCTGGGCCATCAAGCAATACCCGTACTTCGAGGTAAGGGGTTGCTTTTGAATTGTCATCTATGTTTGGTAATTGCTCTAATAATGCAATTACTTCGTGTAATGGTTTAGGAATTAGCGGAACTCTTTGAAGTGGCACAAATACAGGAATTTCCACCGATTTCAGGTTATTGACCTCACTGTCGAGTTCAAATACGATAACTTGATGTTTGTAATTAATTTCTGAAAAAGACATGGGCAATGGGCTTCCTGAATACCGAATGTGTTCTTTTCCGCCAATTCTTTGTGCTTTATGGATGTGGCCTAGAGCTACATATTTAATATCTGGGTGAAATGCTGTAGCAGGAATACACTCCACACCTCCCATAATCAGCCGTTCCGTTTTATCCATATCACTTATTTCGGCATGGTGAGTGTGCAAATGTCCCATGGCGATGATGGTTTGTCCATCTTGCTGGTTCGAAACAGCATATTCAAATGCTTCTTTGTATAACATGGTCACTCCTTCAGTATAAGGATTTGTGCAATTTAACACGTTTGGATAATCGCCCATCCTTAGAAAAGGAATGGCAAGGCACCATATTTTCACGTTTTTTGAAGCATCATGTATAGGAACAAGTAACTTTTCGTAATCGATATTTCCTGCTACATCCTTTTCAACTAAGCCGATAATATGAACATTTGAGGATTCTAACAAAGGCTTTGGCGATTCTAAACGGGATGCAGAATCGTGATTACCAGCGGTAATGATGATTTGTAAATCAGGATTTGCTTTCGTGGCTTGATTCAAGAAAGTATAAAACATCTTTATAGACGTAGCAGAAGGGTTCGAAATATCAAAAACATCTCCACTAATCAATAAAACATCAATTTGCTCAATTTGTAAAGTCAGCACCAGCCAATTAAGGAATTGTTGATGTTCGTGTGTGCGATCATATTCGTGAAATAACTGGCCTATATGCCAGTCTGCAGTATGGAGGATTTTCATAACGGGTAATTGAAAATATTAAATAGTTATGATGTAGAAATTTGATTCATTGAAAATTTTAACCGGACAACACGTAAAATTTTGCACCTATTTAATTTCGTCATTTTGGATGGAGATTGTTAATTAATGCAATGTATTTAATTTTAATTAGTTAACTGTATTGTTGATTGGTGTATGTTTTAAAAAGATGTTAACAGTATCTAACGATAGCATCGAAAGTTGACTATTTTTTCGTTTTTCTACGATATCGAAACGAAAAGGGCTTCAAAAAATTTTTAAAATAATTTGGAAGGGCACAACTTAGCGGTATTTTTGCTGATTTTTAGGATTCGAAATAAATTTTCTAGTTGAGGTTTTTAATAAGCAATAGTTTCATCAACAAACTTTGGCCAAAGTTTAAATAAAAAGTTGGTAATTGCATTAATGAAAATAAATTTCTGTAAATTAAAATGTTTTAAAATTTCTATTTAATCTCCTTTGATAAATTCGACGCCAAGTAGGCGATTTTCAAAAGACCATAGAGAAAACCAGGTTAGCCACTCGCCTGAGGTTGTGAAGCAATTGATAATGGTACTATAAATTGTAAGCCAAATAATTTTGCCCAACCGAACCTACATAAATTGAAAGCAATTGCATAGCGTATTAAAGAATATAATAGTCCGTAAATTTTATTTGAGTTTGCTGTTTTTCTGTTTTCTAGACGATGCCATATAAAGGGGCAAATGAGCGGAAGTAAATTGAAAGTCCGACTAGAGAGAAAATAAGTGTTGGCGGAAGCCAACTAATTGTTCCTCCATTACCAATACTTAACCATAATGCAGCCAATGTTAGACCGAAGATCAAACAGGTAGCAATTTTTTTGAGTAAGGATGTTTCTTCCATTGAAAAATGTTTTAGCGAGATTTTCTAATTAGATGCAACATTCTTCAAATTTCATAAAAATATTTTTTATTTTATTCTTGATGCATGGTAACCAAAATTTCTGAGACACATTAGCACGCGCCGAATAAGGCGAACTGAGGTGTCAAACTTTTTTTTTGCTACTTAAACGTGTGCGAATTAAAAATTTATCTAAGCACCTAGTCTTTGGCGAAGCTATTCTCTACAGTAACGGTGTTTAACTTTTCTCCGCACAAATAGAAATTAGGAATCAATTGTGGAGACACGAATTAAAAAACTAAAAACATACATTTAAATAAATGTAATTTCGCTGCAAAATAATCATATCCAATACTAATTAAGAAAATAAACTTTTTGGAAATCGATTGAAAAAAATCATTGTATATTCGAAGGCAGATCTCATGGTAACAAAAAACATCTTAAAAACGCGTTGGAAAGTAGAGAAAAATCGCATTACGCTTTATCCAACCGGCATCTGTTTTCTTTTGGGCATAGTATTGGCTATTTTGTTTGCAATTATTGTAGGGATTAGTGTCGCGGCAAAAGTAAATTTCCCAGCTTCTCCACCATTTATGGTACTTCTCGCATTAGTTGTCGTAATATTCTTCTGCTTTGGATTTAATGCTGTAGAATTTGATAATGAATCGGGTATAATGCGCAAAAAACTAATGGGATTTATAACCATTCTAACTGTAAAATTCGAACAGCTGTACGGAGTTAAAGCTTTAAATAATGTTTCAGGTGGATATAGTTATCGAATGTACCTTAAAGAAAGCAGATATGGAAGGGGTACTGCGGTATCGAGCGGTTATCAAAAAACAGAGGATCCAAATGCAGCTTTTTTTGTAAACGAAATTGTACCAATCATTCACAAGTTTTTAGACCAACACGGAATGTTGGAAATCCAAGAAAAAAGCAACATTACAAATTACAAATATTTTAAGGAACAAGGAAAGCTGTATAAGGTTAAAAACAACAAAATATTCCTGCTTGTTGTTGGGGTCGTATTAATTTTATTAGGAATAAATGAGCTGCTGCCAACTGCTTTCTTAACTTCTTTTGACCATGATGAAAAACCGATTATTATGGGTATTGGTGTGTTTTTAGGTCTTATTATCCTACTAACAGAAATTATGAAGGTTTCTGTAGATACTGCTATAGGAAAAGTTGAAAGGCAAAACCTTATTGGCCTTGGAAAAAAATCCTATCTGTTGAAAGACTTTATGGGCATTAAAACCTTAAGAAAAACAATGAACCTCGCATACACAGGGACTGATATATACATGCATTTTACCCCTATTCGCGGAGGTCAACCAGACGCTTTACTTTTGATAACGCTCAAAAAAAGCCAAGAAATAGAGCGCTTTATGGACGAGCTCTCGCAGATTTTAGAAATAAACACTCCACAAGAAAAGACATAGCTTAACTTTTTTCTCAAAAAATTAGAATTTCATAAATTTGCCATTTCTAGCAGAGTTCTTAATAGTCAGTGTTTTGACCGAAAATCATTTTACTTCAGATGAAACTTAAATATTTAAGATTTTTCTGTCTGAATGAATTTCCTTTTACAATTAAAAAAAAATCCTGCTGTCGTTTGGACTTTTAAAAGTTTTTCTCTAAGCCCACGCTCTTCTCAGAAAACGCAACCAATTTCCATGCATCAGGTTTTCTATTTCAATATCTTTATATCCTCTTTTTCCGAATAAATCTGCCATGTTTTCAAGGTTGGCAATGGTTTTTAAATCGTAAGGGCACTGTTCTGTTCCAAATGCGCCATCTAAATCAGAGCCAATACCTACATGGTTTGCATTGCCGGCTAGCTGGCAAATATGATCGATGTGATCTATCACTGCATTTAAATTGCATTTCATTGTTTTAGGGTCTGAAATTCCACGTTGCCAATTTGGAACAATCATCCAAGCATCTAAAGCGCCACCTATTACCGCTCCACGGCCTATCAATTCTAAAATTTGTTTATCGCTATAATGCCTACCGTCGTTAACCAAAGCGCGGCAATTGTTATGAGACGCCCAAACAGGGCCATTGAATCTATCCATGGCATCCCAAAAGCTATCATCGCATAAATGGGTAGCATCCAAAATAACATTTAACCGCTCCATCTCCTTTAATAATTCGTGGCCAATTGCTGTCATTTTTCCAACCGCGCCAGTTCCTTGTGCATAACGCCCAGGCCCATAATGCGCAGGTCCGACAGCCCTTAAACCATTTTTAAATACTCTTTCTAAATGCGAAACCGTAATAAGAGAATCGGCTCCTTCTAAGCTCAAAATATAACCAATAGGTTTTTTTTCTGATGCCTCTCCGTTGTTCCATAAGGCAAGATGTTTTTCCAGTGTCTCAAGATTATTAACTTGAAACATTTCGCCAGCATCTTCCATAGCTTTATACCAGGCAAGTTGCCCTTGTGTTTGTGCCCATGCTTGTTCTGGCGAATGCCAACCGGGCAAATCATTTTCTGGCGCTACGTACCGACCTATTTGTGTGGCCACAACCAAGCCAATGTTGCCTTTTCGAAGCTCTGGCAAACAAACCGTTGCCTTTGCGCGGTCTGGTTTATCGGTTAAGTTTTTTTCGCGATGATTGATTTCTTCTAAAGGTCGCGTTAAATCCCTGTTCCATTCGAGGGCATTCATACTTAAATCAAGGTGCGCATCTATTGTAAACATCCGTTCTATTTAAATTGTAATTTTTCTTTTGCGTGCGATAATGTCCCAATATTGAATGTTGCCATCAGCATCTAAAATAACTGCTTTTTCGTATAAAGCCACGGTTGGACAAATGTGATATGGCAGACCATAAAGCACGGTACCGATTTTATAAGAGTGACTTTTAGTGTCAGAGAGGACAAGATGTTCTTCACTCTGACTTTCAACATGTAATTCTGGTGCATTTAAAAAGAAAACCCGGTTTAACAGCGGTTTCTCTGATGCGACGGCTTTATATCCTAAGTCTAGGCAAATTAATTCTTTAGCTGGCTGCGAAATAACCCGACTAATAACTAGCGCAGCAGGAAGAAAAGGCTGTTCGCTATATGCATCTTGATAACCTTTATCCCAAAGAACAAAAGTACCAGGGCTACAATCAAAATCGGTTTCTTTTGCATAAATGGGAAAAGTTGGCGTTCCACCTGCAACAATATTTAATTTTCTGCCACCAATTTCCTCAAGCTCCTTTGACAAGTTTTTCAATATTTCGATTATCGGTTTTGATTTTTCTTTACGAACGCGCATTTCCGAATCGTGGATGTGCCCATCGTACGCATGCAAACCTATCATTGAAAGGTTTTTCAGTTTAGAAAGCTGTTTAAAAAGCGCGGTTGCTTCGTTAACCAAAACACCGGTTCTATTCATCCCGACATTTAAATCGATGTAAATTTGAATGATGCAATCTTCTGCCGAAGCTTGCTCCGCCAATTGCGCTGCAACTTTAAAATCATCAACCAAACAACTAAAATTCGTGTTTGGAAATTGCTTAATCAACTTTATAAAACGTAGGATATTTGCCCCCACAGGCTGATAAGCAAGCAAAACATCATCAGCGCCGCTTAGTCCTAGCATTTCAGCTTCGGCGATGGTTGCGCATTTAAACTTTTTTATTCCTGCATGGAGGAGCAATTGCGTTACCTCAATACATTTATGCGTTTTAACGTGAGGTCGCAATCGGCTTTTATCGTCGATCATATTTATGAGCAGACGGATATTTTCCTTTATACGATCAACATAAAAAATCAGCGATGGGGTTTCAATATCCGCCTCGTTCGGTAATACATACCATGCAGCATTTTCCATACTTAGTAAAGTTCGAACAGCGCTTCGATTTCTACAGGAATATTATCGGGCAAAGACCCAAAACCGACAGCACTTCTAACGCCAATTCCATTTTCATCACCCCAAACTTTTGCAAATAATTCGCTACATCCGTTGATGACGAATGGATGTTTTTCAAACTCCGGCGTACAATTAACCATACCCAAAACTTTAATGACACGCTTAACTTTACTTAAACTTCCAATATTTGTCTTAATGGTAGAAAGCATGGTTAAACCAACTTGCAGCGCAGCCAATTTTCCATCTTCTTGGCTCATTTCAGAACCAATTCTGCCAATAATTAAAGATTTATCATCCCGAACTGGTCCGTGGCCACTTAAATAAAGATATTTCCCATCAACCAGACACGGTTTGTAAACGCCGAGTGGTGCAGGTGCAGGTGGCAGATTAAGTTTTAATTGATCGAAACGCTCGTCTGCGGTTAAATTTTCCATTTTTTTTAATTCTATTTATATAACTGTATTAAGCAATAATACGCCTGCAAGGCCAACTATGCCAACTATCGATTCCATTACTGCCCAAGATTTGAAAGTATCTTTCATACTTAGACCAAAATATTCTTTAAACATCCAAAAACCAGAGTCGTTTACATGAGAGAACATTAGGCTACCTGCACCAACAGCTAAAACCATTAAATTTGGATTGCTATGTGTTTGCACCATAAGTGGCAAAATAATGCCTGCAGTTGTTAAACCGGCAACAGTAGCAGAACCCACACAGAAGCGAATAACTGCCGCAATCAACCAAGCCAAAAATAAGGGTTCAGCATCTATATGTTGTAGATAACCTGCAATTTGATTGCTCACGCCGCTTTCTGTAAGTACCTGTTTTAACGCCCCAGAACCGGCAATGATTAACAATATAGGCGCTATGTCTTTTATTGCATCACCAAATACAATCATAATGTTTTCCATTTTCTTCCCTTGGGAAGTACCAAGCAGCCAAGTTGCAACAATAAGAACAACTAACATCACAACTGATGGACTTCCTAAAAATAAAACCACCGGCAAAATTGCTGAATCTGATTTTAAAACAAACGGTAGAAAGGATGCAAGAGCCAATAAAAGAACTGGAAGCAACGCTGTAAAAAAACTTTTAAATGCACTTGGTAATGCGTCGTCATCCATTTCTTTTGCCCGGAAAGATTCGAGTGGAACAGCCTTTATATTTTTTAATGTTTTAGAAAAAACTGGTCCGCCTAATATTATTGCGGGTATTGCAACCGCAAGACCATAAATTAACGTTAAACCCATATTGGCATTAAACAAAACCACTAAAGCAGCAGGAGAAGGGTGGGGAGGCAAAAAGCCGTGTGTAACAGAAAGCGCAGCAAGCATTGGCACACCAATATAGAGTGCAGGCAATTTGTACCTGTAAACGACCGAGAAAATGAGCGGCACCATCAACACAAAACCAACGCCATAATATAAAGGAATGCCTATTACGAAACCTGTAATGAGCATTGCCCACTGAATGTATTTTTTACCAAAAACATCCATGCTTACCTTGGCAATTTTTTGAGCAGCACCGCTTTCGGCGACCAATTTACCAAGCATGGCGCCCGCCGTAATGATGATGGCCAAAGAGCCAAGTATATCGCCAATTCCCTTTTCTACACTTCCAACAAGTTTAACAGCGGGAATACCCAAAGACAATCCGGCTACGAATGATACGATAAGAAATGCTAAAAAGGCATTGATTTTAAAAACTGAAATCAACACAATTAATAAGGCAATGCAGAGAAAAACGATTGTTATGGTCATTTAATTAATTATAATTTCATCTAAAAGTAGCCAGGCTTTTGTTCCCGAACCGTAAAACCCCTCGGGAATGATTCCTTCGTTTACGGCTCTAATTCTAACATAACGTGCTTTTGTAGGATTAAATTTGAGCAGCACTTTATTTATTCCTTCTTCTGTAAATTTTGTTTGCCGACAAACCTCATGGAAATCTACGTTGTCAGTAGAAATTTCGACCGTTAATAATTTTGGCGGATGCATTTTTTGCCACTGATAATTGAGTACATTAATTCCAAATTCAGAAATTGGCTTTACGGATCCCAAATCTATTGTAGCATCAAAATCACTCCCGCTTAAGCCAAGCCATTCTCCGTTATTGTAAAGATAAGTTCCTTGGATACCATTTACCAACGCCTGTTTATCTAAATTGTAGTTTCCACTACCTTCATTTTTTAAAGTGACCAAATGGCCCGTGGCAAGGCTTTTTATCAATTCTTGCTGAAATACTTTCCCCTGTGGGATACCTTTTTTAAAAACTCTTGCTTTTAGCAGTGTAGTCTTATTTATATAAATGGCACCTTTGTAGATAGAACTGTTAGATTTTGGCTCAGTTCCATCCGTGGTATATCGTATTTCGGCTTTTGGTAAATCTGTATGAAGTGCGAGCGCAGACTTTGAGCTTGTACTTTTTCCCGTAATTTCATAGTAGGATTTTGCGGCATTAACATCTTTAAGAAAACGCATACTCTTATCCAAACGGGATAAAAAATCTGGATAATTTTTGCTTTCCTTTCTTGACCATGCAATTTCCGCAAGCGCGATAATTCTTGGGAAAATCATGTATTCTGCTTTTTTATCAGAATCTAAATATTCTGACCAAACATTTGCCTGCACCCCTTTTATGTAGGCTTGTTCTTCGGTATTTAATATTGCAGGAACAGGCTCGTAATCATACACTTTTTTTAAGTTTGTGTAACCTCCAGCAGCGATCGGCTCATTTGGATTGAGTGATTGATAGTAATCCAAATAAACGAATTTCTCAGGAGTCATAATTACATCGTGCTTCTGTTTCGCCGCAGCAATACCGCCCTCTTCTCCACGCCAGCTCATCACCGTAGCATCTGCAGCAAGTCCGCCTTCTAAAATCTCATCCCAGCCAATGATTTTCTTTCCCTTTGAGTTTACATATTTTTCTATACGTTGTATAAAATAAGACTGCAATTCGTGCTCGTCTTTAAGATGCTCGCTCTTAATTCTGTTCTGGCATTTAGGGCAAACTTCCCACCTCGTTTTAGGAGATTCGTCTCCGCCAATGTGAATGTATTTGGATGGGAACAAGGGGATGACCTCATCCAAAACGTTTTCTAAAAATTCAAAAGTTTGTTCGTTCCCTGCACAAAAAATATCATCAAAAACGCCCCAAAAATTGGCTGTTCCGTATGGCCCACCCGTGCAACCCAAAGCAGGATAGGCAGCCAAAACGCTCCTTGCGTGCCCTGGCATTTCTATTTCTGGAATTACGGTAATGAATCTTTCTGAAGCATATTTAACAATTTCTTTAACCTCTTCTTGCGTGTAAAATCCACCATATTTTTTTCCGTCAAACAGATGTGGATCAGTTCTTTTATGACCGATTATAGTTTCATCACGCCATGCAGATTTAGATTGTAATTCGGGGTATTTCTTTATTTCTATCCTCCACCCCTGATCATCAGTTAAATGCCAGTGAAAAGTGTTAAGCTTATAAAAAGCAAGAATATTTAGCCACTTTTTTAAAGTTTGGACGCTAAAAATATGGCGGGCAACATCTAAATGCATACCCCGGTAAGCAAATCTTGGAGAATCATTAACCACACAATTTTGTATAGTTAAGCCGGTTTTTGTTTTGTTTATTAATTGGGTTAAAGATTGTATTCCGTAAAAAAGACCACTTTCGGTAGTTGCAATTATGTTTATTTTCGATGTCTCTACTGTAAGTTTATATCCCTCGTCAGGAATGCTTGTTGTGGTATCGACAACTAAATTAATGCTGTTTCGCTGATTTTGCGTTTTAGAGGTTTCGAGTTTAAACCCCACAATATCCGTCAGGTATGATTGGAGGAAATCTAGATTAATCATTTTTTGCGCACCACAAAAAATAACAGTCTGTTTGGTCAATTTAAATACGCCGTCTTTTTGAACGAACTCATTAGGCTTTGGAATAATGGTTGAAGCATTATTTTGGCCAAAGCAGTTTATGAAAAAAAGCAGAAAGAAAACACTAAGCAAGCCGGTTTGGCTATTAACCAGTGTGTTTTTGATTGGGACTGTTTTAATCATGCGGAAATTTAAAAAAAACTAAGGTAGCTTTAATTTTAATTTCTCTTGTTATTGCTAGAATATCAATGATGCGGAAACAAGTAGCGGGCTTTAAACTTTTAATACATCCTTCAAAAGTTTAAACTTGTATCGGAATAAAATCCGTTTATATCAAACGTTCGAGATGCGCTTAAGCTAATATCTCGCATAGTTGAATTACAAAATTTGCTTAACATGTGAAGTAATACTGACCATGATTGCTTTAGTGTGGTGTTAACAAAAAGAAAAAATCTCTTGAACTGTGCCTGAACAAGAGATTTCTCCTTTACTATGTACCGTCGGGATGACGAGCGATTATTAATATATTAATGAGCCTCCGCAACTACCGGCGACTTTCTCTGCCAGAAGTAGAATATGGTAAACAATACGATCAGGATTAAAGGAAAAGCAAGAATTTTTAATAAAGTATCCTGACCCGCTGCCAGCTCTAAAGCTCCTCCTGTTAGACCAGCAGCACTGTTAGCCGCTCTTGCAGAATCAATCCAACTGCCAATAAAAGGCTGGAAAATAGCGGTAGAAAACATACCTACTCCACCAACAATAGACATGCCCAAGGCACCACTTGATGGTACGCGCTGCGCTACCGCACCAACCATAACAGGCCAGAAGTAGCATACGCCCGCAGCAAATATTACGGTGGCAACATAAGCAAGAGGCCCCGTAACTACGCTGAACATATAAATACCAATAGCGGCTAAAACAGCTGATGCCAATAGCACCCCTGTCTGACCTAATGCTTTAACAACCGGACCAGCAAAAAAACGTCCAACTGCCATAAGGCCACTTGTAAGTGCCAAGATCAACATAGGGCTGGCTCCACTGTTGCTCATAATCACACTTACCCATTGGTTCGGGCCAAACTCTGTAATCGCCGTAAGGGCCATGCAGATAAATAGAAATATGTATAACGGACTAAGCATAGCCTTAAAATTTCGTCCGAGTGACGTACTTCCATCGGCACTTGGTGTAACGAAAGTTTTTCCATAGAATATTACGGCATAAATAACGGTAGGAACCATTGTAATCCACATTTGAGCTTGCCAGCCAAATCCAAAATCGGTCATAAATTTGGAGATTAAGGCGCCAATAAGAATTCCCCCAGGAAACCACATGTGGAACCTACTCAACATTTTATTCAATTTCGAGCCCGCATAAGTATCTGCAATTAAAGGATTACATGCTGCTTCCGTACATCCGTTACCAAATCCTATAAAAAGTGTAGAAATAAGTAAACCCGTATATCCACCGGCAAAAATTGTCAATAGAATTCCAATAGTATGTGCTACAAATGCAGCCTTCATAATATTTTTAGGGCCAAAAGTATGGTAAACCAATCCGCCAATGATCATAGAAATAGGAAATCCTAAAAAGAACATCAGGTTAATAAATCCAAGTTGTTCCGCTGTCAGATGAAACTGCTCACCAAGCTGGGGTAAAATACCCGCCCTGATAGAGAAGGTAAAGGCAGTGGTGATAACAGCAAAACAACTCCCGTTAAATAATGCACTTTTGTTAATGGTTTGGTTCATAATTTATATTATTTGGTTAGTAAAATCTTCAAAAGACGTGGTCAACGTTTCTCGGTGTAATTTAGGAAAAAAGCGCTTTATAAAAAGCCAAACCTTCTACAGCAAGTTCATCCGAACTATTTGCCAATGGCCGCCATATACTTGCTGCTCTGGCAATCTCTTCAGATACCTCACCAAAAGTTTCGATTACAATTGCTTTGTCATATCCAATTTCGGTTAGGGCTCGCTTAATTCCGACCCAATCTAAATTTCCTGTTCCTGGAGTGCCCCGGTCACTTTCATTTGCCTGAATATGACACAATCGGTCTTTGCCAATTTTCCTTATGGCATCAGGGATACTCTTTTCTTCAATATTGCAATGAAAAGTATCCAATTGTATTTTAATATTGGGACTAGCCACTTCGGTAACTAAAGATATGGCCTGATCTGCAGTATTGATCATGTCAGTTTCAAATCTATTTAGGGGCTCTACGCCAACAAATATTCCATAATCTTCTGCTATCTTGCCAACTTCGACAAGATTTTCGATACACCAGCCTCGCTCTCTCTTTTTCTGTTCCTCGGTGATAAAGCGGGTTTTTCCAACTGCGGAATATACTGGGCCACCAAAAATAGGGCTTCCCATATCGTGGGCTAATTTAATACAATTTGTGATGTATTTCAATCCATTTTTACGAATTAGAGGGTCATCACTAGATATATCGCGTTCAGCGCCAAATGCCCCGCTAATTGTTACCTGCAATCCGCTTTCTCTAACCAGTTCTTTCAGCTTGGGCCAATCTATTAATTCTTCTTTTTCAACGGCGATTTCGATAATGTCGAATCCCATTCCCTTGATCTTTTTAACAAGATCAAAGGAATGGGAAGTAAAAGGTGATTTCCAAAGAAATGTACTTACTCCAAATTGCATGTGGGATAATTAAATATTTTTAAACTAAATTTCAAAATCAGGAATACTGATGCGTTTTCCGCCATTCATTGCAGACTCGTGTGCACAAATACCCGCGCAAGTATAATTTGCTGCCAGCACCGCATCAACAGCCGAGTCTCTTCCTTCGACAATAGCGGCAATGAACTCCTGCACTAAATGCGGATGCGAACCACCATGGCCGGCACCTTGTAAAAATGAAACATGGTTTGGGTCATCTATTTTTTCGCGCTTTGTAAAATTGGCAATCTCTGGAATCAAGCGCTCATCTGTATCAGGTACACTTATTCTGCGTGCATTCTCGCCGCCATCAAATATGATATGATCTTCATCTTGCAACTGTTCCCACTCAAATGACATTTTGGTGCCGTAAACGTCATAGCTTTCGCGATACTGACGAACCACATCGAATAATGAACGGGTAGCTTCGGCTACTACATCCGAGTTCTTTAAGGTAAATGTGGCGGTTTCTACTGCAAATGGAGAACCATATCTGCTGGTTAGGTCATCGCTTAATCTACCTGAACCATGACATACCACCGTTTCTGCTGTAGTATTATTTATTTTTAACAATGGCGAGATGGCATGTGTTCCGTTCAGCATTGGCGGATATCCTTTCCAATATTCTCCCCATCCGTCCATACTCATATCTTGTATATGCGAACCTCTAACAAACTGTATCCGACCAAGTTCACCATTATCGGCCAGCTTTAATCCGTAAAGGAACTCTCTGGTATACAAAGCGGTTTCCATCATCATGTAAACCTTATTTGCACGTCTCTTGGCTTTAACAATTGCGGTGCAGTCCTCAACAGTCATCGCCATTGGAATGGTACAAGCCGTATGTTTGTTCGCATTTAGCGAAGCTAAAGTCATTTTAGCATGTTCTGGAACTGGAGTTACAATGTGGATGGCATCGACGTCGTCGCGCTTTGGAACATCCTCAAAATTTGTAAAACACAGGTTTCTGTCCAGGTTGAACTTAGTGGCAAGCTCATCAATAGTATCTTGATTGCGCGTACAGATACCAACTGCTTCAATATTTGGGTGATTTTGATAAATCGGGATAAACTCTTTGCCAAATCCCATTCCTACAATTACTACGGTAA
Organism: Pedobacter sp. UYP30; assembly: GCF_040547165.1. Lineage (NCBI taxonomy): Bacteria > Pseudomonadati > Bacteroidota > Sphingobacteriia > Sphingobacteriales > Sphingobacteriaceae > Pedobacter > Pedobacter sp. UYP30. The sequence goes on along the minus strand of NZ_JBEPPD010000023.1, from coordinate 9,720 downwards.
TTTTTTTTTGGTTCATATTTTTTAAATTAAAAATTAACGGTTATTTAAGTGCTTATATTTTTATTTACGGCTTACCCACTTTACTGCATTGCGAAGCAGGATTTGGTAAGCAGGCAAGTCATGCGATGCGGCATCATGGCCTAAAGCAATGCCAACAATACGGGCTTTTGAATTATTGACAACAAATACCGATGGGTATATAACTTCCGAACCTTGTGCGCTGGAACTTGCTAAAACTTTTATACCTGGGCCGCTTGGGTCTGGTTTGTAATAATAGCGTTCATCACTCAGATTAAATTTTTCGGGTACACCTTTGGTAACCGGATGTTTTGTATCTACAACCGTAACGTCAAAGGGGCCATATTTATCATGACTGTTAGAACCGCCGCCCGCCAGCTGCTGGTTATATTCTGGCCAGTCTTTCCAGTTGTACCAAAGTCCGGCATGGGCAATGATTAAGCCTTTACCTTCGGCTACAAATGCAAAAATAGCTTTACGAAGCGCGGGGTCTTCCATCGGCTGGTTATTTGCAAGAATCAATACATCTAAATTTGCCAGTTGTGCAAGTACTTCACTCACATTGCTGGTATACTTTACCGATGCAAAACCATCCTTTTCTAATGTTGCTACATCTACTTCCTTGTACCACTTATCAAAATCGTGCGAAGAACCACCGCCAACAATTAACGTGCGTATAGCCGACTTTTTTTGAGTATTTGCTGAGGATTGAACTCCACAGCCACTTCCCAACAGGGAAAGCAGGATTAGGCTCGTCAGCATAATTTTGCCCGACAGGAACCTGATAAATACTACATTAGATCTCATATTCAAATATTTAGTTTTATAAATTATTTAGTTACTCTTATTATTCCGTTCATTCCTCTCCAGTGCCCAGGGAAGGTACAGAGAAAAGGATAGTCTCCTGCAATATTAGGTACTGTGAATTCAAAAGTCACCACATCACCGGTGTTTAACAGTTTAGTTGCATGCAGTATCTCGGGCATATCAGGTACATACTGTTTCTGGGCTGCCTTAGGGTCACGCAGCATATCATCTGCCGCTTTGCCTACTTTTTGTAAAGTTCCTGGCTTTATAATGAGCATATTGTGCTGCATACCATCAGGATTCGATATCTCAAATACCAGCCTTTGACCTGTCTTAACAGCAATAAGCTTTTTGTCAAACTGCATTAGGTCTTTCACAACTTTTATTTTGATCACTTCAGCATCGGCTGATTTTTTAGGTGTTACCGCAGCCACTTTTTCGGGTTTATCTGCCTTGCCTGCGTTATCGACATCCTGTTTTACCATGGCCAACATCTGTTCGCTGAAACTGGCAGTGCTCAATTTATCATTTTTATCATTGGCCAGCTTTAGGAATTCAACTTTATTGTTTATAGCAGTTATCAGCCAAGCTTGGGCAAGCCACTTATCTTTTCCATTTTCTTCCTTCATGGAGGCATCATAAACAATACTGGCAATACCCGCAGAAGGGGGCAATTCAGCAAGTACTAATACCGCAGCCATTCTCGTGTTTAGGTTGTTATCGTTAAGAATACCGCTTTCCTGAATCAGGTGGACGGTATGTTCATTTTTCGGCAACACTTCTACGGCCGCCTTTCTTACACCCGCTGCCGGATGAGAAAGTGCCGATGTAACGGCGTTCATTGCTGCTACGTTACTGCCATCCAAAACGCCCATTCCGTGTAATGTCCACAATGCATTTACAGCTGGTCCGTTCAAGCCTATTTTATCTACATACTTATCGTTGATTAATTTTAATAGACCTGGAATAGCGGTAGGGTCTTTTTTCTCTACCAGCAGTCGCTGCGCGGTCAAACGCCAAAACATATTGTCGCTGCTAATCGCTTCTACAAGTCCCGAAACATCATCCTTAGCTAAAGATAACGGCTTATATGGTTTCGCTTTTTTGTAGACAACACGGTATATTCTACCACGATCAAGGTCCCTTAATTTGGTTTCGAGCGCACTGCCCTGTCCACGCTTTTGGTCGGCAAATGTAAGAGGCAAAATATATTCTGTAAGTGCCTGTCCTGGCACGAAAGTATTGTGCTGGATAACAAAATTATACCAGTCGGCAACCCAAACCGCCCCGTCAGGACCAACTTGTGCCTGCACCGGCCCAACCCATTCATCTGAGCTGGCCATCAAATTCCAACCATCTTTCTCCTTAAAACCTGCACCATCTTTTTCAATAATCGCTTGGTGTATTAACTTTACGGTGGGTTCATTAACAAATGCCACCCTATTCCAGTATTCTTCCGGAAAGTTTCTGGCAGTATATAGATGATGTCCTGCTGCTGAAGTAAAGCCGCCTACCACATCTACCTGTCTCAGGTTGGGCGTCATTGTGTGTACATCATAATGACCGTCAATTTTCTGAACCGACTGGAGATTTGACCCAGGAAATGTTTTTTTTGTATAAGACGCCGGCATCGAATAAAACGCACTATGCGTATTATTTGCTGTAGATATAAAAACGTTATTATCTTCAGAGAAACCAAGTCCCCAAGTATTGTTACTGGTCGTGGCGAGGTATTCAAAATCCTTACCATCAGGTTGGAAACGGTACACGCCCTGACCAAATTTTATATCTTTCCCGTTCATTTTACCTTTGAAACCAGAGAAGCCAACAACACCCCAGATCTTATTGTCAAACCCATATTGCAGATTTGAGGGGCCGGCGTGGGTATCATTTTTGCCCCATCCTGTGGAGAGTATTTGGTGAATATCCGCCTTATCATCACCATCGGTATCTTTTAAAAACACCATGTTTGGCGCTTGGGAAACAATTATCCCACCATTAGAAAACACAATACTTGTAGGAATATTTAAGCTATCTGCAAAAATGGTAAATTTATCCGCCTTACCATCGCCATCTGTGTCTTCACAAATTTTGATCCTATCATTCGCTGCGCCATCAGTTTCTACAAAGGTGTTTGGATAATCTACGGATTCCACTATCCACAATCGTCCCCTTTCGTCCCATGCCATTGCAATAGGGTTGGTAATATCTGGTTCTGCGGCAAAGAGCTTAACCTCAAAATCTGCAGGGACTTGAATCAATTTCATTGATTCCTCAGGGCTTAATCCTTCTTGTATTTTAGGTACCAAATGTCGGGCATTAAAATTGGCTATACTGTCTGGATAAATGCTCACATTCGGAATTTTTAAATTGGCAATCTTAGTTTTGACCTCATCGCCGATAGCCCATAACACGCCATTACTAACCATCTTTAGGAAATTATGGTTTTTCCAAGTGGCATCGTCATGACCGTAGGCGGTGTAAAACACGCGGCCTTTCCCCTCATTGCGAACCCAAGTATAAGGCTCTTTTTTTCCATCTTCCTCACGCTCCATTAATACCTCAATATCCGGGTTTAGCTTTTTGTGCACATAAGTTTCGTCGGTAGTTGTAAATTCAGCAACCCCTTTCATCACCGGGTGGGAGGGCTTTAGGGTATGGCTGGTAAATGATCCGTTGCCATGCGAGGCAAACTGACCACCAATTGCTTTAATATACCATTCAGAGTTATGGAAACAACCCGATGCAGAATGCAAAGGAATTAGACCTTTTCCGTTTTCTACAAAATTCTTCAACGCTGCCTCTTGCGATGGAGCTATAGAATCATGGTTCGCGTAGATGATCAATCCATCATACTTGGCCAGATTCTCTTCGTTCAAATCGTTAAGGTCAGTAGTGTATGTCAGGTTAATCCCACTTTTAAAAAGTTCAATGGCGAGCCATGGGGCATACTTTCCAGAATCATGGTGACGGCCTTCGTTACCAAGAAAAAGTACTTCCGCTCTGCGGGCACTTTCTGTTGGTTTATCTGTTGTTCCCGAGGTATCTGTTAGTTTTCTTTTATTGGCGCAGCTCAAGAAAAATAAACCGCTGATAAACAATAAGATCAATATTTTTTTCATCTGGTTAGGATTTAATTACTAATGTAGTTTTGGTCAAACTATAATTGACTATTACAAACTTAATTTTTATTGAGTGATAATACCTGCAATATGTTGCCTGATAATGACTATATTGTATCATCTATACTGTAGATTCTATTATTTTAATGTAACGATTGTGATATGACACATGTAATACCCAAATCTCCTATATCAAAAACTAAGGTTTATGTGGTAAAGGAAATAAACGCACCACATTTTGATCCAACCTTTCATTCCCATCCAGAATTTCAGCTGAATTGTGTGTTGCAAGGCGAAGGAAACCGCTTTATAGGAAACAACCTTACCTCCTTTAAAGCTGGTGATATGGTGCTTATCGGCCCTCATTTACCGCATGTATGGAGAAATGACAATGAATATTTTGATAAAGAAAGTCGGCTGTCGACAACTGTGATTGTAATCTACTTTCACAACCACTTTTTTGGTGATGCATTACACCTAAAAGACGAAATGAACCAGCTGGACAGCCTGCTTAAAAAATCAGAACGTGGACTGGAAATATATGGTCATACCAAAAAAACGGTAAGCCGGATGATGCGTAAAATGCTAGGACTGGATGGCATGGACGGTGTGATCCAACTGATTAAAATTTTAAATGTATTAACCAAATCTAGCGAATATCACTTTGTTACCCATAACTATCAGATTTCATCCAATACAGAAGCCGAAACCACAAGAATGAACAAAGTATATGAATACGTGATGAGACATTATAAAGATACCATTAGTGCTGTTGAGGTGGCCTCGCTGGTAAATATGACGCGAACATCTTTCAGCAGGTATTTTAAATCGAGGGTAAATAAATCGTTCTCAGATTTTGTAAAAGAAATCAGAATTGAATCTGCCTGCAAGCTATTGAAAGAAGGAAATATGAATATTGATCAAATTGGTTACGAATGCGGCTTCCAAACGCTGTCTAATTTTAATAAACAGTTTAAGACGGTAATGGGTAAGCAACCGAATCAATACAGGAATGAGTTTTTAAAAGTAACGACTGATTCCTACCGGTATTAGCACGTAGTTTTATCAGCTTTAAACGACTAAATAACGCTGAGTGAAACGAATCTCATGTTTTTTGGGGTCTGTCTTTATACGGTTCGTCCTTCCTGAGCGCTCAAGTATATCTCTTTGATTGTTCGATAATGGCTGACGGGGCGGCAATTTCTGGCTGTGCAGGGGTTCAGTTAAGTTTTTTTTTCTGAAGTAAAAAACTTAACCCTCATTGCATTCGGCCCTTACCATCCAGGCCGCAAAACCATGATGCTTAATCGTTTCGCCAAACTTATTTCTTTGTTTGCCAAACTCAAAAAAATAAGGAACTTCTGTAATAAATTTCATTATTTAAAACGCGAAATTTATATTGCAGCAAATTAACCAAGCTCTAATGAAAACCATTTTTCTATTCTTTTTCCTCTCGTTATGCGTCTTTAATTCGTTTGCGCAAGATTTTTCTTTTGGTCAGATCACTTCCGATGATTTTAATTTCGATAGGAATAAGTTAGACAGCAATGCAAATGCAGTTGTTTTAAAAGAATTTGGAACTTCTCGTATAAATATTAATGATGATACAGGGCAGTCAGAATTGGTTTTTATTTATCACGTAAAAATTAAAATCTATAATAAAGAAGGTTACGGCCAGGCCAATATTCTTATCCCAACCTATAAAAATGGTTCTAGAGAAGAAACGGTTTCAGAAATTCGTGCGGCTACTTTTAATAGTGTAAACGGAAAATTTGTAGAAACCGCTATGGATAAAAAGGCAATTTTTTCCGAAAACAAATCAAAATATGTTACCCTTACAAAGTTTACATTGCCCAACATACAAGATGGTTCTGTTATAGAATACAGCTTCAGCTTAGAATCTCCAAGAATATTTAATTTTAGAACCTGGGAATTTCAAACAGACATTCCGAAAGTATATAGTGAGTATTTGGTTTTTATTCCAGCCATTTACAATTACAATGTTTCGCTTCGCGGATATTATAAGTTAAGCGACACAAAAACGGAGGTTTCAAAAGAATGCTTGCGGATAAACGGTGTACCTATAGATTGTTCTAAAATTACCTACATAATGAAAAACATTCCGGCATTTATTGAAGAAGAATATATGACGGCGCCGAGTAATTTCAAATCGGCCATTTACTTCGAGTTAACCGATTGGCAAATGCCCGACGGGAGAAGACAGAGCTACACCAAAACTTGGAAAGATGTAGATTATGAGCTGAAAACCGAAAAAACATTGGGCAAACAGATGAAGCGAGATGAATTGTTTAAAGACCTAATGCCATCCATACTAAAAAATACCGATGATGATTTAAGCAAAGCTAAAGCCATTTACGAATACATTAAAAAGCAAGTAAAATGGAATAGGTATTATGGAATATACAGCGAAGATAACATTAAAAAAGCCCTGAGTTTACATTCTGGAGATGTTGCAGATGTTAATTTGAGTTTAATTGCAGCTTTGTCTGCAGCAAATTTAGATGCAGAAGCCGTAATTCTTTCTACCCGCGAAAACGGTAAGCCAAACAATTTATATCCGGTAATTTCTGATTTTAATTACCTTATAGCGAAAGTTAACATTGGCGATAAAAGTTACTTAATTGACGCCACAGAACCTTTGCTGCCTTTTGGTCTCTTGCCTTTACGCTGTTTAAATGATAAGGGGCGCGTTATAAACCTTAAAAAGCCCTCTTACTGGATAGACTTAACCACTAAGCAAAAATCGACGGTAACTTATTCAATGGATGCGAAATTGGGTGCCGATGGAAAAATTACCGGTAACATTGTAACAAATAGTACCGGCTATGAAGCCTTTAGCACGCGTACCGAAATTAAGAAGTACAGTTCGCCAGATGAATATGTAGAAAAATTAGATGAGCGCTTGCCAAATTTAAAAATCTTAAAGCACGAAATTAGAAACATAGATAGCGTAGAGAATATTTTAACTGAGATTTATCAAATAGAAATGTCTCCGATGGCAAACAGCGGAAACGGCGAATTAAATTTCAATCCGTTTTTTATAAATCCAATTAGAAAAAATCCATTTAACTTAACAGAGAGAACTTACCCTGTAGATCTTGGTTTTCCATCTTACCAGCGTATAAACCTAAACATTACGCTACCTGGCGATTTTGAGTTAGCCGAAAAACCTAAAGACATGGCTATAGGCCTGCCTAACAGCGGAGGCAAGTATCTGTTGCAAACACAAATGATAAACAATATGTTATCGGTAAGCCAAATATTAGAGTTTAGCGATGCCATTTATGAAGCAGATCAATATCCATACTTAAAAGAATTTTACAGTAGGATTATTCAGAACCAAAAGGCCGATGTTCAATTAAAAAAAATCAACTAAATGAAAGCCAAACTTACCGTACTTTGTTTGCTTCTATTCGCTGCACGCGGATTTGCCCAAGAGAATTATAGTGTAGATTTAATTCCTTCCAATCTAAAAAATCGCGCTAACGCAGTTATTAGAAATGAGGAAACCGTGGTTGATATGCGTTCGCCCGATAATGTGACGTTGAACGTAACAAAAGCCATTACCATTTTAAACGAAAATGGAGATGAAAACGCCAAGCTGGTGTTGTTTTATGATAAAAATACTTCTATAAAAAACATAAAAGGCGAGGTTTACAATGAATCGGGAATAGCAATAACGAAGTTCAATCAAAAGAATTTTAGCGATGTAAGCGCTGCCGATGGCTTTTCTTTGTTTGTTGATAGTCGCGTAAAGCATTTTAAACCCACAGGATCGGCGTATCCTTACACGGTTGTTTACAATTATGAGATAAGATACAAGCAAAATTTAATTATCCCCGATTGGACACCCCAAACTGCAAATGATATTTCTGTAGAAAAAAGCAGTTACACTTTTATCTGCAAACCAACTGACGAACTTAGAATTAAGCCCCAAAATTTTACAGGCAAGCCAGAGGAATCTACCGACGAAAAGCAAAAAATGCTGACTTGGAAACTTAGCAATGTACATGCCATTAAGCCAGAGCCATTTAGTCCAGATAGAGACACTTACCAAACCAATGTAAAAATTTCTGCCAAAGATTTTACGTACTACAAGCACGATGGCAGTTACACCAATTGGCTAGGTTTAGGAAAATGGATATACAACGATTTGCTTAAAACGCGTAGAATATTGCCGCCAGAAACTGTAGCAATGATTAAAGCGTTGGTTAAAAACGAAAAGACAGATAAAGATAAGGCAAGAAAAGTTTACGAGTACATGCAGAATAAAACCCGATACATCAGCGTACAAATAGGTATTGGCGGCTTTCAGCCGGTTGCCGCTGCCGAGGTCGACCGTTTAGGTTACGGCGATTGTAAGGCCTTGGTTAACTACACGCAAAGTCTTTTAGAAGCCGCCGGTATAGAATCTCTTTATTGCGTGGTAGAGGCCGGAAATCAAAAGGTAAGTTTAGATCCCTCTTACGCAAGCATGAACCAAGGCAATCACATCATTCTTTGCATGCCGCTTAAAGGCGATACGACTTGGCTGGAATGTACGAGTCAGAAAATTCCATTCGGGTTTTTAAGTACGTTTACAGATGATAGGCTGGTACTTGCCTGTACACCAGAAGGCGGAAAGTTGTTAAGGACGCCCAAATTAAGTGTCCAAAACAACCTTCAAATCCGCAACAGCGAATTAAAGATAACAGCTACTGGAAATGCAAAAGGCACTATTAAAACCTTATTTTTCGGTTCGCAGTTCGACAATCATGAAGAAATGTTAGACAAACCCATTAACGAGCAGCAAAAACTTTTAGCCAGCGTGTACGACATCGACAATATAAATTTCGATGCTGTAAATTACGTGGTAAAAAAAACCATTAAACCAGAGCTTACAGAAAATATTGCAGTAGACATTAGAAATTATGCCGCTGTAAACAATGGCCGAATGTTTATAAAACTGAATGCATTTAATGTAAAAAGTGGCATTGCAGAGGTAATGGAAAGAAAACTGCCAGTATACATTAATCGTGGTTATACCGACGAAGATACCATTACCTATAAACTGCCAGATGAGGTGGTAACGACCAACATCTTCCCAATCGACAAGAAATTTAAAAATGAATTTGGGAGTTATACCGCAAAGACAACCTTAACAGATAACAAGTTAACCTACTATAGAAAATTCGTTTTAAACGATGGAACTTTTCCGCCAGAAAGTTATGCAGATTTTTATAAATTTATTACCGATGTAAATGCTGCCGACGGGTTAAAAATCATTCTTAATTTGAAGAAATAGGTATATCAGCGCGTCATCACCCTGAACTCGTTTCAGGGTTTGCGTCTCTTGTATCTTTCTTCTTTGTTCCTTGCTCTTTGCTCCTTTTTTTTTTGGGCGGCAATTTCTGGCTGTACAGGGGTTCCGTTAAGTTTTTTTTTCTGAAAGAAAAAACTTAACCCTCATTGCATTCGGCCCTTACCATCCAGGCCGCGTGCCACCTCGAAATAGCCACCACCAAGTAACCCAAAACCGTTTTAATCTGTAAAACCTTTCTCAAACTGAACAACAAAACACTTCGCCAACTAAATTTATGAAAATCTTGTTGGTTAAACTGTTAAACAACTCATCAATTAACCGACGGCATAGTTTTGCTACACATTTGTTAGAACAAGGAACCGATTTGAGATATATACAAGAAATTTTGGGACATAAGAGCAGCAAGACCACCGAAATATATACACATGTAAGCACCAAAAGTTTACAAAA
>NZ_JBEPPD010000022.1:0-52927 GCF_040547165.1 Pedobacter sp. UYP30 | reverse complement strand
TGGGGCCGTTGGGTTAAAAGAAGTAACGGGCCTCCATCCATTACAGGAATGGGGAGTTTGGTTTGTTTGAAATAAAGCTCCGTTAATGCTTGGTTGGCGTCACCATAGATTCACGCATTTTTATTCAAATGGCTCATGACGATGAAATTCCTTGATCAAGAAGTAATTTTGACCAAGGAAAGACTTTAAAAATTCTGATTGTCGGCACTTGGACCGTAACTTACAGGGATAGGAATGTCCAATAGTCTTAAATAAATACCAAGTTGTGCCCTGTGGTGGGCGGTTTGGCTAAAGGAATGGCGAATCGTTTCATATTTCGTATAATCTGCTAAAATCTTTTCGTCATTACGCAATATCCATTTACCTTCTAAGTCTTTATCGGTTGCTTTTTCTAGCGCTTCTTTCCCGTCTTCATAACTCTTTTGCAAAAGCTTTACCAAGTCATCTGCGTTATTTACATGGACTGGTTGGTAAGGGGTGGTTGCAAAATCTAGCCCATCAGTAGTTAACGCTATACTTACCCAACTTGGCAATTCAGCAATGTGGGTGGCAAGTGCTTTCATTTTCATGCTTTTTTGGTGCGGTGCCCAATCAAATTTATCAACGGGTACAATTGCCATAAATTTTTTAGTGGTCTTAAATTCGGCCTCTAATTCTTTTAGTAATAATTTGATGATGTCCATATTTTTTCGTTTTAATGTTTCTTTTAAGCTTAATTCAAATAGTATTAACCCAGCTAAACCCATAGGTTTTAGGTGTTGTTTACACAAAGTAAACAGCAATGAGTGACAACCTTATGGCAGTGTAAAAAAAATAAAATTATTTTATTAAAAAAAAATTCTGGACAGCTCTTATCTATTATAACTGTTTGAGTGTGATACACCCGGGGTTGAACGTCCATTCTTTAAGGCCTTAAAGGCATGGACTGAAATTGCCTTAATCTAAAGGTAGCAAATCTCGAAGAAAAAAAATTAGAAATTAACAGGTAGCAAGTTCATATAGTCGCTCATAGGCATGTGACTCGGTTTTTCGAAGGGTTTGTTAAGGGGTCTTAAATAGATAATTCTTGTCAGGTTGAAATCTCGGTATTGAATACGGAGGTGACACCATGCGATTAAGTGCCAACTAAAAGCATAAAATATTAAGCCAATAGGTTCAACGGTACGTTTACTAATTTCGTCTTTTGCATTTTTATACTCCAATTCAACTATAGTTTTTTCCGATATCGAGTTTTGAAGGAGGGAAAGGTATTCAAAATTGAAATTTAACCGCTGTGGAATTTGAAGTTTTATATGTTGATTTAAGGTTTGTAACTTTTCTTTCTGTGGTGCCCTTAAAACTGCTTTAACTTTTGTAAGCGCTGTTGAATAATGTGAACGGATAGAATTATCAGCGAAACCCTTTACTAAACTTTCGACAAGTAAAAGGGCGTTTGCCTCATCCATACTAAAGGAAACAGGTGGAAGAAAAAATCCCTGAACCAAAAAATAGCCTTTATGTTGTTCGAAACTTAGGGGGATTCCTTGCTCTTGTAAAGCTTTAACATCTCTATAAACGGTTCTGGTGCTGATATTAAATTGCTCGGAGATGTTTTCCGCAGAAATATATTTGCGCGATTGCATTAAGGTTATGATTCCGAAAAGACGATCGATGCGATTCATAGTCAAATATCAGGTTAAAATTAAGAAACATCTATTGTTTTGTGCATCTAGATAGCGTTTTTTACAAAGAGGAATAGATAGTTTTAATGGAGAGAAGAAAATCCTATTCAGATCAATGGTTGGCTTTGCTGGTAAAGTTGTCTTTTCATCTTATACCAGCGGTTATGTATTTATGAAAAAACGCGCTTGGTACGTTATTTGTCAAACTGGGCACACATGTTTTTTTCTAATAAAATTCGTGAGGTTTAAAGCGGTAATATGAGTTTAATGAGTAGAGGTCTTCAAAGAAAAATTTTTAAATCGGTAAAGGGAAAAGTTATTTTAGGTTTCATCTGTGCATTTTTTGCACTCTTGTTGGCCGGGTATGTCAGTAAATTTGCATTTGGTAAGATGTTATCTGTGGTAGAAGAAATTTCTCAGCCAAACGCAAGATTGAGGATTGTTAACGATTTAACCCATAAAATAGCTCGATTAGACCAATTACAGAGAAAGGAAGCCTTTGATAACGATGGCAACGATAATTTCTTAACCGAATCAAAAAGATTAAGGTTGAGCTTGGATACGCTTAGAAGTTTGTACGCTAATGATTCTGCACAACTGGAAAGAATTAAATCTTTGAAAAAGCTACTTAGAGACCGGGATAAGCAATTTTTGGCTTATCTAAAGGTTAGAGAGAATCTGGTAAATACCAAGTCGTTTTCAGAAGATGTTAGTAAAATTAGTGGGTTGGTAAGTAAGCAATCGAGGCAAGCAGATAGTGCAGTATTAATTACGCAGACCACTACTAGCACTACCACCGTTGGGCCAGACGATGAAAAGAAATCTAGAGGATTTTTAAGCAAGTTGTTCGGTAAGAAAAAAGCCGATGCTTACAAAATTATTAACGAAGAGTTTAAGGTAAAGAGAGATACGGTAAACCCGAAAGCTGAAGATAGCCTTCTTAATAGCATGGAAAGTGCATTAAGAAGTATCGCCAAAACACAACGGTTAAAAGGGCAGAAATTTTTGCAACAAGAATCTGAACTTGCTGTAGCTAGCAATACATTAACCAGGCAAATGCTCAAAATTTTAAAGGAAGTTGAGGCGCAAGCTGTGCAGCAAATGGATTTAAACGGGCGGCAGGCTAAACAAGTGGTAAATGCTAGTGTTGCTCAAATAACAGCCATTCTGGTGGTCTTCTTTTTTTTAACTATTGTGTTGATGTACCTCATTTTGTCTGACATTACTAAAAGTAACCGTTACAGGAAGGCTTTGGAACTGGCAAGGGACGAGGCCGAATATCATGGCAAGGCTAAGCAGCGCTTTCTTTCGAACATGAGCCATGAAATTAGAACCCCTTTACAGGCTATTTTAGGTTATTCAGAATTAATCTCGCTCCAAGATATTCCACGAAAGAAAGATATTAATGCCATTTACCAATCCTCAGTACATCTTTTGCAAATTGTGAACGAAATTTTAGATTACAACAGAATAATTTCTGGGGAGTTTACCTTTAATAACCACATTTTTAGAATGCAAGATCTTCTTGATGAAGTGGTTTCGGTTATTCTTCCACTTGCAGAGCAGAAATCGTTAAAGCTTAGCACGCATGTAGATACTCCTGGAGTTGAATTTGTAAAAGGTGATGCATTTCGTTTAAAGCAGGTATTGTATAACATTATTGGAAATGCTGTTAAATTTACCTTTGATGGAGAAATAAAGCTCTCTGTTTCCGCAAAAAAGCAGAACGAACACGTACATCTCAATTTCATTATAGAAGATACGGGTATTGGATTTGCAGAAACTGAAATTGATACAATATTTAATGAGTTTGAGCAAGTCGAATCGCCAGAGAAGTATGTCGTTAATCAAACAGGTACGGGATTGGGATTAAGTATTGTAAAATCGCTTGTAGAAAATCAAGGTGGAAGAATCCATGTTAAGAGTAAGCCTGGGATTGGCACTATTTTTAGTGTTTTTCTGAAGTTTGAAAGTGCCGAGGAGGAGATACCCGACTCTTTGGAATTAAAGAACTATAAGATTTCTACCAAACAAACTGTCTGGGTAATAGACGACGACAAGTTGATACTGGATCTTTGTGGTTTAATTTTCGAAAGGAACAAAATTCCGTACAAATGTTTTAATGAAATAACTGAAATTCTTAACGAACAACCTGTAGATAGTTTGGCATTTGTTCTTGTAGATATGCGCTTACCAGAAATGACAGGCTTAGAACTTTGCAAAATTCTTAAGAAAAAACTGCCTCCTCACGTCCGGTTCTATGCAATAACCGCCCAAGTGTTACCAGATGAAAGGGATTTGGTTTTGAAAGAAGGCTTTGAAGGATTGATAATGAAGCCCTTTAGAGCGGTCGATCTGCTTTCCATATTCGATAATGTAGATATGGATGATTTGAAACCTGAGCTTGATTTTTCTAACATTGAAAAGATGACTTTTGGCGACCAGCAAATGTTAAAAAAAATTCTTACAACTTGTAGGTTGGATTCTCTAGCAGATGCTAAGCAACTAACAATATTTTTAGAAGAGAACAATCAAGCCGATGCCCGACTAATTGTGCACAGGCTAGCAGGGAGGATGGCTCAGATTGGGTCTAAAACTTTGGCGACTTCTTTTAGATTATTGGAAATTGATATAGCCGAGATAGGCCTTACTATCTCGATAAAGAATGAAGTGGTAAATCAGTTGGCAAAGTTAGATGAAGTGTTGGCCCTTTTGGACGGCATGGAACGTGCGCCAGCAGATGAATGATGCCTTGGAAATAAAGTCCCAATAACACCTTTTTTCATCAAACATTATGGCCAATCCTGCAAGAAAGTAAGTAAGTTGCTATCAGGGTCGAGCACCGAGAATTCTTTTTGTCCCCAAGGTTTAATTTGGAGACTTCCGTTTGGATGTATTTCAGTTCCTGCTTGTTGAAGTGTTCGATATAAACCATCTATATCGTCTGTTCTGATGTAAACCTGTCCGTAATTCTCTTTTGGGTCTAAATCTTTAAATTCAAAAAAATGAATTTGAACACGGTCTTTTTCCACCATAAGGTAACCATCAAAATCGGCTGTGCCAACGGCTTCAAAACCTAATTTTTTCAAATAAAAATCTTTGGTAACTGTTTTATTGCGCATGGGCAATTTTGGGTGGATGGCTGTTAGCATTTCATTTAATTTCTGAGTTCAATTATCCTAATTATTGCAGTATATAGGGCTGATTCACAACTTCTAAAAAGATGTTAATCAATACCATACCGTTCCATTTTGGTGTAGAGTGTTTTCCTATCTATGTTTAACATTTTAGCAGCTTTAGATTTATTGTGTTTTGCCTTAATAAGCGTTTCAGAGATTAACATTTTCTCGTTTTGCTCATTTGTCGCCTTTAAATCAGAAGAATAATTAGGACTGTGCTGGTGTTTTACCGCAATGGTCATTTCATCTGGCAAAGCAGTTATTTCAGCAACATCGCCAGGGGTTAACAATACCATCCGTTTAATAACATTGCTCAATTCCCGTAAATTTCCAGGCCAATCATAGTTCAATAAGAGTGTTTTCGCTTCTTTTGAGATGCTCTTCACATTCCTGTCTAAATCTCTATTTGATAATTTGACGAAATGATTTATAAACAAGTCTAAATCACCGTCTCTATCTCTTAATGCAGGTATTTGGATTTTAAATTCATTTAGTCTGTGGTATAAATCTTCTCTAAAATCGGCCTGCTGAATCATGCTCGTCAAATCCTCGTTTGTTGCAGTAATTATGCGAACATCCACAGGTACCTGTTTTATGCTGCCAAGCGGCTGAATGGTTTTTTCTTGTACCGCCCTGAGTAATTTAACTTGAACCTCATAACTTAGGTTTCCAACTTCATCTAGAAATAGGGTTCCCCCATCTGCAAATTCAAACTGACCTTTTTTGTCATTTAACGCACCCGTAAATGCACCTTTTATATGCCCGAATAATTCGCTTGCGGCCAGATTTTTAGAAAGCGCGCCACAATCTATGGCCACAAAAGGCTTATTTGCTCGTTTGCTTTGTTGGTGAAGGGTTCTGGCTGCAAACTCTTTTCCCGTGCCACTTTCACCTTGAATAATGACCGACATTTCTGTAGGAGCAACCAACGCAATAAAGCCGTAGAGTTTGTTTGCAACAGCACTTTCTCCTTTTATAAAATCACCGTCAGTTGGGTTTACAACATCAATTATAAGGCTTTTCTTCTCCAATGAGTTTTTAATAACCATTAAAAGCTCATCTGGATTTACAGGTTTTGTGATGTAATCAAAAGCACCTAATTGCATAGACTTTACCGCTGTGCGAACATCGTTAAAGCTAGTCATTACAATAATTGGGGTAGATAAGCCTAAGTTTCTAGAGTGCGTAATTACTTCTAATCCAATTCCATCGGGAAGTCTGTAATCAACTAAAAATAAATCAAATTCTTGCTTATCGATTAATTTAATGGCCTGTTTAATCTGCGTTACAAGCGTAACTTCATGCTTGTGTCTGGTAAGAAAACCATCAAGGAGTTGGGCAAATGTAGTATCGTCTTCTAAAATAAGTATTTTCGCCATGCAGCAAAAATAAGAAAAGCCAGACAAAGTCTGGCCTTTCTATATAAATGTTAATTATGGGTGTTTATTCTACAGGTTTTCCGTCTTTGTCAATTTTTAAAGCACCTGTTTGCTCTTCTTTTTTAACATTGATAAGGAAATACTCTTTTTCGCCATCTTTAACTGCCCAAGCTTCCGTTGGCGTCCAATCTTTGTAAGCGTCTGTTTTTAACGTTGCCGTTACAGCCGCCGGTAGCGAGTCTAATTTAACAGGTGTTTTTACAACACTATCTTGAACCATCACAATTGTATTTGTATTGGTCTTTACTGTATTTATTTCGTTTGCGTTTACTACTGTTAATCCTCCGATAGCTAAAAATGCAGCTGATAAAATTAATTTTTTCATGGTTCTAAATCTTTAATGTATTAATTATTCTAATTACTTATTGTTGTTATGCCAAGTAGTGTAACACAATGATGCCAATTAATTATTAATTTTTAAATTGTTGATTATCAGTTACTTAATTTTTTTCTAAAACTTTTAAGTGTGGAAAAACTCCACACTCTGTAGTTAAATGGGTCAAGTATTGACGGTGAAAAATCTTGAATTAAAAAATGGCGGTATAGTTTAGCTAAATGGTGGCCTGTTTAATCTGCGTTACAAGTGTAACTTCATGTGTCTGGTAAGAAAACCATCAAGCAGTTGGGCAAATGGTATCGTCTTCTAAAATAACCATTTTCGCTATACAGCAAAAACAAGAAAAGCCAGATAAAATCTGGCTTTTCTATATAGATGTTAATTTTGGGTGTTTATTCTACAGGTTTTCCGTCTTTGTCAATTTTTAAAGCACCTGTTTGCTCTTCTTTCTTAACATTGATAAGGAAATACTCTTTTTCGCCATCTTTAACTGCCCAAGCTTCCGTTGGCGTCCAATGTTTATAAGCATCTGTTTTTAACGTTGCCGTTACAGCCGCCGGTAGCGAGTCTAATTTAACAGGTGTTTTTACAACACTATCTTGAACCATCACAATTGTATTTGGATTGGTCTTTACTGTATTTATTTCGTTTGCGTTTACTACTGTTAATCCTCCGATAGCTAAAAATGCAGCTGATAAAATTAATTTTTTCATGGTTCTAAATTTTTAATGTATTAATTATTCTAATTATTTGTTCTTGTTATGCCAAGTAGTGTAACACAATGATGCCAACTAATTATTTATTTTTAAATTATTGATTACTAGGTGCTTAATTTTTTTATTAAAACTTTTAAGTGTAGAATTTTTCCACACTCTGTGGTTATATGGGTCAGGTGTTGGCGTTAAAAAATCTTGAATTAAAAAATGGCGGTAAGGTTTAGCTAAATGATGGCCTTAATTAGCAATTTTCTAATTCATCAAAATAGACTTCGTTATTCTAATTCGTAGATAAGAGCATCTCAAAGGACTTGTTACCCGGTCGAAATGTTTTTTGGATTGTTACATAAAATATACTTTGCCATAAAATTTGGTTATATTTGTTTTTAAAAAATTATAGAAATAACAGATGAGTTTTTTTGCAGATAAGAGACGGGAAGTAATGGTGCATGTAGAGAAATATATGCTAGAGATGATGGACACATACTTAAAGCCCATAGATACCAATTGGCAGCCTTCCGATTTTTTGCCAGATTCTACCGGAGAAAGTTTTTATGAAGATGTGAGGGCATTAAGAGAAACAGCAAAAGATTTATCTTATGATCTAGTTGCGGTGCTTATTGGCGATACCATAACAGAAGAAGCTTTGCCAACGTACGAATCTTGGTTAACGATGGTTGATGGGCAAAGTAAAGATGAAGAAGGTGGTTGGATGAAATGGGTGCGGTTCTGGACTGCAGAAGAAAATAGGCATGGCGATGTGCTGAATAAATACCTATACCTATCTGGGCGCGTAGATATGCGCCAAATGGAAATTTCTACCCAATATTTAATTGCCGATGGTTTTGACATTGGTACCGGCCACGATCCTTATAGAAACTTTATTTATACGAGTTTTCAAGAAATGGCCACAAACGTATCGCACAGGCGCGTAGCTTCCATGGCAAAAAAAGAGGGCGACACACTGCTTTCTAAAATGTGTGGCGTAATCGCATCCGATGAGGCCAGACACGCAAAAGCCTACAAAGATTTTATGAACAAGATTTTTGAAGTAGATCCGAACGAAGCCATACTTGCATTCGAAGATATGATGCGGAAAAAGATTGTAATGCCAGCTCACTTTCTTCGCGAAGTTGGATTGAAAATTGGCCAAACTTTTGGTCATTTTACAGATGCTGCACAACGCTTAGGCGTTTATACTGGTGTAGATTATGTAGAAATTATGCAACAGCTTCTAGAAGATTGGCAAATAGAAAGCCTGAGAGATTTAGATGCCGCCGGAGAGAAAGCCAGAGATTATTTATTGGCCTTACCAGATCGCCTGTTACGCGTAGCGGATCGAATGAAAAATCCAACAATGGATTATAAGTTTAGCTGGATAGTTGGGTAAATCCTATTAAAAATATAAAATTAAAAAGCCTGCTTCTTTTATAAAGAGCAGGCTTTTTTAATATAGCAATTGTTTTAGAGTCACTCAAATTAGAATAATTTGGGCGCTTTACAACGTTCGTTAGCGCAGAACACCCGCTAAATATTCAGCGCTTTTTTTCAAATTCAACTACCTTACATATTTCTTCTATATTGTCCACCAACCTCATAAAGTGCATTACTAATTTGCCCTAAAGAGCATGTTTTGCATACTTCCATCAATTCTGTGAAAATATTTTCACCGGCAGTTGCTGCAGCCCTAAGTTTTAGCAATTTATCCCCAGCAACTTTCTTGTTTCTAACCTGAAATACTTTTAGAGAAGCAATCTGATCTTGTTTTTCTTTTTCTGTTGCTCTAATTACTTCTGTAGGTACAATAGTTGGCGAACCGTTCTTATTTAGAAACGTATTTACCCCAACAATTGGAAACTCTCCACTGTGTTTTAACGTTTCATAATAAAGGCTTTCTTCCTGTATTTTGCCGCGTTGATACATCGTTTCCATTGCACCCAACACGCCGCCACGATCATTTATTCGTTTAAATTCTGTTAACACCGCTTGTTCAACCAAATCCGTTAATTCTTCAATAATGAATGCACCTTGCAAGGGGTTTTCATTTTTTGCCAGCCCCAGTTCTCTATTAATAATCAATTGAATGGCCATCGCCCGACGAACAGATTCTTCTGTGGGCGTGGTAATCGCTTCGTCATAAGCGTTGGTATGTAGTGAGTTACAGTTATCGTAAATGGCATAAAGCGCTTGGAGTGTGGTTCTTATGTCGTTAAAATCAATCTCTTGAGCGTGTAAAGATCTTCCCGAGGTTTGAATGTGGTATTTTAGCTTTTGCGACCTTTCATTGCCTTTGTATTTGTTTTTAATTGCTTTTGCCCAAATTCTACGGGCAACTCTTCCAATAACTGCATATTCTGGGTCTATTCCGTTAGAGAAAAAGAAAGATAGATTGGGTGCAAAATCATCAATATGCATGCCACGGTTTAGGTAATATTCTACGAATGTAAAACCATTGCTTAAAGTGAATGCGAGTTGAGAGATTGGATTTGCTCCTGCTTCTGCAATGTGGTAGCCAGAAACAGAAACTGAATAAAAGTTTTTAATGTTCTCGTCGATAAAATATTTCTGAATGTCGCCCATCATCCGCAAGGCAAACTCGGTAGAAAATATACACGTATTCTGCGCTTGATCTTCTTTTAAAATATCTGCTTGCACTGTACCTCTAACCGCGCTTAGCGCACCTGCTTTTATGCTTTCATAAACATCTATTGGAAGCACCTCATCGCCTGTTACGCCCAAAAGCATTAAGCCAAGCCCGTTATTTCCCTCTGGTAATTTTCCATTATAAACGGGGCGGCTTTGTTTTTTTGAGCTATAAATTTTGTTTATTTTTTCCTCTACTTCTGTTTGAATATTGTTTTCGACGATGTATTTCTCACACTGTTGATCTATGGCAACATTCATAAAAAAACCAAGCAGCATGGGTGCTGGGCCATTAATCGTCAAAGAAACCGACGTGCTTGGCGCGCAAAGGTCAAAACCCGAATAGAGTTTTTTGGCATCATCTAGCGTGGCAATGCTCACCCCAGAATTTCCAATTTTTCCGTAAATGTCTGGCCTAATGTGCGGATCTTCTCCATAGAGCGTCACCGAATCGAATGCCGTAGATAGGCGGTTAAATTTTTGTCCGAGAGATACATAATGAAAGCGCTTGTTTGTCCGCTCTGGGCCGCCTTCTCCCGCAAACATTCTAGTTGGGTCTTCTCCCTCTCGCTTTAAAGGAAAAACCCCAGCGGCATAAGGAAATTCGCCCGGGAGGTTTTCTGTGAGTAGCCATTTTAGTAAATCGCCCCAATCGTTATACCTTGGCAAAGCAACCTTTGGAATTTTTAACTGAGATAACGATGTATAAAACAGCGGTAATTTAATCTCTTTATTTCTAACCTTGTAGACAAAATTCGCCTGAGTATATGTGTCTTTTACGGCGGGCCAATTGCGTAAAAGTTTTTTTGCCTGCCCGTCTATCATTTCTTCAAATTCGGCCAAAACTCCTTTTAAATCGGCTATCGTTTCCTCTTGTGCAGGTTTTTTTTCTTTCATTTGATCCAGTAAAGAAATAACGCCATCTAGCTGATACATTTTTCTTGCAATGGCCGATTGCGCTTCTACCCACTGATTATAATGATTGCTTGCTTCGGTAATTTCTGCTAGATATCTAATCCTATCTGGAGGAATGATGTATGCTTTCTCTGTGTTAGTGGCTATTTCTGTTGCATCTATTGCAAAATCGACACTGGTTTTTTCTTTAATCTGATTGAACAGTGCTAAAAAAAGTTCGTTCATTCCCGGGTCGTTAAATTGCGATGCCATGGTGCCATATACCGGAATTTCGTCATCAGGCACATCAAATTTTAGGTGGTTTCGCTTATACTGTTTCCGCACATCGCGAACAGCATCTAATGCGCCGCGCTTATCGAATTTGTTAATAGCCACCAGATCTGCAAAATCGAGCATGTCTATTTTTTCCAATTGGGTGGCTGCGCCAAATTCTGGGGTCATCACATATAATGAAACATCGCAATGATCTGTTATCTCTGTGTCTGATTGACCAATACCAGAAGTCTCAACAATGATCAAATCGTATCCAGCTGCTTTGCAAATGTCTAAGCTTTCTTGCACATTTTTCGATAATGCAAGGTTTGCCTGCCGCGTAGCTAAAGAGCGCATATAGACCCGCGGATTGTTTATGGCATTCATTCTAATTCTATCGCCTAAAAGTGCGCCTCCGGTTTTTCTTTTTGATGGATCTACCGAGATAATTGCAATCGTTTTTTCTTTTGTATAAAGCAAAAACCGTCGCAACAACTCATCAACCAAAGAAGATTTACCCGCACCACCCGTGCCAGTAATTCCAAGCACTATACTTTTTTGTGTTTTCGGCAATTTTGCTTTTGCCATCTCCACATAAAACTTGTCTGGATTGTTTTCTGCAAAAGATATAAGCCGGGCAATGTTATTGGTATTTTTTTGGGTAATGTTTTTAAACTCGTCTTTTATTTCGTTTATGGTCACAAAATCGGTTTTTCGCAGCATGTCGTTTATCATGCCTTGTAAACCCATCTTTCTGCCGTCATCTGGCGAGTAGATTTTTGTTATGCCGTACAGTTGTAGTTCATCAATTTCTGTAGGTAAAAACACACCACCACCACCGGCAAAAATTTTAATGTGGCTAGCTCCTTTCTCCAACAACAGATTAAACATGTATTTAAAATATTCTATATGTCCGCCTTGGTAGGAGGTCATGGCAATGCCCTGCACGTCTTCTTGTATGGCACAGTTTACCACTTCATCTACCGATCTGTTATGCCCTAAATGTATTACCTCTGCGCCCGATGATTGTAAAATCCTACGCATAATGTTAATGGTTGCATCGTGGCCATCAAAAAGTGATGCGGCTGTAACAAACCGAATTTTATTTTTAGGAATATATTTTTCTTCTGCTTGCATGATAAAAAATAGAATAATCTCAATAGATTCAACAGAAATATCTGGTTATTCCAAAGATAAGAAATCTGAGCGAGGGGTTTCTCATATTTCCCCAAACGGTTTAGAAATAAAAAAAGCCGACATTTCTGCCGGCTTAATACCTATTACTGCTTTGATTTATTTCGAAAGTAGTTCTACTATCGGTCTGCCAATACATCCATTTGGCATTTGAATGTGTAAAAGACCAGCTAAAGTTGCAGAAATATCCGTCATATTTACTTCGGTATTTGTTGCGCCTTGCTTAATTCCCCAGCCGTACCAAACCAATGGAATGTGGGTGTCATAAGGACTCCAAGTGCCGTGCGTTGTTCCGGTTTGACCGCTACCTTCAAAATCGCCGCTCTGTAAAATAATTTGGATTTGTCCACTTCTTTTAAAATTATAGCCATTCGTAACCATAGTTTTAATGGGCTCTGGAACGGGTAAAGCGCCAATTTTCTCTATATCTATGGCGTAGGTTACATTCGGTTGCACTCTTATATAATCACAGGTCATTTTTTTAATTGCATCGAAGTCTAGTTGTTCGCTGCTAATTTTAGCCAAATCGAAATTTACTTGGTAATTTTTAATGTCGCGGATTAAATTTCCTTTCCCATATTTATCGGCCAATATCTTATTTAAATCTTTTTCTAATTGATTGGAATTCCATCCGCTGGCAGGCAAATTATGCGCTTTCATAAAATTGATGGAATGTGCCGCGCCATGATCGGCTGTCAAGAATATGGTGTAATTTCCTGCGCCAACATTTGCGTCGAGCATGTTAAAAAAAGTTGCTAAATCTTTATCTAACCGTAAATAGGTGTCTTCAACCTCTATAGAATTTGGTCCAAATTGATGGCCAACATAATCTGTAGAAGCACAGTTAACTGTTAAAAAATCTGTTGCTGCTCCCTTGCCCATGCCATTTGCTTTTACTGCTTCTGTTGCCAAAGCCAACGTAAGGGTGTTTCCAAAAGGCGAACTGCGAATTACACCCTTGCTTTTTGAATATACAGTTTTTAAATCATGTGGAAAAGTAGGCGTTTTTTCTCCTGAATATTTTCCCTCCCAAGGCACGTCATCTGCCGTACTCTCTGTATAGGTATTTATAGGATATAAGGTGTTCCATCCATTTTCTAGTAGCTTTTCTGCATTTTTTTGATCGTTAAATTTGCTTACCCAGCTAGGAAGCTCTTTGCTATAATAACTGCTGGTAATAAAGTTTCCACTGGCATCATCTAACCAAAAGGCAGCACCTAAATGCCCTGCTGGTAAAATAGAAGCCCGGTCTTTTAAAGACACGCCAATTACTTTAGATTTAAAGTTTGTTGCCAAACGGAGTTCATCTGTAATGGTAGAAACTAGTAGATTCCGGGGTGACATTTCGCCATCTCTAGAATCGGCACCGACAGTTGTAACAGTACTGTCTGAAGTACAGTATATGTTTTTTCCAGTAAGTTGGTCTATCCAATCGTTGCCAGAAATGCCATCGATGCTAGGCACCGAACCTGTAAAAATGGTAGAATGGCCAACCGCAGTATAACTCGGTAAATAATTTATCATCGTATTTTCGCAGCTAAAGCCTTTGTCAAGTAATCTTTTAAATCCTCCCTCGCCATATCTGGCATAATACCTGTAAAGATAATCCCAACGCATTTGGTCTACTACAATGCCGACAACAAATTTTGGACGAGCAACTTCTTTAGAATTATTGGGAGAAGATATGGACGGTTTCTTTTTCTGCGCAAATGTTGGCTGAAAACACAACGAGATGAGAAGGAAAGCTAAGAAGAAAAGTTTTTTCATGTTTTTTTCTTTCAAAAATAGCCTTTTTTCCTATAATGGATTTAAAGATGATGTTAACTTAAGGTAAAGCCTCTGCTACAACAAAAGTACTTCCGCCAATAAATATAAAATCTTGGTTTTGCGCTGCCAATAAAGCGGCAGCCTTAGCGTCTGCAACAGAAGGGTAAGCTTTTCCTGTCAACTCAAACTGCGATGCCTGTTTCATAAGAGCGCACGCATCCAAACCCCTTTCTATATTTGGGCTACAAAAATAATAGCATGCAGTTTTTGGTAATAAAGCTAAAATTTCGTCGATAGACTTATCTTTCACCATGCCGAAAACGATGTGAAGTTTTTCAAATTTTGTTTGGTTGATGTTCTTCAACACCTCTTGGATACCTGCAAGATTATGCCCGGTATCGCAAATTACTAGTGGATTTTTTTGGAGGATTTGCCACCTGCCTTGCAAATGGGTAAGTTTCTTTACGTTTGCAAGGCCAGTATAAATTGCCTTCGGCTCTACCAGAAAAATATTTTGGCTATTTAAAATGCTAATGGCTTTTATCACCGTTAGGATATTTTTTTCCTGATAACTGCCTGTTAGATCACAACTTAAATTTCCGAACAGCAATTTATCCTCCTCATAAACCGAAAACTGTAACTTGCCTCTGATGAGTTTTTTGTTCTTTAAAAACAGTTTTTCATCGGCAAAGAAAATGGGCGCGTTAAGCGTCTTGGCTTTTTCCTCAAAAATATCTTTTATGCTTTTTTGAGTTTCCCCAATAACCACAGGAATGCGCTGTTTTATAATCCCTGCTTTTTCTGGTGCAATTTCTTGCACCGTACTGCCCAGTAAATTGGTGTGATCTAGGCTAATGTTTGTAATGACAGAAACTTCTGGCGTAATTACATTGGTAGAATCTAATCTGCCGCCTAGGCCAACTTCGATAATGGCAATATCCACCTGCTCATTTGCAAAATAATCGAAAGCCATGGCTACCGTAACTTCAAAAAAAGAAGGTTCTAATTGTTCTATGAGCAATTTTTGCTCATTTACAAATTTTGTAACCTGTTGTTTGCCTATTTTTTTTCCGTTGATGAGTATACGCTCTCTAAAATCTTTTAAGTGCGGAGAGGTATATAAGCCAGTTTTGTAGCCTTGGGCTTGCAGTACTGCGGCTAATATATGGCTTGTGGAACCTTTGCCATTTGTGCCTGCAACGTGTATGCTCTTAAATTTTTGCTCTGGGTTGTCAAGCGCCGCGCAAAGTTCTATGGTATTTGATAAATCTGCTTTTAAGGCAGCTGCACCAATTCTAGTAAACATTGGGAGTTTAGTGTATAGAAAATCTAGGGTTTGCTGGTAGTTCAATGGCAAAAAATGTTAGTTTTTCTAAATATTTTCGACTAATCGGGACGCTATTTCACCTTAAAATTAAAGACAACAACACCAGTCTGTACATCTGGTGCAGACTCTAATTTGTTCAGGCTTGCACCTAACACGGCGGCTTCGCACTTTTTCCACAAGCCTAAATCAGATAGGGTAGTGCCCCTGGCACCGCCCCGGGCATAGATTACCTTTCCATTTTTATCTACCTTGATTTCCACGGCTATTTTTCCATGTGCTTGCCCATCGTCTTGAATTCGCGGAATGTTTACAAATCTTCTGCTTGCCAAAGAGAGTGCTACGTTTCCATTTCCAGAACCACCTTCGCCGTAGTCGTTGGAAAGTGGATCGCCATTTACAGATCCTTGGTTTCCTGCGGTGGTGCCAGTTCCATCTCCTTGCCCTTGACCCGTATTTTTCTTGCCTTTATAAAGTGCATTTTGGTTTATAACCGGTTTTGCAGGCTTCTCTTCGGTAGCGGTGGTAGGAGCGGTGGTTGTGGTTTTAACTTTTTTGGTGTTTATGGCAACCGCATCTTCGGTATTTTGCGTTTGTATTTCTTTCTCGTTTACTTGAGAACTGGTGTTTGGGGTAACTTTATCTTCTGGAGTAATTTTGTCTGGCGCTTTTTGGTTGGCATTTGGATCAGCAGATGGTTCTTCAATACTAGTATAATCATCGCCCATGCCTTCTACAGATGTGCCATAGTTTACCACCATACCGCCCATTCCTACATTTTCTGGTGGTTGAAACCGACCGATAACGATAAAAAAGCTTATCGCAAGGAGAAAAATCATAATCCCCGCGGAAATGGCAAATGCTTTTGGATAGTTATTTTCCTCGTGTTCTATCATTTCTTTTTGGGCTCTACAGCCAAAACTACTTTCAATTTCAATTTGTTTGCAATATCAAAAATTTCCATGGTATTTTCAATGGAAACACCTCTAGCCACATACAAAATAATGGTAAGGTCTGGTTCTAGCGCTTGGTATTTTTCTATAGCTGGCTGAAGCTCATCTAAAGTCATCGGTTTTTTGTCCAAAGAATATTTTAAATTCTCATCTATGGTAACCGTTACAGCTTTTTTCGCGGTAGATTGTTGTCCACTTTCTGATCGCGGCAGCAGCAGTTTAACTACATTTGGATTAACCACGGCCGAGGCCAATAAAAAAAACAAGAGCAAGAAAAACATAATATCGTTTAATGCCGATGTATGAACCTCTACATGAGGTTTATTCTTCTTTCTTAAATTCATTATTTGCTAGGTTCTTCTAATAAATCAATAAAATCTATGGAATCTGTTTCCATTCTTAACACAATACGCTCTACCATTGCATTTAAAATGTGGTAAAGTACATAGGCAATAATACCGATAATTAAACCAGTCGCTGATGAAATCATCTTAATGTACAAACCACCAGAAATAGTTCCAATTTCAATTGCGCCTTTAATGGATACATCATGAAAGATAGTAATTACCCCAATAATTGTTCCCACAAACCCAAGCATTGGGGCAATGCCGGCAATAATTCCTAAAATACTAATATTTTTTTCTAGTTTAGAAACTTCTAATTTTCCTACGTTTTCTATTGCCGCTTCAATATCTTTTATTGGTCTGCCAATGCGCTTTAACCCTTTCTGCAACATCCGCGAAAGCGGAGACTGGTTGTTACGCAACATGGCTAGTGCGCCATCTAAGTTACCAGATAAGATATATTGTTTTACCTGACCGGTTAAGTTTACCTCTTCTTTTGTAGATTTTTTTATGGTGATGTATCTCTCCACAAAAATTACTAAACCTAAGAAGGCTAAAAGCCCTAAAGGCAACATTACCCAGCCGCCTTTAAATAACAAATCTATAAAATGCAATTCGGGAGCCGGCTGACTTAGGTTTGAATTAACCGCATTGAGAGAATCTTGTAATACTCTTGCGGTGTCTTGGATGATTAATAAAGTTGTCATTTATGGTGTTTTAATTTTTTGTACGTAAAAGCCTTTTCCTCGTAATTTTTTCTGTAAGATAACTAGTTGTTTTTTTGCCTCCTGTTCTGATGGGAAAGAAGCGATGCTAATTTTTTTTCTAGTGCCGGTCATGTGTGCTATTTTGGCATCATAGCCTTTACTTTTCATGATAGAAATGTATCGCCCTGCAGCTTTTTCTGTTTTATAAGAGGCCACAATCACATCGAACGTGATGATAGGTTCGTTGTTTGCAATGTTTTGTCCGTTAATGCTATCCCTACCTGGCGATTGTACCATATTAGCCCTTAGCACACTATCTGCTTTATTTATAGAATCTTGTTTGCCCTGCGCGGTGTCTATTGGTGTAACCTGTATTTTTGTAGAATCGGTAGGTTTTACCACTTTCGCAATAGGATCCGAGCTACGGTTTAATAAGTTTGGTTGGAAAAAATACACCAGTCCACCAATAACTAGCAGGATGATGAAGGTAACCAGCACTTTTGGCCAGATGCTTTTTTCTGTAGGATGTTCCATCGTATCCGCTCCAAATCTTTCTGGGTGTTCCTCGTGTTGTTCTTTAATAAACACTGGAGCCTGGGTTACTTGTTCTTTGGTATAGTCTACATCAGCCTTGCTTTCTTCGATTGGCGGAACAATTGACGTAGTTAAATCCTTATTTTCTTCATCAAGTATTTGGTTGCCCAAAATAGTTTTCCTCTCCTCTTCGGATAGCGGGGGTTCTAAAATCGGAGTTTTAAGTTCTTCAACCGGAGGATTTACTTGTTGTGCTTCTATTTCTGTCGGTTCAACTTTTGTCGGAGTCTCGGCAAATTCTTCAGGTTTATTTTCTTCGCGATGCTGTATAGGTTCCTTTATTTCCGAATTGATTTTATCGGTCTCTAAATGGGCTAAGGTGTTCGCTAGATCGGTTTTTACTTCGTCTAATTCTATGTTTTCCACAATAGGTGGACTCGTTTGTTGATTGTCGGCCGCTGCGTCGTTCGTTTTTTCACTAGATGATGCAACGGATGCTCCATCGTTCACGGTTGGCATTCCGAAATAGCTAGGGTCTAAAATTAAGTCTTGATCCGCCTCAAAATGGATGTTGCTTTCCTCATTTAGCGAAAATTTGCCTAACCCGTTAATGGATGCTTCTCGATTTTGATCTAAGGAAGCTTTAATGCCAGAAGTAAAAGATGCTATTGCTTGCTTGCTTTCCTCAACAGACAGTTTGTTTTCTTTTGAAACGAAATCTGCAAACGCTACGTTTTCAGCTAGGTTTTCTGCATCAAAATTTAATTTAAAACTTGGCGGTGCAAAGGTTTTTTCTGCTTTGTTAAAGTGCCCCGGTACGCGAGTTTTTGTAAATACACCAAATCTACCCAGCGTAGCATCGGTATGTGTTTGTAGAAACGCTAATAAATTTGATGTAATGTCCATTCGGCCAAAATTAAGTGTTTTTTCTAAACCTTTCTAATTTTTGGATGTTCGACTCTTTTTAGAAAGAATAGGTTAAGCCTCCAAAAATGTTAAATCCATTTACTTGGTAATATAAATACTTGCTATAGTTAGTGTTAAGAAGGTTGTTTGCTTTTGCAAAAACAGAGAATTTATTGTTTATGCGATAATCTGCGCCAACGCCTAAATCTACAAAACCTTTTACATCTACAATATGCTCTATTGATGTATTTGGGGAGGTGTAACTTAGCGCATCCACAGGTTGATCAACATACACTTTGGCCTTCATGTCGTCTTGTATCGCTACAGCTGCGTTTAAGGTAATCTTTTTTGTGATGGCGTATAGTAAGTTAGAGCTTACCTTTAAACCTGGTTTAAACCAGCTGTAGGTTTCTGATGCAGACTTGTAGTCCTCTATATTTAATTTTCCGGTCCATTTTAACGCATCGCTAACCTGCACCGAAATCTCTCCTTCTAATCCCGTAATCTTGCTTTTCCCTAAATCGTAGATTACGTCAAACTTGTTAAATGCATTAAAGTTGTTTACAAAAAGTGGCATACCTTCTATTTGCTTAATGTAAAAGCGTGCTTTGTAGCCAAACCCTGGGCCACCAGTTCCTTTTATACCTCCACTAATATTTAATTTTTCTACAGAATTTTTAATGTTGATGTTGTTGTTTAACCAAGGATTTTCACCGGTAAGTTCTTTAAGCGAAGTGCGATTTACATCGCCAGTAACTTGTGCAAAAACTTGCAGGTAATCAGGAATTAACGTAAAATCTGCAGTAATGGCAGGGAAAATTCTAGAACTGTTAGCTGCACCAAATTCTTGCACAAAATTTATACCCGCGGTAACCGTTGCGCCACGCACCAATAAACGTATGTATGGGTTTAAACGTAACAGGTTGTTGCCAATGCTTGTTAAATCATCTTTGGTTTTACCAAACTCTGTAGAGGCAGCTAAACCCAAATTTAAAGTGCTTATCTTTTGGTTAACATATCCGTTCAACGTAAAATAGCTTTCGCGTGCATTAAATTTATCGCCCCACAAAGATCCGTTTGCCTTTAATGCATAACTTAAATTCGCGTTGTTTTCATCATAATTTTTTACCAACTCACCTTCAGCTTCTATAAAAGTTAATGCCTGTTTTTGTGGGTTTTGATTTAGGGAAGCGCTATCTGGATTGATGCCATAGAAATTCAGTCCGTTGCGTTGATAAGTTAAACGTCCGCTAACCGTATTTTCTTCTAAAATGCTCCTACCGAAAATACTTAGTGTGGTATTGCTACTTTTTTGGTCGTTTAAATTTCCGCTTTGACCAAAGTGCTTAAAATAACCACCAACTTGTAATCCTTCATCTTTGCCATTATTTACATAAACTTCGCCCAAAAAGGTAGATAACGAGCCAATTGCACCTTTAACATAATTGTTTACCAAAATACTAGATCTCTCTTCGGCAACCTGCTGCGCTTGTAGTTTTTGGATGTCGCTGTTCAACTCTAACTTTCTATCGGTAAGGCTATAATTTAATTTAGCCTGATAGGTTTTAACATCATCCAAGTTAGGGCTTCGCCGAAGTTTTACTGCTTCGGCCAGGATAGGTTTATAAGGCCTAACCACCTCAATTTCTTCGTTAAGGGCGTTGTTGTTTGTGGTGTCGGGCTTTTTATCTTGCGCGGAAACGCTTAATCCAATTCCGCAAAACAACAACAAGCCACCTATATTTTTCAATAACCTCATCTTTCTTACTTCTTCTTGTTTAGTTTTTCTAATTTTTCTTTTGCCGCCGGGATAATGTCGTCCTTGGTTTCGTAGTTGTCTATAATACTTAACAAGGTGCTTTTTGCCTGTAAGTCATCGCCTTGGGCTGCGTAATTATCAGATAATAAAATAAAAGATTTTGCCACCCAATAATCGTAAGATGCCATATCGTTAATTACCTTAAAACAGCTTTTTGTAGATGTTTTGTATTGGCCTTTACTATATTCTAACAGCGCCAAATTATATTGAGATTCTGCAGCAGCAATTGTTTTGGTGCTGTCTACCACACTTTTAAATTCTGTTATAGCGTTTGTGGTGTCTCCCTTTAAAAGGTAAGCTTTACCTGCATATAAACCTGCACTATGTTTTTCTTCTTCTGATGCTTTTTCTGATTCTCTAACCAGTTTTGCGTATTTGAGCATATCATCTGGCATGTTTAGCGCAGTATAGGCTTTTAACAAATTGTTTATCGCAAAACCATAACGTGCTTTATAGTCGGTGGTGGTTTCTAGCCTTTTTAAATATACAATTGCCTCGTTATACTTTTTCTGGTCTAAGAATAATTGAGAGATACTTACCAAACTTTGCTCCGTATAATCGCTTGTCCAGTCGTTCAGAATATATTCATAATCTGGAATTGCCTCATCTGGCCTGTCCATTTTTACCAAACTTTCTGCACGGATAAATTTTGCTTGTTTTTCATGTATAGACTTCGGAAACTTATCAAAGTAGGCGTTTACGGCAAGAAACGCTGCCGGAAACTTGCCTTGTAGGTATAAGTTATTTACTGCGCTAAATACAATGTTATCTTGCTCTGAGTTGCTGTAATTACCTAAAGGAGTGGTTTCTGCGTAAGCAATAAATCCGTTCGCATCGCCTTTATCTAAATAAATGTTTTTAATAGATTCCATGGCCTGTTTTGCCTCGTCTGCACTTGGGTAATCGGCAATTACCTTTTTAAAAGTAGTTGCCGCAGCATCGTCTTCTTTTTGGTTGTACTGCACCAAGCCAATAGTTACCAGTGCTTTAGCCACATAACTGCTCCGCGGATATTTTGCAATTAAATCTGTAAGGTCCCTTTTTGATTTATCGAAATCGCCTTTGTTAAAATAGGTGTAGGCAGTTTCAAAGCCTGCGTCATCAGCATAATTAGAATTTGGAAACTGGCTAAGTAAACTTTGCAGGGTCGCAATTTTTGCATCGTATTGCGTCTCCAAACCTTGAATCATTCCTTTTTGAAAAAGTGCATAGTCTGCTGCATCTGTTTTTCTATTGATGATGGTATTGTAATCTGCCATAGCGGCATCATACTTCTTTTCTACGAAATAAGAATCTGCAAGCCTAATGGTTGCATCATCAACCGTTTTTTGGTCTTTATCATTGCCAGCCAAAAACTTTTCGAAGTAATTGGCTGCTGTTCCATATTTCTCGCCCTCAAAAGCGGCATAAGCCAAAGCATAATTTGCAAAATTGTACACACCCGTTTTATCTGCATCGGGCATTTTTAGAAACGTCTGGAATGTTTGTACAGATTCGCCGTATTTACGTAATTCGTACATAGATTCTGCTTTCCAATAGGTAGCTAAGGCAGAAATTTCATTGTCTTTTTGGTATTTTTCAGACCGTAAGAACATAGATAATGCATTTGGAAATGCACGTTCGTTATAAAATTCTAAGCCTCTAAAATAAGTTACTTTTTGATAGGCACTTTCTGCCTCTGGTGTTTTTTCTACAATCGGTTGTAAAATGTCTACTGCTGCTTGATAGTTTTTGGTTGTTAAAAGAACCTCACCCAACAATGTTTTCGCTTCGTTTATTTTTCGAGAATTTGGAAATTGCTTTAAAAAGCTTTGAGTGGCGTCTAGCGCTTGTTGCGAATAATTTAACTCGTAGCTTAGTTTAGCGTATGCCAGCCAAGCTTCTTCTTTAATGTTCTTATCAAAATCTAACCTAGACGACCTGAAAAAAGCACTTTGAGATTTTGCTTTGTTGCCTAACTCTAAGTAGACTCTACCTAAAGTGTACATTCCATTTTGAAGGTAAATATCATCGGCGGTTAGTTTTTCTAGTACCGCAACGGCTTCTTTCGATTTTTTATTTTGATAAAGCGAATAACCATATTGATAGATAAAAAGGTTGTTTTTACTGTCTTCGGTATCTTTCGCATAAAACTCTCTAAAATATTTTTCTGCGTTTTTAAAATCGTTCTTTGCAAAATAAGAGGCCGCAACCAAGCTGAACATTTCTGGCTCAAATTTCTGTTTGGTCTTATTTATAGAAGAAAGGCCGTAATCAATTACATCATCATAACGTTCATCTAAATAATACATCGAAGTGATGTAATATGGATAGCTGGCTTCGTAGGTTGGCGAGCCTTTTAGCTTTTCGAAATTAGCAAGGGCTGTTTTATATTCTTTATTTAAATAGTTGATGTACGCAAAATAATAGGTGGCGCCTTCTTGATAGTCGCCTTTTTCCTTCTTAACACTTTCGAAAAGCGGTTCTGCTTTCTCGTAATTTTTTTGCTCGAAATAAGCATAGCCCTCTTTAAATTGGTATTCTAAACGTTGGCTGCCCGAAAGGGTAGAAGGGTCTGCTTTTTCAAACCATTCTAGTGCCTTGGTATAATTCTTTTGGTCGAAATAAGATTTTCCGACAAAGAAGTAGGCAAGCTTGGTGTTTGGGTTTAGCGGATAGTCTCTAATAAAATCCCTAAAAAGATCTTCGGCATCGCTATTTGTAAGTTCTAGTGCGCAAACAGCTGCATAAAACTTCGAATTTTCCTTTATTAGCGAAAGCTCTGCGCTATTCTCTAACTGCGTAGATGGCCTGAACGTTTTCTGCTGCACCAACTTAAACTGTTGGGACGCAGCCGTATATTTTTCTTTCTGTAATAACTCTAAGCCATCTTGGTAGTTCTTATTTAAAGTTTGCACGGCGCTAACCTGTGCGTATGTAGTAAAACTCCCTGCCAAAAATAGCGGGATGAGTAAGTGTTTTTTCTGCATCAGTCTCAAATATGGTGGCTACTAAATTATAAATAGTAAGCAAGCTTATCAACAGAAGTAACTAACAACTGTTAACAACAGGCCATTTGCCCATCTTAACGGACTAATTTTAAAAATGTTGTAACATTTGATTTGAGGATGAATTAATTTAGTTTTAGAAGAAATAGGGGAAAGAGTAGCGGCTTGAGCCACCTGTTTGCCAAATATAGGGTTAAACAAAAATTAAAGCCAAACGGTATGAAAATCTTTATTTGCGCTCGAACCAAATTATGGATTAGTTGTATCTGCCTGCTATTGTGTGGTTATGCATCCGCTTAGACTACAGAATTTAGCGTTGCCTTTACCTTTGAGGTTATTTGCTTTTTTGGGATTTAGAGCAGAAGATACTCTAACCGCTGTGTGAATCATCATCATCTCTGAAACAAAATCATTGAAAATCCAATCAGTAAGCTCTAACTTTTGAGTTTAATAGAATAATCTAAGTAAAAATGACAAGATACAGTCAGATTTTGGTAAAATAGAAAAGGATTAGTTAGCTACATTTGTTTTATACCATATTTGACCAATTACTTCTAGCCTAATTAAATTGTTGGAAATAGGTATTTGTTAAATACTAAAACTATAAATGGCATAGAAAAACGAATAGAGTGCCTATCGTTATTTCTAATTTAAAGCCATATTTACCTACAAGGAAATATGTAGTAAGTATTTAACAAATTCTAAGTAATATGTCGGGTAGCTGTAAGAAGTGCGGATATGAGCAAACACGTCCGTCTTACCTAAACAGATATAATTATTGCTTTAACAGGCACAAAATAAAAGAAGGGGTTTCGGAAATCTTAAGCAGAATGTTCGAAAAGCCGCCAAATACCTATAGAATAATCATCAGTTAAAAGCCTATTTCAAAAATTTTGTTTTCATGAAAAAATACATCGTTTTAACAGTAATTTGTTTAGTGGCCCTTATTAGTTTTAAAGGCACATATAATAAAGCTGAACCGCCACGCAGACTAGAAATTTTATTTTTGGGGCATACCGCCACGCACCACGAGTCTGGTAAGCTGGCAGAGATAGTTCAGCAGTCTTTCTTTAAGGATGGAATAAACATTACGTATACCACCAATCCCGATGACTTGAACGATAGCACGCTATCTAGGTATGACGGCCTGATGCTGTACGCCAATTACGATTCCATATCTAAATCGCAGGAGAAAGCCTTATTACAATTTGTAAAAAGCGGCAAAGGATTTATTCCGGTGCACTGCGCATCTTACTGTTTTCGCAATTCAGACGAAGTTGTAAAAGTGATTGGCGGGCAATTTAGTTCCCATGACACGGGCACTTTTAAAATGGTTATTGTTGATAAAAAGCATCCAATTATGAAGGGTGTTGAGCCTTTTACCACTTGGGACGAAACTTATGTGCATACCAAAATCAACAAAAACATCCATGTGTTGACAGAACGCTTAGAAGGCGACCATCACGAACCCTACTCCTGGACCAATACTTATGGAAAAGGGCGTGTTTTTTACACCGCTTACGGTCATGATGAGCGTACTTGGAAACAACCTGGGTTTTTAAAGCTGTTAGAAAATGGTGTGATATGGGCTGTCGGTAAAAAAGCAGAAAGAAATTTAGACAAGTTAAAAAAGCCCAATCCTGCTTATACCGCAGCAGACATTCCGAATTATGAGAAACGCGACCCTGCGCCGAAGTTGCAAGCACCTTTATCACCGGCCGAGTCGCAATTGTTAACGCAAATTCCTGTCGGGTTTAAAATGCAGCTTTTTGCTTCCGAACCTGATATTGAAAAGCCTATTGCCATGGCCTGGGATGAGCGAGGCCGGTTATGGATACTGGAAACCATAGATTATCCAAACACGGTTAGAGAAACTACCGGAGAGGGAAATGACCGCATAAAGATTTGCGAAGACACCAATGGCGACGGCAAAGCCGATAAGTTTACCATTTTTGCCGATAAGCTGAACATTCCTACCAGCATTGTATTTGCGCGGGGCGGTGTAATTATAGCACAAGCGCCAGACTTTTTGTTTTTGAAGGATACCAATGGCGATGACAAAGC
Source organism: Pedobacter sp. UYP30 (assembly GCF_040547165.1). Taxonomy (NCBI): domain Bacteria; kingdom Pseudomonadati; phylum Bacteroidota; class Sphingobacteriia; order Sphingobacteriales; family Sphingobacteriaceae; genus Pedobacter; species Pedobacter sp. UYP30. The sequence continues at coordinate 27,186 of NZ_JBEPPD010000022.1, read as the reverse complement.
AGATGTACGCGAGAAGCTGATTTCTGGCTGGGGTAAAAGTGATACCCATGCTGGTCCATCAAATCTAAAATATGGTTTAGACAATAAAATATGGGGAACAGTTGGCTATTCTGGTTTTGATGGTTCAGTAGGTGGGCAGAAATTCAACTTTAGCCAAGCCGTTTATCGGTTTACGCCCGATGGTAAAAAGCTAGAACACTTAGGCTCGACAAGTAACAATACCTGGGGGCTAGGTTTTTCTGAGAATTTTGATGTTTTTGTTTCAACAGCCAATAACTCGCATAGCGATTACTTAGGAATTCCATTACCTTATTTACAAAGACTGGCGATGCCAGGCATGGAGTCTGTTAAAAAAATAGAAGGACATTACGGCATGCACGTAGTTACAAAGAACTTGCGCCAAGTTGATGTATTTAACGGGTTTACAGCTGCAGCTGGACATAATTTATACACCGCCCGAAACTTCCCCAAGGAATATTGGAACAGAATAGGTTTTGTGAATGAACCAACAGGTCGTGTTATTCACCGCGCCATTTTAGAACCTGATGGCGCTGGTTTTAAAGAGAAAGATGGTTGGAATTTTTTAGCGAGCGCAGATGAATGGATGGCGCCCGTGCAATCTGAAGTTGGCCCCGACGGTGCAGTTTGGGTAAGCGATTGGTATAATTTTATCATTCAGCATAACCCTACGCCTAAAGGGTTCGAAAACGGAAAAGGCAATGCCTATATCAATCCGCTGCGCGATCGTACCCATGGCCGTATTTACCGCATTGTTTATGATGGCGCAAAACCATCGCCGATAACAAAACTGGATAAAAACAAACCCGAAGAACTCTTAGCAGGCCTAAAAAGTGATAATATGTTTTGGCGTATAACAGCCCAACGCTTAATAGTTGAAGGAGGATATAAACAAATGGCGCCGCAGTTATTTGATTTAATTCGCAATAAAACAGTTGATGCTATCGGTATTAATGCACCAGCCATACATGCCTTATGGACTTTAAATGGCTTAGGTTTATTAAACGGATCAAACGCAGAGGCATTGGCTGTTGCCGAAGAAGCATTAACTCACCCAGCTGCTGGCGTGCGCAAAGCTGCCTTGCAGGTTTTACCACTTACTACACGATCAATGGCAGCAATTCAAAAGGCTGGGTTGTTAAATGATACTAACTTAAATACAAGACTGGCTGCGTTTTTAACAATTGCAGATATGCCGGCATCTAAAGAAATGGGTGTGTTTTTACTGGCGGCCCAAAAAGTTCCGCAAAATGCCAACGATTACTGGCTTAGTCGAGCCATACCAATTGCCATGGCCACTCACGTAAAAGGTTACGGAGATAAGACTAAAGCTGCTAATTTGGCCGGAATAGATAGCGCTAATACTTCACGCGCTAATGTTGACCAAACGGTTAAACTTGCTGTGGTACAAAATGCAATGAAGTATGATTTAAAAACATTTACCGTAAAAGCAGGCAGCATGGTAGAAGTTGTTTTTTCCAATCCCGATTTTATGCAACATAATTTACTAATACTACAAAAAGGCAGTATGGACAAAGTGGGTGCAGCAGCCGATAAGTTGGCTCAGGACCCAAAAGGTATTGATCAAAACTATGTACCAAAAATGCCCGAAGTATTGTTTTCTACCAAGCTCATCAATCCGCAGGAAACTTATAAACTGAAGTTTAGAGTGCCAGCTGATGCAGGCGATTATCCCTTCATTTGTTCGTTTCCGGGCCATTGGCGTATTATGAACGGGATTATGAAAGTTGTAAAATAATCTCAAAGAAATTATACATGACCGAAGAAATTAAAGAGAATTCGGCCGCTGCCTCATCGACACTGGATATGAAATTGATCTGTGCATTATGCTAATAAGATTTAACCTACTTATACTTTATTTCAGATCAAAAGGCGGGTATAATTAGCATTACTAAATAAAGCAGAGGAGCCGGAATCTACACCCTTTTAACAAAAAAAAAGATGTCGTTATCAATAAAATTTGGTGTAAGCACCTGGCTATTCACGTCGCCATTTCAAACATCATCTATAGAAGAACTATTTCCTAAAATTGCCGCCATGGGCTTTGATGTGGTCGAAATTGCAGTCGAAGATCCGGCGTTAATAGATGGGCAAGCGGTAAAGGAAGCATTAGCCAAATATAAATTAAAGGCCATAATATGCGGTGCATTTGGGCCGACCCGCGACCTTACTAGCGAAGATCCAAGCATTCACGAGGTATGTTTTAAATATATAGCCGACTGTTTGGACCTGTGCGTTTTATGGAATATCAAATTCTTCGCTGGGCCAATGTACTCGGCGGTTGGCAAAGCACGAATGCTACTGCCAGAGCAACGCAAGGAGGAGTGGAATCTAGCCGTGCGGAACTTAAAAAAGGTTTGCGAAATGGCCGAAGAACGCGGATTGCAAATCGCTTTAGAGCCTCTTAATAGATTTGAATCGGATTTGGTAAATACCGCATCGGATGTGGTAAGGATGATTGATGATATTGATCATCCGGCGGCCAAAATTATTCTGGATGGTTTCCACATGAATATCGAAGAACCTAACATCGAAGAAGCTATAAAACTGGCCGGTGATAAATTGATACATGTGCAAGTTGCTGAGAATTATCGAGGTACACCTGGTACCGGGCAAACCAATTGGGCAGCTTATCGACGTGGTTTAGAGGCAATCAATTACACTGGAACCGTATCAATAGAAAGTTTTACACCCGATAATAAAGAATTGGCGCAAGCTGTGTGTATTTGGCGTCCTTTGGCCCAGAGCCAAGACAAATTTGCATCAGAAGGTTTAGCATTTTTAAAAAAATGGGCGCAATAGTCCACAAAAAATATAACGAATATGGAAAGTAAGAAGCTTAATATCGCAATTGTAGGTTTAGGTTTTGGGGCCGAGTTTATCCCTATTTATCAACATCACCCAAATGCAAATATGTATGCCATTTGCCAGCGCGACCATACAAAATTACACCAAGTTGGCGATGCGTTCGGGATAGAAAAACGCTATACAGATTATGACGAATTGCTGCGTGACCCAGAAGTAGACGCGGTCCACATCAACACACCCATAAAAAGCCATGCCGAGCAATCTATAAAAGCATTACGTGCCGGCAAACACGTTGCCTGTACTGTGCCTATGGCTACAACGGTAGAAGAATGCCGTTTGATAGTTGAGGCAGTTAAAGAAACCGGCCTTACGTATATGATGATGGAAACCGTGATATATAGCAGGGAGTTTCTATTTGTAAAAGAACTATACGAAAGTGGCGAATTGGGCAAACTACAATTTCTACGTGCATCACATCAACAGGAAATGGCAGGTTGGCCCGGCTATTGGGAAGGCCTCCCGCCAATGCATTATGCAACGCATTGCGTGGGCCCGGTATTGGCTTTAGCTAAGGCTGATGCTGAATATGTCTCGTGTTTTGGTTCAGGCAGGATTGATGAGCCTTTAATAGAAAAATACGGCTCGCCATTTGCAGTAGAGAGCTGTCACATCAAATTTGCTAATTCCGACTTATCAGCAGAGGTTACCCGTTCCTTATTTAATACCGCTCGCCAATATCGGGAGAGTTTTGATGTATATGGTTCAGAGAAGACGTTCGAATGGACATTGGTGGAGGGTGAGCAATCTGTTATCCATACAGGCGAAGTGCCCGAAAAGGTAACTATTCCAGATTTTGCACATTTATTGCCTACCGAAATTCAGGCGTTTACCACGGGTGGCGTGTACGATGCAAATAGTAATCAGCATCTATCCTTTATTCAAGGCTCGGGCCACGGTGGATCGCATCCGCATTTGGTAAATGAATTTGTATCGGCATTGATTAACAATCGCCAGCCATTTCCAAATGCAAGGCAATCGGCTAATATAACTTGCGTAGGTATTTTGGCGCACGAATCGGCAATGGATGGCGGCAAGAAAATAAATCTTCCTGATTTTACATTAACAGATTGATGGCTTTTATAAACCCAAAAATTCTCTTTTGTACTCCGACGGCTTCTTTTTCATCTCGTCCTTAAATTGCTTATTAAAGTTAGATAATGTTTTAAACCCCGATCGCTCGGATACCATTGTAATGCTCATATCGGTTTCTGTAAGCAATTTACAAGCATGCTTTACTCGTAGTTCACTGATGAATTTGGCGAAACCTTTATTGTTGCTCAACGTAAAATAGCGGCTAAAGGAAGTTGGTGTCATGCATACCAGATCAGCCAATTCATTCAAGTGAATTTTGTTTCGATAGTTTTTTAAGATGTACTCGTACACGCTGCTCATGCGGTCGGTTTCACCTTTTTTAGGGGGATGAATGTATTCGTTATGCGATATGAAATGATACTCTTTGGTAGTTGTAAGCAACAGTAATATTTTTAAAAAATGTATAAAGGCCTCTAATCCGCTAAGTTCTACCAACTCATGCATCAACCCAATTACCTTCTGCTTTACATCGCCATAAAACTCTAGGCCGCGCTGCGATCTTTTAAAAAGTTTGCGTAATTGTACAAACTCCTCCTTATTCATCAAATGCTCGCCTAATAAACTCTCTTGTAAATAAATAACGATGCCGCGAATCTTTAATTTGCTATTCTTCTCAAAATAAGCTTCGTAGCTACGCCAAAGATGTGGTAGGTTAGACCCGGTTAATATGAGTTCGTTTGGCTCGAAAGATTTGATGCTGTCGCCGATAAACCTGGTGCCTGTACCTTCTAACGGAACAAACAACTGATATTCTGAATGTGAGTGCCAAACTGGGTCGAAATAGTTATCCTCCAAATATTTAATCATAAATGTTTGAGATTCGGGGACGGATGATTTGTGAATGGCAGCTTTCATTAAGTGTTATTTTGCATCAAAAACGATAAAGCTAATCGTTTGTATCCGTTACAGAGTTATCGTTTTGAAAGTTTAAGTTGTGCTCGAATTATTGCAAATCTTTCCGCTCAAGTACAAACATTATTAATTCGTTGAACTGGCAAATGGCGCACTTCGCTCGGACATAATTTAAATTTGTTGTTAGTTGAAGTCTTTTTTATTTTTTCAATAAGAATAATGTATTTCTTTGTGACGTTCCTTGATATTCGGCAATGTAATCATAACTGTCGTTGGTAGTACTTGTAATTCTTACCTTAATTAGTGCGCCATTTTTTTCAAGTACTTCCTTTTTGTTAGACCAAATTTGAGTTAGCTCGTATTCACAATCTGAAACCCAATTGATTTTATAGTTTATTTTCAAACCTGTTTTAGAATCATATTCCTTTTGAATCTTTTTTGTTCGTTCAATTACTACATTTTTAAGTAGAGCTTCTTTATAAACAAAAGTTCCTGTTTTAAACTTTAAACAATTTGATTTTTTAGTTTGACAAGACCAAAAACTAGTTACGCTAAGGAAAAATAGGAATGATATAATTTTCATCTTCGATGCAATTGATTTTTTAGGAATTTTGCAGGTCTTAATATTGCGCCTAACTAAAAGATTAATCGCGCAATCACTACCTCTGGCTTGCCAAAAGATACAGCACCGCCATTCTAATCGCAACTCCGTTTTCTACCTGCTCTAAAATGATAGATTGTTTGCTGTCTGCAACATCGCTGGTAATTTCAACCCCACGATTTATTGGCCCAGGATGCATTACCACAATCTCTTTATTAAGGCTGTCTAAGATTTTTTTGTTAAGGCCGTACATCATGGCATATTCTCGCAAAGATGGAAAATATTTAATGTCTTGGCGCTCTAATTGTATGCGCAACATGTTGGCTACATCGCACCAATTCAGGGCTTTAATAAGGTTGTGTTCTACTTTTACTCCAAGTTGTTCTATGTGTTTTGGAATTAGCGTTGTTGGGCCGCAGACCATCACTTCGGCACCCAAGCGTTGCAAGCAAAGAATGTTGGAAACCGCTACGCGCGAATGCAAAATGTCGCCTACAATTACCACTTTTTTTCCTGCTACTGTACCCAATTTCTGACGGATGGAAAAGGCATCTAATAAAGCTTGTGTTGGATGCTCATGTGCGCCATCTCCGGCATTTACAATTTGGGCATTTACATGTTTACTTAAAAACTGTCCGGCGCCAGCATACGGATGTCGCATTACCACCATATCTACTTTCATAGATAAAATATTGTTTACGGTATCTATCAAGGTTTCGCCCTTGCTTACCGAAGAAGAAGATGCCGCAAAATTAATTACATCTGCAGACAGTCTTTTCTCTGCAAGCTCGAAAGATAGTTTGGTGCGTGTAGAGTTTTCGAAAAATATGTTGGCAATCGTTATGTCTCTCAGCGAAGGAACTTTTTTAATCGGCCGGTTAATTACCTCTTTAAAATTATCTGCCGTTTCGAAAATCAATTCAATGTCATCGCGGTTGATGTCTTTGATTCCTAATAGGTGCCTGGTAGATAATTTTTCTATTGCCATTGTTATTTCTTATCAGATAATAGTAACACTTTGTCCTCGCCATCTTGCTCTGCCCAGCTTACTTTAACGTGTTGAGAGTCTAGGCTATCTACTTGATGCCCAATGTAATCGGCCTCTATAGGTAAATGTCTGCTAAACCTTCTATCAATCAACACCAAGAGTTCTACTTTTTCTGGTCGGCCGTAGGCAAGTAGCGCATCTAATGCCGCGCGGATGGTTCTTCCTGTCCAAAGCACATCATCTACAAGCACCACTTTTTTGCCTTCCATTAAAAAGTCTATCGAATTGCTGCTTGCGTTCAAAGGCGAATCCTTTCGCCTAAAATCATCTCGGTAAAAAGTAATGTCTAAATTTCCTTTTAAGATTTTTTTATCGCCCAGAATCTGTTCTAATTCTCTTTGAATGCGGTTGGCCAAGAAAATACCACGGGGTTGAATGCCAATCAACACACTGTTTGTAAAATCATCATGATTTTCTATCAATTGACGGCACAAACGTTTGATCGTAATGTCTATTTTCCGGTCGTCTAAAAGTGTTTTTTGCTGCATTGGACAAGGATTGCGCAAATATAGGCCAAAATAATTAAACCTCAAATTCTTGTCTTTTTCTAGTTTGGGCAGTCACAAGATTATTTGCTGTTTGTAAGAAGATGTTCTTAGAGTCGGTTTAAAATTTGATTCAATCAACTCGCTATAGCCAGCTCGGTGGGATAGGCCTAGCAAATGTTTGGAGGAAAAAACGCCTAAAGCTGCTTGCAGAGAACTGCCGGATTAATCGTGCGAAGATGATTCGCAGACGCGCGCGGGGAGAAAGCAAGGGTAAGGCCTCGAATTATCGATATTAAACAGCTTGGCGAATTTTTACCCAAAGAGGTGCCGGCCTTGAGTTTTGTTTCTTTTTATCAAGAAAAAGAAAGACTCCCGTCCGGATAGGACAGTGTTGGATAAAGTGGACGGCGTTTTTGGTCAATAAAATAAAAAGTATAAAATTTAAACAGTTTCTTATTCCAAATTTTATTTTTTGCTGTTTCTATTTTCGCTTATCTTCGAAGCAATGCATCAAGTAAACGGCGGAGAAAGCCAAGTTCATCCATTCGACTTTGTAATTGATGATTTCAATTTGAGAGATTTAACCGACGTGGTAATTTTGAAATACATAAATTATCCCCTTTACGTTGATGAAAGGAACTTTTTAAATCTAGCTGTTGCACAAATCGAAGTAGATTTTGCCGCTTTCGCGGATGGAAATGAAACTCAACCACCAGTTCTCGTTGTACAATCTAAAAACCAGGTTACGCTTTCTTGCAGGTGCGGTCAAACCAAAAAATGGCTTTGCACGCATCAATCTAAAGCTTTGTACAACATTTTAAAACGAGAAGAGCTTCGTATATTTTTTGATGATCAATTTAGAAAGCAGAAAATAAAAACGATCGCTTTTTCTTACGGATTGGAAAATGAGCTTAGGTTGGATGATTTTTTTGAAGTGCAGCTAGCGCAATCAAGTTACCATATTAAGCCAAAAGCCGAACAACTTATCGCCTTTGGCACAGAAGAACAAGAGCAACTAAAAGCCAAATTATTGCCACTTAACAGGCAGCAGCATTTAAATGTGGCAGCATTGCCAGAGCATTTGGTACTGGTATTTGCAGCGCATAAGCATTTTAAAAGCTTAACCATCTCTATTTTTGAGGCACAGCACTCAAAGAGTGGGAAGTTGAAAAACCCAATCAAAGTTGTTTCTGCTGCTGCTTTAGCCATGTCTGCCGACGAAAAAGAACATGTTAAGTTCTACAGCGCTGCTGCGAGTTTTGAGCAAAATTTTGATGCGGTAGAGAATGAACAAAGACTTGGAGCGCTTAAAATAGTGGTAAAAAATCCGCTCGGAATTCGAACCTATCTGCAAGATGATCTGGCGTCTGGAAATTCTCAAAAAGATTTACAACCGTTAACTGTTAAGTCCGAGCCTTTGGAAATAAGCCTGTTGGTGGAGCAAAAAGGAGATTTTTTTGAAATTACGGGCAGTTTAATCGTTAATGGAAAAGCACATGATTTTGATAAAGTAGAGCTTAAATTACAGTATTTTGTTAGCGTTGCGAAAGTTCTATACCTCATACCGCGGTTAGATTTTTTACGGGTAATAGATTATTTTAGGAAACAGGGCAATCGCTTGGCTTTGCACAAATCTAGATATCCAGAATTTCAGAAAAGCATTTTAATTCCGTTAGAAACAAGTATTAAGGTAGATTATGCCTATTTAAAACCTGCTACCAAAACTCAGATAGAAGAAAAAGGATTTGATTTGGAAGAAGAATGCTGCGTCTATTTATCAGAATCTGAAGATTTCGTGTTGATTACGCCAGTGATGGTTTACGGCAATATTGATGTTCCAGTATTATCGCGCAAGCAAATACAAGCGACTGATAAATTAGGTAAAATTTTTACGCTCGGAAGAAATGAGAAGAAGGAACTTCAATTGATAGCCGACGTGTTAAAGCAGCATCCATATTTTTATGAACAAGAACCCGAAGATTCATTTTACCTTCATAAAAAACGGTTTTTAGAAATCGATTGGTTTTTAGATGCGTTTGAAGCATGGCGAAGCAAAGGCATACAAATATTTGGTTTTAATCAATTAAAAAACAATAAGTTAAACTCCTTTAAAGCAGATATTAACATAGAGGTTTTAAGTGGAACCGATTGGTTTGAAACTAAAATGCAGGTTAAGTTTGGCAAGCAACAGGTGGCACTGAAACATTTGCACAAGTCTATTCGAAACAAAAGTAAATTCGTTTCGCTAGATGATGGTACGCAGGGCATAATTCCAGAAGCTTGGATAGATAAATTTGCCGACTATTTTGCCGCTGGCGACGTTGTTGACGATGTACTGCTGATTCCTAAAATTAGGTATAACGCCATTGAAGAACTTTACGAAGGTTTTTTATTGGACGAAGCTTTGCGCGATGAGGTTAATTATTACAAGAAAAAAATTAATGCTTTCGACAAAATAGTACCGGTAGAAATACCCAAAATGCTAACTGCAACGCTGAGGGGCTACCAGCATGAAGGTTTAAATTGGTTAAATTTTTTAGACAATTTAAATTTTGGCGGTTGCTTGGCAGATGATATGGGCCTTGGCAAGACCATCCAAATTTTGGCTTTTTTCTTAGCGCAAAGAGAAAAACTTGGACAAGTATGCAATTTAGTGGTTGTTCCGGCATCGCTCATTTTTAACTGGAAAGAAGAAATTGAAAAATTTGCGCCTTCGCTCATCGTAAAAGTATTGCATGGCAACGAGCGGAAAATAGAGGTGGAGCAGTTGAGCAATTACGAAGTCGTGCTTACCTCGTACGGAACATTGCTGTCTGATATTAATTTGCTTAAAAATTTTAAATTTAATTATGTGGTGTTGGATGAATCTCAAAACATCAAAAATCCATCATCACAACGCTACAAAGCTGTTAAGTTATTGCAAGCCCGGAATAGAATTGTGTTGAGCGGAACGCCGATAGAGAACAACACCTTCGATTTGTATGGCCAATTGTCTTTCGCCTGTCCGGGGTTATTTGGCAGTAAACAGCATTTTGCTGATCTATATTCTACGCCGATAGATCAGTTTAGCGACGGAAAACGCACTGCAGAACTACAAAAGCTCATTAAGCCTTTTATCTTACGAAGAACAAAAGAACAGGTTGCCAAAGAATTGCCAGAGAAAACCGAAATTGTGTTGTACTGCGAAATGGGAGCGGAGCAGCGGGAAGTTTATGAGGCAAACAAAAAAGAGATACAAGACTATTTGCTTGGCAAAGATGATGAAAGCTTGCAGCGGAGTACCATCCATGTTTTAAAGAGCATAACTAAATTAAGGCAAATTTGCAATTCTGCTGAGCTGTTAGGTGAAGGGAAAAGTTATGTACAAGCTTCCTCTAAAATTGAAGTATTACTAGAGCAAATCGAAGCCAAAGCCGGACAGCATAAAATTTTAGTGTTCTCGCAATTTGTGGGTATGCTAAATTTGATAAAGAAGCAATTAGAAATGCGGAACATCGGCTTTGAAATGCTAACCGGACAGACAAGAAATAGGGCAGAGGTAGTTAACGCTTTTCAAAGCAACAAAAAAAAGTCTGTTTTTTTAATTAGTTTAAAAGCTGGTGGCACAGGACTAAATTTAACGGAAGCAGATTATGTGTATTTGGTAGATCCATGGTGGAATCCGGCGGTAGAAAACCAAGCGATTGATCGTGCTCACCGAATTGGGCAGCAGAAAAATGTAATGGCTGTGCGACTGATCTGCCCCAATACGATTGAAGAAAAAATTAGAATATTGCAAACCAAGAAAAAAGATCTGGTGAACAATTTATTTCAGACTGATGGTGGCTTCTTTAAAAATCTGAGCAAAACGGAGTTGTTGGGTTTGTTGGAGTAGTTTTTTTGGAGTTTATTTCCTGTCCCATTTAACCAACGAAATCTAAATTATAAAACTGAGTTTGATAAATTTGTGTATCATCTTAATTTAGCCGATAAAGAAATTATCCAAATTACAATTAATAAAAAAACTATTGGCTCTATAATACAGGAAATCCAACTATTTATCTCCTTATAGTCATGCCAAACTTGCTGCGCAGATTTGTAAAACTTTACGAACCGGTAAAATATTAGTTAAAATCCAAACTATTCAGTTAAATATGTTTGTTGTCGCTTGTAAAACCCAGAGATAAAATTCTCATTTATCGCTGAAAGATTGGCTTACTAAATACATCTATTTTATGGCGATCGTAAAATATTCGAAACCCTAAACGAACAAAATTTAGATAAAAGGACGAAATACATCAATCTAGTTTTAAAGCCATTATTTGAAAAAATAAAACTTTGTTTTGTGCATAATGTTAGCAAACTGGGTACAATTACAGCCAAAGCCGACTGGCTTTTTTTACTCGCTCATTGACAAATAAGCATCTCAGTCCAAAAATTTAGATAAAAATGGAAGATAAACGAATAGTAATTATAGGAGGTGGTTTCGCCGGAATAAATTTAGCGAGAGAGTTGGGCGGTAAAAAGGGTCTTGAGGTTACACTTGTAGATCGAAATAACTATAATTTTTTTCCGCCTTTGCTTTATCAGGTCGCCACAGGTGTGTTAAGCACGTCTAGTATTTGTATTCCGTTTCGTACTTTGTTTGATGGAAAGGAAAATCTGCGTTTTAGATTGGGAGAATTTGAAAAGGTCATCCCACAGCAAAATAAAGTTATTTTATCCACAGGAGAAATATATTACGATTATCTAGTTATTTCGACGGGAACGGAGAACAATTATTTTGGGATGGAAAACATCAAAAAAAATGCGTTACCGATGAAAACCGTTGAAGATGCAATTGCGTTGCGCAATTATTTAATTAATGAAGCTGAGCGATACATTACTGTTACCGATGAAACTGAAAAACGCAAAATGCGGAATATTGTGGTTTCTGGTGCAGGGCCTTCTGGCGTTGAAATTGCCGGAATGATTGCCGATATGAGCAACAGGGTTTTAAAAACATTGTATCCAGAATTCGATCAAAGCCAAATGAATCTTTATCTGGTAGATGGAGCATCGGCTGTGCTGCCGCCCATGCGAGAAGAATCTCAGAAATATTCTAAAGAAAGTTTAGAAAAAATTGGGGTAATTGTAAAACTAAATAAAATGGTTGCTGATTATAAGGATGGCGTTGTATATTTTAAAGACGGAGAACAGATAGAAACCAATACATTAATTTGGACAGCGGGTGTAATTGCACCCAAGTTTGATGGCTTTCCTGCTGATTGTTACGAAAAGGGTAATCGATTAAAGGTTGATGAATTTAACAAAATTGATGGCCTGACTAATGTTTATGCCATTGGCGATTCCTGTTTGCAAACAAACGATCTAAAATTTCCAAAGGGTTATCCTCAACTTGGGAGCGTAGCTACGCAACAAGGAAAGGCACTTGCAAAGAACTTTATTGCCATGGTAAAAAACCAAAGTACAAAACCATTTAGCTACCTAGACAAAGGAACGATGGCTATTATTGGCAGAAATAAAGCTGTAGCCGATTTAACGTTCCCGAAAACTACGCTTACCGGTTGGCTTGCATGGATGGCATGGCTTTTTGTTCACTTATTTTTGCTAATCAACTATCGAAATCAATTTAGAACCATGGCAAACTGGGCAAATGCTTACTTTACCAAAGGGCGAGCACAGGGAATTATGGTTAGAGAACCTAAATATCAACAGAAGAATTAAAGCAGCGTCGTAAAGTTGTAATTCAAATAATTTGGAACATTTTTACTTTCTACAATTTTAAAAGCTATTTTCTCTAGAATAAAAGTAGGTGGTTGAAGTCCAGATTTTAAAGCAGCATCTCTGTAAAAATCTATTTTTGTGGGATGGTTTGGGGCACAAGCGTTGTAGATTTTTCCAAAAGCATCTTTTTCGATGATTGCGCAAGCAACCCCAATAGCGTCATTTTGATGAATCATGTTTACTGGCGCCAACCCGTTCGGCACATCGGTTTTTCCTGCGAAGAAGCGGCCCGGATTTCTTTCTGGTCCAATTAATCCCGCAAAGCGGATGATGGTAGACTTATTTGGACACAAAGATTTTAAGATATTCTCTGCTTCTAAAACCATCTTGCCCGATTCGGTTTCTGGATTCGGTTCGCTGTCTTCATCTACCGTAATGTTGTGGTCGCCATAAATACTTGTAGAACTTATCAGCACAATTTTGACAGCCTCTTTTGTAGATTGGATAATGGATTCTATTTTTTTTGGATAATCTCCCAACTCTAATGATTTTCGTTTTGGTGGGATGCAAATGAATAAAACATCAGCTTCAAAGAATCTTTGATTATTATGCTGGCTTCCACCTGAAAAATCAATCAAAAAAGGCGCTATTCCGACCGCCGCCAATGTGGCAAGTTTTTCTTCTGATGTGGTTGATCCTTTAACCGAATAACCTCTTTTGATCAGTTCTTTGGCAAAGGCAAAACCAAACCATCCACAGCCTAAAATAGATATTGGTGGTTTTTTAAAAGTCTTTGTTGGTTGAAGGACTGACATACGAGCAAATGTATCAGTTTAAACTTCGCTACGCTGTAAATACTTCTTTAAAATTATATTTTTTTAATCAAGGTTGCAGAAACATTCCTTATTCCATCGATATAGCTGGTGGGTTTAAAGTTAAAGTGCTTTTCAAACTTGCTAGAATCAAAATGGTAATCATGATCATATTGATAGTACATTTCTACAGTGCCCGCAACCACTTTGCTAAATAAGCCACCTATTTGAAGCATCAATTTGTTAACGGTCGAGAATTTTGGCGCTACACCATAAATTTCCGCTGCCAAATCAATAACTTCTTTTCCGGTAATGGGCGCAGCTGTTGGTAAATGCCAAATCTGATTAGCTGTTTCCGGGTGTTGACCTAGAAGATACAGCGCTTTGCCAATATCGGGAATATAAGTAAAACTATGAAGTTTGCTCGGTTTGCCAATCCATTGTGCCTTTTGTTTTTTGGCGAATTTGTTTAACACCATGCTATCAAAGAAACTATTTAAAGAATCTGTCCCATAAAAATCAGCACTTCTGGCAATAGTTACATTCAGGTTTCCTGCTTTCGCTTCTTGCATCAACGTATTAGCGATTTCTGCACGTACCTCGCCTTTTACACTATTTGGATGATATGGCGTAGTTTCCTTCATCGACCCACTTACTAATCCATACATGTAAACGTTATCGACGAAAATTAATCGTGCTCCTAATTTTTTGGCAACGTTTATTATGTTCTGCATAAGTATCGGCCACTGCACCTTCCAAACTTGACTATCGTAAACTAATCCTGCACATAAATACAGTATTTCAGAACCCTTTGCGGCATTAAAAATCTCATCTTCCTTTAGTAAATCGGCCTTTGCCCAGCTAAGGTTTTTGTTATTTGTAGTTATTGGCGTTCTGCTTACCAAACGAACTTGATGATGGTTGTTCAGCAATTCTTCTGTTAATGCGTTGGCGGTCGGCCCGCCTGCTCCAAGTATGGTGTACATAGTTTCCTTTTTTAGAAAATCAAAATTAAGAAACTATTATCGCACAGAACGTTAACAAAAGATAACGTTTTTGGATTTATGATTTGACGGTTAAAATCCGTTTTCTAATTCTGGAGAGAGAAACCGGCGTAATGCCCAAAAAATTGGCAACATAGCGTTGAGGAATTCGCTGTAGAACTTTCCCGGCGGTTTTCTCCACATCTAAATATCGTTCTTGCGGCGTTTTTGTAACAAAAGAACTCACCCTATCTTCATAACAACAAATATAGAACTCTGCAATCTTTCTGCCCAGGCGCTCCATTTTAAAACTTAGAACTGGGTTTTCTGCCATCTTTTGTAAGTTTTCACTCAAAATAAGAATTAAATCAGTTTTTTCTAAAGCTTGAATATAACCCTGTGCAGGCGTTTTCGTTAGAAAACTTTTATAGGCGCTTGCCAACTCATTTTCGAAACTAAAATAATTTGTAATTTCTACACCATCTTTTAAATGATAGTAGCGTAAGGCGCCTTCAACGATAAAGCCCCAACAATTGCAAATTTCTCCTTCTTTAATAAAATACTCTTTTTTATTTAGGGATTTGAACGCTAAATGATTTTGAAATATTTCCCATTCCACATCATCAAACTCTATAAATTGCTCAAGTGCCTTTCTAAATTTTATCAGTTTTATAGATTGTTCCATAAATTTTGCTTTAGCGATTGATACAAAGCCTTAGCTTGCTCCACAATTATTACCTACATGATAACACGCCCTGCAGCGCGGCTCGTAACTTTCTTTTTCACCAACTAAAATCATGCTGTCATTTAAAACGGTTCGATAGCTGTACAAAGCCGGATTTCCACAGCATACACAAACAGCTTGCACCTTGGTTACATGCTCTGCAACGGCCATTACAGCCGGTATTGGCCCAAAAGGTTTGCCTGCAAAATCCATATCTAAGCCAGCCACAATAACGCGTACACCTTTCACCGCCAATTTATTGCAAACCTCAGGCAGCTGATCATCAAAAAACTGTGCCTCATCAATACCCACCACCTGCGTATTGGCGCCCAACAGCAAAATGGCCGATGAACTTTCTACGGGTGTGGAGACAATCGAGTTGGCATCGTGCGAAACAATATTGGTTTCGTGGTAACGATTGTCTGTTCTCGGCTTAAATATTTCTACATTAAGTTTTGCTATCTGTGCTCTTTTTAGCCTTCTTATCAGCTCTTCTGTCTTGCCAGAAAACATCGACCCGCAGATTACTTCTATGCTGCCAGAAAATTCGCCTCTTCTCCTAAAATTTTGCTCGCTAAATAACATACCAATATGGCTTCCCTAATATTTATACCTCAAACCATTTTAAACTTGCGTAAAAAGACTATTACACCGCGTGTACTTTCTGTCACACACTAGAAACAAAATGCTTTAAGCCAACAAATATCATTATTAAGTGTTATTTTTGACGAGATACTTATCAACATAAATCATCAAAATATATTAGCTATTAGCATGATGAAGCAAGAAGAGATTTTTAATAAGGTTGGCAATATTTTGGCAGAATTAAACCAACAATATGAATATTTGGCCAAAAATACTAGCGAGTTGAACGATTTAGAGGTGGAGCTTTTTTTGGCTAACGCCGATTTTCTTGCCGATCATGTAAAAATCATTCAGAAATTAAACAATACAAATCTATCAAAGTCAAAAGAGGTTAAGCACGACTTTGTTGCCGAGGTTGCCGAACATGAACCAGAATCGTTTTCGCCAGAAAGCGATAACACTGCTGAAAGCGAGGCGCTAGAAGAGATTGTGGCTGCCGAACAAGATGAAGCACGGGTAGATGTGAAGCCAGAAGTAGAGGTTAAAGAAGAAGAGCATATTCGCCAAGAAATTACAGAAGAAAGAAACAACGATTTTTTTAAACCAGATTTGGACGATCGTTCTTTTGAATTTGAGTTGGAGAGAATGGTTGAGGCGAGGGGAGATGTTGAAGAACACGAAACGGCTGAAAACCAAGAAGAAACAGAAGTGCAAGATGATGAAGACCTTGGACAATTAGAAAAAGCCGATGAACCAACTGTTGATGAGGATGAAATTGGCCCAGAGCCATTTTTGATTCATGACGCAGAAGACGAGAAATACGAAATAGAAGAGACGAAAGATAGTATTTCTGGCGACGCGGAACCAGAAGATGAGGAAACCGCACCAGCATCGTCTTACTCTGTCCCAACAACTGCAGAGCGTAATGAGCGAAACGGCATCGATTTGCAGAGTGGCTCATTAGCCTCATCGGGTGTAGGCAGTATTCCAAGTTTTAGTCCGGAGGTGGTAAGTACAGAACCTCTTCCAAACATTTTCGAGAAGAAAGAAGGAACTACTCTTAATGATTTGCTGGCCAAAAAGAATGTTAAACCAGAACTAAGTTTAAAGGCGCCTATTTCAGATTTGAAAAACGCCATTAACCTGAATGAAAAAATGCTCTTTATAAAAGATCTTTTTAGCGGCTACAACATGGCTTACAGCGAGGCGATAGATTTGGTAAATAAAATGACCACTTTTGATAACGCAGAAAAGTTCCTCAGAAACAATTATGCGGCAAAAAATAACTGGGCAAATAAGCAGAACACGGTAGATAAGTTCTACGAACTTTTGCACCGAAGGTTTGATAAATAGCCGTTGCCTTTAGTCTAATTTCGATGGTCTTTTTAAACAAGCTGTATAAAGAATGACCGAAACATTTAAAATCCATCTAAAGAAATTTATCAAAATAACGGATGATGAATATGCTGAAGTTTTAAGGTTTTTCGAGGTTCGTAAACTAGAAAAAAAAGAAAATCTGTTAGCGCATGGACAAATCTGTTCAGCTAATATTTTTGTTTTAAGCGGCTGTTTGCGCAAGTTCTTTATAAAAGAAAGTGGTATAGAACAAACCACAGAGTTTGCCATAGAAACTTGGTGGATAACAGATAACATAGCGTATGAACGCGGCTTGACCTCAGAATTTTTTATCCAAGCGGTAGAAAAGTCGCATGTGCTAACCATTAATCGAGAGACTCAGGAAAGGTTATTGGTGGCATTTCCAAAAATGGAAAGGTATTTTAGGTTTGTTTATCAGCGCGCTTACGCCGCATCGCAAATGAGAATAAAGTTTCTTTACGATTTTTCTAAAGAAGAAATTTATGAGCACATGCGTAAAACTCATCCCCAATTTGTTCAGCGTATTCCGCAATACCTGCTCGCATCATTTCTTGGTTTCACGCCAGAATACCTAAGCGAAATAAGAAAAAGACGTTCTTAAACCAGGTTAAGTTTTTTCCACTATTTCTTCTCGATATTTGTCTTAACAAATAAAAACAAATAACATGGAAAAGAGAATAGACATTAACGAAGTAGAGCCCAAAGCATACAAAGCCATGTACGGTTTGGTAGGCTATATAGGCAGCAGCCAATTAACCAAAACACATATTGGCTTGTTAGAAATCCGCGCATCGCAAATAAATGGCTGCGCCTATTGCATAAACATGCACACCAAAGATGCCGTTAAAAATGGAGAGACCGATCAGCGAATTTTTGTGGTAAGCGCTTGGCGAGAAACAGATTTGTTTACAGAAGAAGAACAGGTAATTTTAGAAATGACAGAAGAAATTACGCTCGTTCACCAAAAAGATTTGTCTTCTCAAACCTATAAAAAAGCCGAAGCATTGTTCGATAAAAATTACATTGCGCAACTTATTATGGCCATTATAACCATAAACGCCTGGAATAGAATCGCGATAAGCACACATTTGGCAATTGAGCAGTAATTTTTTGAGTTGCTTAAGGCGTCCATATTTTTTGGGCGCTTTTTCGTGCTATCCGCTGTATCTTTTATTTGGCTAAAAAGCCAAAAAAAGGATGTCGCTTCTATCACGAGCCCTAGCGAGACGGCTATAAGGACTAAAGCTGAAAGACTAAAGAGCAAGGAAAGCCCAAAGCTTAAAGCTAAAAGATTAAAGAGCAAGGAGCAAGGAACAAGGAAGGGGCGACTTTAAATTTCTCATATCTCATATCTCACGTCTCACACCTCACACCTCACACCTCACATCTCATTTCTAAATATATCCCATTCTATTAGAATCTAACTTTAAAAAGATAAACAGCAAAATGGTAAAACTCCATAAAGAGGAACCGCCGTAACTGATTAGTGGCAGCGGAATGCCAATTACCGGGATAATTCCAATGGTCATCCCAATATTTATAAAAACGTGAAAAAATAAAATGCTTGCCACGCAATAGCCGTAAACCCTAGAGAACACCGAACGCTGTCGTTCGGCCAAGTTTATGAGCCGCAAGAGCAAAAATAGATACAGCCCAATTACCACCGAACAGCCCACAAAGCCCCATTCTTCACCAATGGTAGAAAAGATAAAATCGGTGCTTTGCTCTGGTACGTAGCCATATTTTGTTTGCGTTCCCTCTAAAAACCCACGGCCGGTGACCTGGCCAGAGCCAATAGCAATTTGAGATTGTATAACATTGTATCCCGCCCCTCTATTATCGGTTTTTAGGCCTAACATTAATTCTATTCTGCTTCGTTGATGTGGCTCTAATACAGTGGTGTAAGCAAACTTTACCAAGAAAAGATAACCGATGGCCAGCAAACCAACCAACACGGTAACTACAAGTGTTTGTCGGCGGCGTTTATTGGCATAAATAAAAAGGGCTGCAACAATACAAATTATCGCAATCAAAATTCCTATCGGCACCAAAAAGTCGGCGATAAAAAGTACAATCATCCCCAAAAAAATAAGCAGGAAATAACCAGAAAGCCCTTCGCGATACAGCGGAAACATAAACGCTAAAAATACAAGCGCAGAACCTGTATCTGGCTGCAATTGAATTAACAACAGCGGAATAAATACAATAAGTGCTGCAAAGAAAATGGTTTTAAAGTTGTTAAATTTCGGGTTAAACGAGGCCACATATCTGGCAAGCAACAGTGCCGTGCCAAATTTTGCAAATTCAGAGGGTTGTAACCTAAAAGAACCTAATGGTATCCAAGCCTGATTGCCACCAACATTTCGCCCGACAAACAATACGGCAATCAACAACAAAATTGTTACGCCATAAATAACCGGCGCAAACACGCTAAAAACTCTAGCATCGAACAGTAAAATGGCAAGACCCAGAATTAAGCCTGTAATAATGTAGATAAGTTGTTTGCCATATAAGGTGCCAAACTCAAAGGCAGAAGCTTTATCTGGATTGTATATAGAGGCAAAAATGTTGGTAAAACCTATGGTGCAAAGCGCCAAATAAATCAATACGGTAATCCAGTCTACATTTAAAAAAAATCGGCTTTTTGGCTGCTCCATGTTAACGCTCTCCAAATTTAAAGACGTTCGACGCGCGGTGCATGGCAGAATCTACTGCTGCATTTGCAATAACTATTTTAAGGCTATCTTTCGCACGTTTAAGCGCTTTGGTTTCTTTTAGAGCTAAACTATCAACTTTACTTAATTTCTTAATTTTTAAATCGGGTAGTAAATTTTGGTTTTTCATCCATTCCACTTGCTGTTTTCTCGCCCCGCTCACCTCGCCAGTTAAATATTTTTCTACCAAATAGCTTGCAATAGGTGCTGCATAAGTACTGCCGTAACCTGCGTTTTCTACAATAACCGCAATGGCAATTTTTGGATTTTTTTCTGGCGCAAAGCCAATAAAAACCGAGTGGTTTTTGCCATGAGGATTTTGTACTGTACCTGTTTTACCACACATTAAAATATTTGGTATCCGCGATAGTGTAGCAGTTCCCCAAGAACTATTCACAGCATCTTGCATTCCTTGAATTACTGGAGAAAAGTATTTTTCGTCAACGCCAACGTAATGTTTTGTTATGTATTTTTTTGGCACGAGGTTGTTATCGCCAATGGCTTTAATAAAATGCGGTGTAATGTAATAACCTTTGTTGGCAATGGCTGCCATTACATTTGCCATTTGTATGGGAGTGGAAGTAATTTCTCCTTGCCCAATGGCTTGCGAAATGAGCGTACTGTATCCCCAATAGTTTCCATAAATCTTATCGTAATGCGAAGCATTATAAAAATACCCTGGTCTTTCGAACGGAACATCAACACCCAATTCTTCGCCAAAGCCAAATTTTGCAACCTTATCGTGCCAATCTTGGTAAGTTTGACGTTGCTTTTTCATTCCATTTTTGGTGATCAATTTTTGGAAAACATGACAAAAATAGGTATTACAACTGCGGGCAATTCCTCGTTCTAAGCCAATAGTTCCATCCACATGTTCGCATTTTACCCGATGATTTCCTGCTTGGAAATAGCCAGGGCAATAGAATTGGGTGTTGTCGTCTATCACGCCTTCTTGCAGGGCAATCAATGCGTCAACAGGTTTAAAAGAAGAACCAGGGGGATAATATCCCATAATTGGCCTT
This sequence comes from Pedobacter sp. UYP30, assembly GCF_040547165.1. Taxonomy (NCBI): domain Bacteria; kingdom Pseudomonadati; phylum Bacteroidota; class Sphingobacteriia; order Sphingobacteriales; family Sphingobacteriaceae; genus Pedobacter; species Pedobacter sp. UYP30. The sequence goes on along the minus strand of NZ_JBEPPD010000022.1, from coordinate 6,275 downwards.
ATGACAGATGGACGATAAGGATTTCTTAAAAGATCCATATAGTTATTTCCCCAGTCTTTTCCCACCAATTTGTTGGGGTCATAGCTCGGGCTGCTTATGTAAGCTAAAATTTCTCCTGTGGCGGGTTCTATCGCGACCACGGCACCAACCTTATTTTGCATTAACTCTTCTCCCAAACGTTGGATACGCATATCAAGTCCGGTAATTAGCCTTTCGCCAGACGCTGCTTTAATGTCGTACTTTCCATTCGAATAACTGCCCTGAGGCGTGTTGTGGGCATCGTAAACCATCTGTGTTACTCCTTTTTCGCCACGCAACTTATCTTCGTAAGATCTTTCTAACCCGCTTTTTCCTATAAAGTCGCCTAGACTGTAATAACTATCCGAATTTGCAATATCGGCGGAATCCACTTCCTTTACATAGCCAAACAATTGGCCGGCAATGCTATCAGGATATTGCCTAACGGTTCGATCTTGGGTACTAAATCCCGGAAAACGATAGATGATTTCTTGCAACTTTGCGTAGCTCTGGATACTTATCTGCCTTTCGAATGGCGTATATCTATAATTCGACTGAATTTTGGCCTTTCTTAACCTAGATTTAATGCCAGCAACATTTATATCTAACGCTTTTGCCAGTGCAAGCGTATCAAATGCCTTTACGTCGTTTGGCAAAACCATCAAATCATATACTGGCTCATTTTGTACAATAACTTTCAGGTGGCGATCTAAAATTGCGCCACGAGCTGGGTATTTGTAAATCTTCCGCAACACATTGCTCTCTGCAGAAAGAAAATATTTGTCGGTTGCTATCTGGATGTAAAATAGCTTAGCCAACAATGCAATTACCACTACAATAAACAGGCCCTGAACTACATATTTTCGATTAAATAACTGTTCCATTAGCGTACCTTCCTTCTATAGAAAATAAATTCGACCAGTAGGATAAGCACCATTGTAAAAACAACGCTAAGTCCAGCTCTAACCAGCGTGTAGCCAATTTCTGTTAGCCTAAAGCTTTCTAATAAAAATAATACGATATGATGGGTTACAACACAAAGAAATGCATACAGCGAGAACCATTGTAGCCCCATATATTTTAGCGAAGGCTCTGGTTCGTCTAATGTATCTTTATTTAAGCTTACGTTGATAAAAGAAATGCGCACAAATGCCAACACTACGCAGGCAGTGGCATGCACGCCCATGGTATCATAAAAAGAATCTAAGGTAAGGCCGGTACCAAAGGCGAGTAGATAGAGTAATAGATTTGGAATTTTAAAAGGTAAAAGCAACAAGAAAAGAACGTATATAAAAGGGGTAGAGAGGTCGTAAAAACCCATGTTTTTGAGTAAAAATATTTGCACGCCCAGCAATACTAGCCACCTTAAAATATTTACGATTAATATTCTATTGTTCATTTATTTTTTACTTCAATTCTAAGCTTTTTTGTTCTTGTGCGAGCTTATCTTTTATTACATAAACATATTGCAGGGTACTAAAATCATTAACCAACGTAATTTCTGCTGATAAAAAATTATCATTTGTAGAAACATTTGTTCTGCTTATTCTCCCAACAAGTATACTGGCAGGAAAAGAACCAAAACCAGAGGTTACCACCGAATCTCCAACTTTCATTTTTATGTGGTTTGGTATCTCTTTAATATACGCTTTTTTTACGTCGAAGTTGCCATCACCCCAAACAAGAGAACCTAATGCATCGTTTTTTTGGAGCATCACGCTAATTCGCGTGTCTTTGTGCAACAAAGACTGTATGGTTGCAAGGTGTGTAGATACATCTCTAATAAAACCCACCACACCCGCACCTGGCGAAATGACAGACATTCCAATAGCGATACCGTCATCAGTACCCTTGTTAATCGTCATGATGTTGTTGCGCAACGTTACCGAGTTTTTTACCACCTTGGCGGCTAGATAGGTATATTGTTGATGGGTAACGGTATCTACAACCTTGGTATTTTTTGCGCTATCGATGGAATTAAGAGCAAGTAAGGTTGTTTTTAGCTTTGCATTTTCTGCCGCCAAGCTATCGTTTACTTTGCCAAGATTGATGTAGCGTTTTAACACATTAAATTTTTCGTATGCGTTACCAACCACTTCATTTGTAGAATTAAAGGTAACTGTACGCTGATAGGCGTTGTTTTTTACCGTACAAAAAATCCCCAAACTAAAGAAAAAGAGAAACAAGAAAAATGCGTTGTACTTACTAACAAAAATCCAGAGGTTACGCATTTAAGTGATAAGTTATAAGTGGTACGTTGTAAGTTACAAGACGTAGAACTTATAACTTACAACATATAACTTTGATTATTGCATTAAAAATTTATAGCCGCCAATATTTTTTAGCGCTATACCAGTACCGCGCACTACAGCACGCAATGGATCTTCGGCTACGTGGACTGGCAATTTAGTTTTTGAGGCTACCCGTTTATCCAATCCGCGGAGTAAAGCACCGCCACCCGTTAAATAAATACCTGTTTGGTAAATATCTGCCGAAAGCTCTGGAGGAGTAATCTCTAGTGCTTTTAAAATGGCTTCTTCTATTTTTGAGATAGATTTATCTAAACAATGCGCAATTTCTGTGTATGAAACGGTAATTTGTTTCGGCACGCCAGTCATTAAATCTCTTCCTTGCACGGCAAAATCTGCAGGAGGGTCTTGCAGTTCTGGCAAGGCAGCGCCAACCTCAATTTTAATTTTTTCTGCTGTACGATCGCCAATCATAATGTTGTGTTGTCGGCGAATGTAATTTACAATATCAGAGTCGAAGTTGTCTCCCGCAACGCGGATAGATTGATCGCAAACAATACCAGACAATGCGATTACGGCAATCTCGGTAGTTCCGCCACCTATGTCGATGATCATATTTCCCATCGGTTCCTCTACATCAATACCGATACCCACAGCAGCTGCCATTGGCTCATGGATCAAATAAACTTCTTTGGCTCCTGCAATTTCTGCCGAATCTCGAACAGCGCGTTTTTCTACTTCTGTAATTCCAGAGGGGATACAAATAACCATCCGCAACGAAGGGAACATCCAGCCTTTACCACCGTTCAACATACGGATCATGCCTTTTATCATCGCCTCTGCGGCGTTAAAATCGGCAATAACACCATCTTTTAGTGGCCTTACGGTTTTTATATTGTCGTGTGTCTTGCCCTCCATCTGCATGGCTTGCCTACCAATGGCAATAACCTTATTGGTTGTCCGGTCAAAAGCAACAATAGATGGTTCGTCTACCACCACTTTGTCGTTATGTATAATTAAGGTATTCGCCGTTCCCAAATCAATGGCAACTTCTTGCGTAAACCAATTAAATAATCCCATGTTTTATAATTTTATATAAAAGCTAATGTAAAATTAGACTTTTTATTGTGTACAATGTTATTATATGTAAGTTACTGCCTCTCGTTTGGGCAAATAGACAGTAGTCTTTTTTACTAAATAAAGCTGCTTTATCGTTGCTTAGTGTTTAAAATGTCTAACTCCAGTGGTCACCATCGCAATTCCTTTTTCGTTTGCCATGGCGATAGAATCTGCATCTTTAATGGATCCTCCAGGTTGTACAACAGCAGTAATGCCTGCATCTGCGGCAATCTCTACACAATCTGGAAATGGAAAGAATGCATCAGAAGCCATTGCGGCACCTTTAACGCTAAAGCCAAACGAAGCAGCTTTTTCTATCGCTTGCCTCAAGGCATCTACCCGAGAAGTTTGGCCAACTCCGCTAGCAATCAACACATTGTCTTTAACCAGAACAATGGTGTTTGATTTTGTATGCTTTACCAGTTTGTTCGCAAAAAACAAATCTTTTAATTCTTGCGCAGTTGGCTTCTTATCGGTTACCGATGTCATTTGGTTTTCGGCCTCAATTACCAAATCTTTATCTTGTTCTATAACGCCGTTTAAAAGTGTTTTAAATTGCTTTTTGCTCAACTGAACCTCGTTTCGCTTTAAAATTACCCTATTTTTTTTCTTCGCGAACACATCTATCGCCTCCGCCTGATAATCTGGTGCTATTAATACTTCGAAGAAAAGTTTGTTAATTTCTTCGGCTGTAGCCAAATCTACGGTTTGATTGGTGATGATTACACCGCCAAAAGCCGAAACAGGATCGCAAGCCAAGGCATCTTTCCAAGCTTCGAGCAATGAGCCCCTAGAAGCCACACCGCAAGCGTTTGTATGTTTTAAGATAACTACCGTCGGCTCGTTAAACTCATCCATTAAAGCAACGGCTGCATCTACGTCTACCAAATTATTGTAAGAAAGTTCTTTGCCGTTCAATTTGGTAAACATGGCATCTAAATTTCCATAGAAATAACCCTGTTGATGTGGGTTTTCTCCATATCGCAAGGTTTTAGCTTCAGATAAACTCTGTTTGAAAACGTTTAGCGGCTCTTCTGTATTGAAATAATTAAAGATTGCGGTATCATAATGAGAGGAAATGTGAAAAGCCTTTTTTGCAAAATGTTTACGTTGGGCAACAGTAGTGGCACAATCTTGTTCCTCTAATTGCGAAAGCAAAACGCCGTAATCGTCTTTTGATGCAAGTACAATTACATCGTTAAAGTTTTTTGCTGCTGCACGAATTAAAGAAATGCCACCAATATCAATCTTCTCTATCACATCTGCGTCAGCACCGCCATTTGCAACGGTTTCTTCGAATGGATATAAATCTACGATAACCAAGTCGATCTCTGGAATTTCGTATTCGGCAATTTGTTTCTGGTCATCAGCTAAAGCACGACGGTTTAAAATGCCACCAAAAACCTTTGGATGCAAAGTCTTAACGCGGCCGCCTAAAATAGATGGGTAACCGGTTAAATCTTCTACCGCAGTTACTGGTAAATTTAAATCTTTTATAAATTGCTCTGTTCCTCCGGTCGAGAATAATTGCACCCCATTCTTAGCCAAAAATTCGACCAAAGGAGCTAGTCCATCTTTGTAATATACTGAAATTAAAGCGTTTTTAACTTTGATTGTTTTACTCATTGTGCGGCAGAATTTTGAGCCGCAAAGTTAGTAAATCAGATTGTTTTTATGGCGACTTTCCAGAACAAAAATAAAAAACTCGACAGATTTTTAATAGATAAATTTTGCCATCCATTTAATGTTGTTACAAAGGTCTATTAAAGGCAGCTGTGCTCTGTCCCATTTCGAACCTTCGGTTTTAAATGTTTTGCAGCGCAATGTAGAACTATTGATAAACACGAGTTTTCAACGCTTAGTGAAATAGTTTATCACAAGTTGATGGAGTTCGGTTTTCAATTTATTTTTTTTCCCGTATAGTAATCAAATTTATTTCCCAATTTGTCTCTAAACATAAAAATACCGGTATCCTTAGAATTAGTCGCTTTAAAACTTTTGCTGTCAACTCCTTCTAAAATTTTATTCTCGTAATAGGCATTCTTAGTATCTTTTCCAAAGCCAAAACCCAATGGAGCATACGTATTCACATCTGCGTTTTTAATTATTTCTCCATTGTAGTAAACATTATTCTTGTCTTTTGAATATCTGTCGTCTACGGCCCGTTGTTCTTTGGGAGGAAATAGTTGAAATGAATTTACATCAACTTTTGGATATTTAAATGCTTTACCGTACGATATTACTTTATCGTTTACGCAAATAATGTCTTTATCTAGGATTCGGATTTTATCGATACCATTAAAGGAGTTTAGCAAAAGCTTAGGGTCTGGATGATAAAAAATGTAATAGATATTATCTCGTATTTGTATTGTCCTTCGGTATTTTATTTTCTATATAAAAAGTGTTGCGATCTGTATTTTTTTGGGGAGAATTTTGTTTAAAAACAAAATTTTTGTCTTCTGCTATTTCTGACGATAGAACTTTAAAAGACTTTGCGTCTGCATCCATTTTTGTGCTGCCCAATTCGAACCAGTTCCCGCCCGGGCAAAACGTTATTTGTCCATCTGAATTGATAAAATAAGAATCCGACTTCTCTTTATCAACCAGTTTGCCAAGATTTGGGCCAAAATTTGAGCAAGAGGCAAATGCTATTAAAATTAAAAGCGCATATTTCATTTAAATTTTTTTCTTGTACACAAAATTTGTCCCATTGAATTGATAAACGAAATGATGTAAAACATAAATTGCATGTTGGTCATCGTCGCTTCTTTTCCAATTGTTTAAAATAATCGGGTTTAGTACATGACAAAAATTACAACCACTTGAAAATGAGGGAAATAGTTCTATAATTATTTGTATAATAGACTGATATTCAGTATATTAAAGAAT
>NZ_JBEPPD010000021.1:0-54211 GCF_040547165.1 Pedobacter sp. UYP30 | reverse complement strand
TTTAAGTGTTACATACCTCATAATGAGATAAATATACTGAATTTAAATTGTCAAAACAACAAAATACGACATTATTTTATTCTAATTACTTAGTATTGGTGCATCTTGTGTTTTATGTTTCAAAACTACACCTGTATTACCATCTAAAATATAAACTTCTTGTGTGCTTTCTTGTGATGGAACATCTACTATCCAACTTACATTCCAAACATTCTTTTTAAACTCTTCATCATAGCCTCGGTCAAGATCACCCTCTTTATGAAAATCTATATTTTTCATTTTCCCAAAATCGATAACGTTCTGCAACGTATATTCATAATCCTTATCCTTATCAATGCTCTTGGTTAAATTTCCATGCTGGTCAAATTCCTTCCAAACCCCTGTTTGTAGCTCTATAGGAAAAAATAAATTGTATTCTTTCAATCTACCAGAACTATAATAGACGAACATTTCTACAAAACCATCAGTTTTCTCAATTTTTTCAACATAAAACTTAACAGAATTTCTGTTAAACGGATCAGTGTCTACATTATCCTTTGGTATAAAGTATTCTTGCAAATAAGAACCATCGGCCAGTTCTCTACCGTCATAAAATTGATTTTTAATCATTTTCTTTTCGTAGCTATCAATATCAAAATATCTCATTGAATTTGCATTCTCGTGTGCGTTGTTTCTAATTCTTTGGTGTGTTTTTACCACTACTTGAACATTCTTATCTACTTTTAAAAAATGTTGATTTTGTTGGCAACTCACTGCCAGAAACGTAAACAACAATAGGATCAATATCTTATTAAACATATCTCAATACATGGTACATTACAAAAAACATTTTAGTAAATCCCAAAAACCGTCTTACCTCATTACCGGGGCAGGCTTGGTTATATGGTTTAATTCTGCTCCACTGTCTCCATCCAATAAATAAATCTGGTTTACAGCATCTTCGTTAATTTTACGCTCAAACCAACTCACGGCCCATACGTTCTTTTTAAACTTCTCATCGAAGCCGCGGTTTACATCGCCTTCTTTATAAAAATCTATATTCTTCGCTTTTCCAAAGTCTATCACATTTTCTAAAGTAAATTTGTAACCTTTATCCTTATCTATACTTTCTGTCAAATTTCCCTGCTCATCATAATATTTCCATAAGCCGGTTTCTAAATCGACAGAAAACATCAGTAATGATTTTTTTAGCTGGCCACTTGCATAAAACTCATTAATTTTAGTATAATTATCTGGTGTAATAATCTGTTGATCGTAAGTAAGAACGGCACTTGTATCAAAGGGTTGCGAAGAAGCATTTGGTTTGGGCATGTAGCCTTCTTGTACATAAGTTCCATCTTTTAAATAATAACCACTGTAGCCCTCATCCTTTAGCATTTCGGCTGCAAACTTGCCGACATCAAACTTTTCCATTTTATTTTTTTCTATGTAATTCGATTTCTTTTTACTAATCGTTTTTCCTTCATTAACTTGCTGTTTACAGCCAACCATCATCAACAAAAAGGTTAGCAAACTGAGTTTTGTACATTTTACAATAATCCCCATAAACGTTCCCGTTGCCATTTGTATAATTGTATTGCCCTAATTTTTGATTCACTACTATAATAATCCATCAGATTATCGGTAGAATATTGTTTAAACCTATATTGGCTATCGTCATCAAATGTATGGCTGAGCCCTAATGCATGACATAGTTCATGTGTCATCACCGATGAACCAATGCTCGCTGGCATTCCTAATTTTTTGGTAGTTCGCGCTACATCAGATAAAATTACACTAGGCCTAAAAGTTTTCTCATTGGGTATATCTTCTGCCTCGCCAGTTGTGTAGCTGGTGTATCCACATTCATTATCTGCCCTCAAAATTGGAGTTAGGAAAATCTTTCTATAATTAAGGTTGTACCTGTGCTTCATATAATCGGTTGGACGCTGCTTATATAACACCGCATCTAAATAATGAAATGCTCTTTCCTTTTCGGGATAGTAAATCTTCAATCGAGATTGGAGCTCACTTTCGGAAGCGAGCGAAATATCTTGTGTTTCGAAAGTAGCAAATATGTAAGCCTGTCTCATGAATTTTAGCAACTGCTTTTTCTCCGTCTCTACGTTCATCAAATGTCTTTGGTTTCCTATTTTGACATTTACTAGTAGGATTTTTAAATGTTTGTGAAACTTTTTCGCATTCGCTTTGATGATTAACTTTCCTACCAAATCTCGCTTTATTTCTTTTATGGCGTAAACTTCAACAATTTGATCCTTAACAAAATAGTTGGTACAAGTAATGGTGATTGCAGCATCGAGGTTATGCATACCTTGAGTTAGAGGCAACTCTTTATCTATTGTTAACGTAAAAAAATCTTTATTGAAGCAAACTTCAAGCTTTTCGGGTTGGTTTTCTCCAACCTCTACCAAAACCCTAAGTTTGGCTGTATAATTCGGAAGCAGTGTCATGTAAGGAATTGGAGCGACAAATGGCTTATCCTTTCTGGGAGTTTTCCAAGGAATAGATAATCTTCTAAATTGTTTAAAAACTAAGCTATCGTATTTAGCCATATCTTTAACAAATCTCGGATTGCAACCATCAGCTTTACCGTTTGCTTTAACTGGATATATCGTATTGCCCATTATCGACCCGTACCACACGTCATCGCGATTCCCAGAATCGCCTGTTCTTACCCAATCAAAACCGTATTGGCCATTGTAATTTGAGTGCGGTCTAAAATGAACTAGGCATTTTGGTCCAATTTCTAAATTTCTTCCCCTATAACTACTTTAATTCAAGTTATAATTAAATTACTTCCGAATAATTACAAAATCTTTAGACCCTTTGTGGCGGTATACCATTATGCCCCAGCTTGATTTTCCATACTTTTTGCTGTCACTCATTAAAGCGCTCCAATGTTTGTATTTCCCTTGAGGTATTTCGAGGCGCAAAATTTTTCCATGTCCGTAAAGTTTCATAACGTAATTATCGATGGACTGCATGTTTCCTTTGCACTTCTTAGTTAACAGTTCTACATTTTCGCGATAATCTTCATCATATTGCTCTTGATTATCGTAATTGGAGACTGAAGTTTCAAAATCGTTAGTTTTATTGAGGGCCATAAATTCTTTGACTTTACCATCATTTAAAAGATTTCTCAGATTATTGAAATAAGTAAAAGCCTCTTTTTCCAACACTTTTTGGTCTAGTTTTGATAAGTCCTCACCATCGCTCCATCCTTTTAATTTATATGGAAGGCCAGCAACCTCTACCTTAAATTCCTGCTCCCATACCGGCACGTTAGCTGGTGGAGCAATTATAGGCAACTCTGAACTAGGGTAATCAATTTTGCCCTCATATCCCAATGGACCTGCATCATCTTTCTTTAGCTTAACAAAATATAAGTTCCACTTTACGTTTTTATCGGCAATAATATCTGTTGGGTGAATCAGTTTATCTTCATTGCTCTCAGGGGGGGAAAAGCGGATTTTTAAAATATGGGTTCCATTATTTAGGAGAAAGGGATTGAGCTCTACGCTTTTATTAAAACCGCTACGCCACTCCCAATCAACTAAATTATCATCTAGATATAGCTCAAAGGGAGTTTTCGAATTCAAATGTACGATATAGCTGATTTGTTTATCTTTAGGATATTGAGGCAATTTATCTTCCATAGTGGTTAATTTCTGTTCTTTTTTATTTTGTTTTTGTGCGCAAGCCTGTATACATATCAATAAGGGCAAGCAACAATATATCATCAAGTTTTTCATTACATAATATTTATTTTCCAAGGCTTTTTCATACCATCAATCAGATCTTTTACATAATCTGGGTCATCAGCTGGTTCTTCTGCCGGCCCCTCGCTTCTCTGTTCCTTCCGTTTTGCCTTAAGTTTGATCCAGATTTTCACTTTCAGACCTTTAAAGTCTACTTCGGCATCGCTTTTGTGACTTACAGTATCGTAATTGAGTGCAATATCTATGCTAGCTTCACCTTTAATGGCGGCTTCTGCATCACCACTACCTACTCCTTCAAGGTCTACCTTGAGGTTAACACCTGATTCCAGCCATACTTTTATAGCAATCTTTGTTCCTATTTTCTTATTAACATTCCAGCCATCTATACTGTGATATTCCAATCCCTTCCAATCTATATCTAAAGCAAGGCTTGCGGCAATATTAAGATAATAATCAATTTTTACGGCACCCAGGGTCAGAAAATTAACACCTTCCACAACCTTATTAATGGCTTTGAGTGCTTGGCCGATGTAAGGAATAAACTGAGCATAAAATAACAGATCGAGCTTCCCTGTAATTTTAAATAAAGGCGAGGCTGCAAAATCTAATGAATAAGCATATCCTATTTCATTTTTTCTTTTACTACTTGGAGTAAAGCGGGCGTATAAACCTCCGCTAAAAGAAGGTCTTTCGATTTCTATCCTAACAGGTTGTCCCAGAGCTTTACGTGCCGCATACCGTGTATTCATCAAGCGACTTTGAGGATCTCGCTCATCCCTTACCCTCACCTCTTCAGTTCCTCGCGCAATACTGCTCTCACTTTCTTCTGTTTCATCCGCAAACAAGTATTCCCTTGCAATCTTATAGGCGTCCATAAAGAAAATTGCAGCATTTAATAACAGGATCCCTTCTGATGAATCATATTTATAATCTTCTCCGCTATATTTATATCCTACCTCATATTCGAATTCATATTTATTGTTATTGGTTTTTATACGTTCGGACTGATAACGTGCATTGTTGCCACGGTTATAATTTTGATTTCTTCCTGTCTTATAACCATAATTAGGTGTTTTATACACAAAGAGCGGATTTTTGGCATTATATTTCAGATTAATCCACCATTCAAAATCAGGATAAACCTTAATATTAGCAACCTGATTGGGGTACCTGCAAGTTGTTACCGGCACAAAATAGGTTTGTGGTTTTAACTTACTTAAACACAAGTAATTTGCTACCCAAAGCGTATCTAGGGCTGCATTTTGTACATTCGAACCATCTAAAACTGTTTTATTATATACATACCCAAGTTTCAGTGTTATACTGTCATCATTTTTTGAGATTGTATAATCTTCAGCATTCAATCCCTGAACTTCTGCAACAGAAACGGTTTTAAAGCGGTCTGCGTTACCTGCCGGAATAGGTAAACCTTTAGCTTCCTGGTCATTTGAATATTTTTTCTGATAAGGACCAACAGTTTTAAGCTCGGGCGCTTTTGCCCCATTTTCTGGATGGAAAAATCTAAAGCTATTGGCAGAACCAAAATTTAGCAACCGATCAATAAGACGACCCGTAAAATCAGTAGAAGGTTTCCATTGGCCAACAATCCAGCCCATTTTAAATACGTCATCTAAACTGCTATGTGGTTTATCGTCATTTAATATTTTCTCACATTTAAAATCTGGCGCAATCCTAATTTTTGAGGGTTTTGCACTCTTATCTGCAAGAAATTTTGCTTTCACCACTACACTGGTTTTCTTTTTCTCGCCACTAATTACGCCAAAAGTCTGGCTTGTTTTATCTTTTAGGCTTGAAGATACAAGTTGATATTCGTTAAAAATTTCTGTTTCTCTACCGTTATAAACCTCAATTTCTTTATTTTCTTCTTTTATGCTAATGAGCGAGTAAGCGCAAGGATTATTCTCTTTTTTTGTGTAATTAATATCTCCTATGTACTGGATCATATTATTCTTCTCGATCTCTTTCCTGTCAAGAAATTCGGACATTGCTTCTTCTGAAACCTTAAATTCACTATATACAGGATCCTTTTCCACCTGTACCGCCTCCATTCCCAAAAGTTTGGAGTTGTAACGGGTTAAGCCTTTAGACGGCTCTAGCGCAAAGTTTTTAACAATCGGTTCTTTTTTGCTGTCGTAAGAAATCATTCCAGCAAATTCTTTCTCTACAGTTTCATAGATTTCAATCACTGCTGTAAAGGTTTTTTCCTCCCGCTCATTCTTGCGCCAGGCAATGTCTATTATAAAATCTATATCAATCAGGTTATTTATATTGTCAGCTTTGGAGTAGTCAATAATGCCCAAAGTTTTACGAATGGGTTTTTCTAAAACATTGTGTTCATTAAACTCATCGGTATCTTTAGCCGTCAACGCATCTTTCTTTTCTAACAGATAAACTATGGCCTCAAAGCTTCCTTTTTTATGAATGCTATCCGGATATTGATGTAGCGATATTTGAAGGTGCATTGCATCTCCGTATCTTCTTATTTTTTCACTTTACTTAAAGTAAGCATAGCTAACTCGAGGCGCATCAAGATAGGGTAAAATAAAGAAATGAAATTCCTGATCTGCATTTTCATTAAACACTACAACCCTTTGCTTAAAACCGTAATAGTAGGTTGTTCCTTGAGGGCTAACGCTAAAATTATGCCCCGTTTTGTACTGTTTACCAATACCTTTTATATCAATAAATTTATTCTGTCCAGTTCCAATATCAGCCCATAAGTCATTCTGTTGCCCTTTGCTATCTTCAATGCTGGCGTAATATTTTTCGTAAATAAATGCCCATTTGGCATCGGGTGACAGTATTCCATCGCTAAAACAGGCTGCATCCAAAACGAAGTTCAGATTTACACTGGACTCAACGGGAATGGTTTGACCAGAATGGATCAACTGATCTTTCAAAAAGCTGTTTAATGGTTCGGCTACCTTAATTTTACATCCTATTACTTTCCCCATATCAGTTGGCATTTAAGAATTCGTAAGGATCTATGCTTTCCAAATCACTCATATTTACAAGTGGGTTTACATTTGCTTGCAGCTCTTTATCAGCATTTTTTAAGTTTTGCTTACCTGGCTGCCCAGTCTGTCCACTTTTTATAATTTCTACGCAAGGGGTTCCTGCTATAGCACAAGTGGCCTTACTGTCTTTCAAAATGATGTATCCCCCCGGCGGGTCGTATTTTTCCTTTTCATAAAAACCATCCCATTTGGTAATGTTCGGTACACAAGGGTTATTGTTACTCTTTGCGCAAGAGCCAAACGTTTTGTTTTGGAATGGTACACCGATGTCCTTGGTGGTCGCAATCAGTTTCTCTTTCGCCTCATGATCGTTTGCATACCATTTTTTATGGCTAAGCACCACCAGTTTATCTGGTGCGGTACCAAACTGACATTTACATAATGCTCCCTGAACTACTTTTTCTTTAAGCGACATTGTTTACCTTCTTAAAATCAAATTTAATAAAACTAATCTCCTACTATCGCATCAATAAACTTCATCAGCTTACTTCGCTTGTCCTTCGGTTTCTCGTCATCTAAAACCATATTAAGCTTACCCACTGGTGCATCAACATTTATTTGATACATGCTAAACTGTATTTTCTTTTCCGAAAAAATTTGTTGTTCATTGTCTTCAAAATAAAGGTCGAATTTTGCAGTGGTATGCATTGGAAAATAATGGGTTGCATCCAGATCAAAAACAACATCTAATTTCATAAAGTACTTTTGTTTGTTCATTTTTACTGATGAGATTAAAGCCTTTGGTGCTTCCATTTCTTCAGAGTTAAACCTAACCTGAACAGCATTATATGTGGTAACTTGTTCATTTAAAATTTGTATGCCCCTAAACCTTAGCGGAATTTTATAGGGAACAACAGCAAGGTGTAAGTCTGTTTCCGTACTAGCCCCATTACCATAGGAGATAAATTTTGGATGAAAAAATAAGTTCCAAAATAAATCGTACTTCATAGATTTTTCCAGGATAATTCTGTTATTAATTTTTACATCAACTAATTTTATAAAATTATCTGTGGTTTCACTTTCATACTTTTCCTTAAGTTTAGCCTGGTTACTTTTCCATCTTTTTATAATGTCTTCATGGTTGATTATTCCCTTTACCGGAATCCCTTTGTTATTAATGACACACTTTATAGGATAGATTGATTTAGTTATAGATTGGGATAAAATCTCGCTGATCAAATCTGGCTCATGCTGATTAAAAAACACATTTTGCTTATCAATTTCTATTTGCCAGCCATTTTCATGTGCCTCTACCCTCACATCTACTTCATAATCTATACGTTTAGTCGGCACTTCGTTGTTACTGGAGTAATATTTCACAGAAACCCCGTATCGTCTATCTTTAAAATTTGTGAAATCTAACGTCATTACGATTTTGTTTATTGACCAATAATTTTTTGTGTCTTTTCATCTATAAATACCGTGTCTTTTCTACCTTCTACAAAAGAATAACTTCTACCCGTCTCGGGATGTGTCCTAACTATATAAATTGAATCCATTTTCTCTTTTAAAATTACATAAAGATATCTCCCGTTTATCATTTGATTGATTTTAAAATAGCCTTTCATATCAGTAATGGAAAATATATTTCTATCATTGGGATCCTCCACTTTAATCCCTATCATTGGCTTTTTTAGCTCATTATAGATATATCCCTGTATATATTTTGGCGATTTCGTAGAACAGGCCAGCAAACTAATCATAAAAACTATTCCTATTAATTTCATAACTAATTAATTTTAATTTTCGTTAACCATAACAGGTTTGGAACACTTTTCTCTGAAATTAGTTATCTGTTTTTTAACAGAAATTATGGTATTTTCTCTAAATAGATTTTACAAAAATCCATAGTGTCTAACCCATTTGGATTTTCATTTTTTTTAAATTTTCTGACATCTAAACTTAATTTTTTATAACCTTGTTTTTCAAAATTAAAATTAAAGGGAACCTCCCTTTGCAGGTGCAAATCTTTATAATTTTCAACAGACATTCCATCTACAAAAAAAGCCCCGTCCTTTACCGTTCTAATAGTATCAAAATCATTAAAAAAACCCTTATTTATATAAATTTTCACCTCGTTCAAAGGTGTTCTTTCTTTTGATGAAATTATCTCCCCTTTCACAGCGTCAATCAAAACATATTTTTATTGGAACACCCTATTAATAAATTTAGTAAAGCTATTATGAGTAGTTTTTTCATTCTCTATTGCTCTTATATCTTTATTTAATTGGCCATCTATTTTTGATAATCAAGTTAAATAAAACGATGCTCTCATCCCAAAAATATAGCTATTTACTGATTACGAAATTTTAATTTTAGTTAACCACAGTGATTTTAAAAGAACATGCTATTTAATTGTATTTGCTTTTAAAATAGAGTCCTTGAAAGCACTCTTAAGACTAAATAAATAAATTTTTTCACCTTTAAACTTTTCTTCCATCATTTCTCCACTTTGGATCTTAATAGAACGAACGGTATCATTTTGATAGTTTTCTTTACTAAAAATTAGTGTAGCCGAAACATTTGGGATTTTTCCTATCTTAAAGTATCCTTTCTGATTGGTAAGGGCTTTTTTTCCACTATATCGATCATACACAATGACACTATCTATGGGCGCTTTTTTATCAAAATCATAAACGTAACCATAATAACCTGCCTTGTTGCATGAGCAAATACACAGGTAAAAAAATACACAAACAATTGCTTTCATTTTGTTTTCCTAAAATTTCACTTTATTTCAATCATTTACTTTTTAAAAAAATTGTATCAAGTTTCATCGAATCACGTCCTCCATAGGAAATAAGTGTATCTAAAATTAGCTCACCTTTCTCAATAAGAAATTTTGTTGCTAAATCTTTCCCACTAAGTCCAATTTTAGATTCGCTTTTTTTATCAAAGTGAAATTAGCCTTTAGCATCCGTCTTAGTAATCTCAATAAATCCTGAACAGTAACCTCCCCAAATATATACAGATGCATTATCAACAGGAGCTTTGTCCAATCTATCATAAACATTACCTTCTGTAAAACTTCTGACGTTGTTTACACTGCAAGAAAAGCAAAAGAAAGCGAAAATTAGCGTTGTTATTTTCATTTTATAGACTCTTCAATTGCGACAAATTTTTTTAATATCCTTTATTTTACTCTTCTCAGAAACAGAGTATCTGATTTTTTATTTAAAAATTTATACATTAGACTCTCTCCATGCTGCGACCAAACCGTTACAACAGTGTCTTTTTTATATCCCTTTAAACTAAAAATTAAATCAGCTATTGATTCCTTATTATTTTCAATTTCAAAGTAGCCAATTGAATTACTTCGACCCGAGTTTGCATTTTGGATAAGGTTTTCTTCTACAAAGACATTATTTAACGGCATATTTGTTTGATTATCATAAACATAACCATGATAAGTTTTATGTATGCCAGAACACTGCATAAGAAAGACCGCAACCAATAAATACAATATTTTCATTTTATTTCAATTTTGGTTAACCACATTAAACTCAGTACATCTCTTTTCGCCGCTACTATTTTGTTTCTCTCTTTGTATTCTAGCCGATCTGTATAATAAAACATTAAGTCAATTTCTCCCTTTTTGGGATGGGTGGTGGCCATAGAGTTTTTGTGCTGAGTAACAGTATTGACAGTTCCTTTATGACCATACGAATAAAATGTTCCGCCATATGCCTTCAGAATTGTATGTCCTATTTCATGAGCGGATGTTTCCTCAAATTCAATTTTTTCATTTTCTTCCAGCCTGTATCGCCATCCACCAGTTTTTATATACCCTACATTATAGCAAATTGCTTCTCTTGAAATAATGTTTCCAACAAATGAAATAGGGTCTTCTACAGTACCCGGATTCCCAGAGCGCATCCAATCGCTATTGGTATTATAAATAAGACTTACATCGTCCATCGAGTTTTCTTTAACATTTACCGCATTCATACAAAACTGATATTCTTGATCTACAATTTTCACATTTTTTGCTTCTGCATGATCTGAATTACGTCCCCAATGATAATTTAAACCAGTAATTGCTAACTTCTCTAAATCTGAAAAGCTTCGAGTTCTCACTTCTAATGGAAGTTTTCCTCCGTTATTTTTAATTACTTGTCGAGGTATCGTTTCCCAGATATATCTTTCTCTAAAAGCTGGGTATCGGGGGTCGTCCATGGGGTCTTTGTATTTTTCTTTGCCTAATCCATTTGCGCCTCCATCTTTTAAATCTACTCTTAAAGTCGTGTATATTTTTTGATGTTTTCTATCTATTTTAACATCTACCCAATCAACCTCTTTATAACTCGTCGAAAAACTCACTTCTAAGCTTTTCTTCTTTCCTGCTTTAGAGGCCGTTATTTTTGCGGTAAGCTTTTTATCATTAAATCGGGTGCTGTCATATACATCATTGTTATCAAAACCATCCCAATGGATAACGTAAGAACCAACAGTAGTATAATCTGGTGATGATAAAGCGTATTCTTTAAACACATCATTGTAACCCCAACTTTTTTCTGGGCTATCCGGTATTAGCGCAGGAAGCTTACTTCTTATCATTGGTAATTTACTTGCGGTAATTACAACAGGTTGCAAATTGATGATTTCATAAATAATATTGCCATCAGCGTCTTTTACCTCAAACTCTAGCGATTCTACATTGCTTAAGCTCAAAGCATAATTAAATGCAAAATAAGGATTCTCATATTTATTGTTAAAATCTAATATACCTAAGGGAACCATTGTTTTCTCATTCCTATTTAGCGAAAAGGAAATGTTGAAGTCATTATCTTTTTTGTCTTCAATCTTATTTGGCGAACCATGCTTCACTCCCAAATCTGTTCCAAGCTGGTTGACCTCTTCTGATGCAGAAGTAATGATATTGCCCTCTGCAAACATCAAATGGTTCCCTTGCGAAATTTTAGTGTAAACGCCTTTTACAATCCTGGTTCTACTCATTTTTAATAGGCTTTAGATTTCTCTCCACTATTGTTCTGAACCTCTTGCTGTGCATTTTTATGGATACTTTTGTTAGATTGAATCTGCATGTCTTGATGGGAGAATTCTGTACGCTCCATTTTTGTTTCGCTATGCACATCCCCTTCAATCATCTCCATTAATTGTCCCGTTACCATTAAGTTCATATTGCCAGCCACATTAGTACTTTTAATTGCACCAACTGTTTCAGTTGCATTCATGCCTGCGCTATCAGAACGGTTGACACCTACGGTATTTGCCATATTTCGGCCAACCGAGGTAATCATATCTTCAGCTACATTAATCTGCATGTTCTTACAGTTCAGCGTCATGTTTTCTAAAGCGGTGATGGTAATGTTGTTGCCCTTGGTGTCTATGTGGATGATGTTTTGGTGAATATCTGTCAATTTGATTCCTTGCGTGCCATCGCTGTCATCGAACTCTAACAAATGCCCACTTCTGGTCATTAAACTTTTAAGGTGGTTTTTAATCAGCGGACTGCTATCTACATTGGCATTGTGGTAAACGCTGCCAATCACCACTGGCCGCGCAACGTTTCCTTCCTCAAAGGCAACCATAATCTGGTCGCCAATTTCTGGGATGGCGAAATAGCCTCTATTGCTTCCGCGATCGCCGATGCCGGCGCTTGGCGTAACCACCCTTAACCATTCTGTAACGTCGTTACATTGACATTCCCATTTAAAGTTAACTTTAATTCTTCCCTGTCCCTGAGGGTCGTTGTTGTCAATCACTTCTGCCAATTGCATATCTGGGTTTGGCCTGTCGATTTTATTTACAGGCACCCGTTCTGTATCACCAGCAATCGCCTCGAAAGTGTTACGGTAGCGGCCTACACCATCTATGGTGTGTTCTATGGAGGTTACCAAAAACTTGCCGAAATCTTCTGTTACATAGCCTTTCTCTTTTTTGGTACTCATCTTAATGTTTGCAATGCCACCGATTTTTACATGTGGATTATCGCCTGCACATTTAATTCTTAACAGATCGGCCTCCATCGCTTTCTGCTCGTTTTCTACAAAATCTGCAATGTCTTTCTGTGTGCTTGCCCGTGTTATAAGTGGCTCATTAACCATCTTGCTGTAAACAATATTAGAGGCCATAATGGCGTGCGATTTATCTGGATTGCCATTAATTTTACCAATACCATTTGCTGTGAGCATCTCGTTCTGCTTCGGGTTGTAGGCAAATTTTTTGTTTTTTAACGGTGCTATTTGGATGCCATATTGAACGTTGCTCAAATCTCTCCCATAAATCAAGGTAGATTCGGGTAGATCGTCTGGTTTGCCAAAGAGAAGTTCTCGTCCGTTATAATAAAACCATTCGTGGTATTGCGCACTTAAACGATTAATAAAATCGAAATCGCTCTCCCGATATTGGATAATATAATCTATCGGCGAGGTAAAGGTAGGTTTGATGTTGAAGTGAAGATCGTTGCTCGGCGCGTCCTTGGTTAGATATTCAAATGAAACGAATTTCAAATCCGTGTTATCGGTGGCTCGAGATGCGCAGGGCTAACATCTCGAACAACGGGCCAAATAAATTCCCTCATTTACCTCGAAAAATAACAATTTATCACCTTGATATAATTCATCATATAATTCCAGATCAGGGTCGAATTCGTAAAAATCTTCCTTAAGGTTAATTTGCGCAACCTGATCTGCGGAAAGAAACCTATCAAAACTTGCTTTATTTTGTTGCCAAAAAAAACCATATCCAATTTGGGCGTAAAAATCTTTTAGCTCTTTTGGAAGCTGAAAACCTAGTTTATCCTCTGCGATTCCAATATCTAAGAAATCCTCTGAATACAGTTTGTGGTTCAAAGCACTTGATTGATTAACGTCTTTTACCTTAAATCGTTCTAAAAATCTAAAATCACTCATAATATAAAGATATTGAAATTATTTGAATATTTCTCTAGACGGTGCGCCACTGCCATGAATTCCACCCTGATGTTCACCTGGTGATTTTGCGGGATGTATATTCCACCATTCGTCGTTTCCGCCATAATTGTTTTCATTACGTGATGAGCATCATATTGGTCGCCGACATTCCTATAAGGTTTGCCATTTTTATCGAGAATTACCTCATCGTATTTCGGCCATTCTTGTCCAGTCTGCTTTTCCCACTCCTTAATTAAACCTTTCTTTTTATTGTTGAATTCTTTACGCTTTAGCAGATTTTCTTCAGGGGTAAGTTTCTCATATTTATTGGCCCTCAATGCTTTTTTAATTTCTTCAATTTGTTTTGGATTTAATTTTCTTCCGGTAAATTCTTCAATACTTTTGATGTAACGTTTAAATAAACCGATATTCACCAAAGATTCTTTCCTCCCCACCTTAAAAATCCCCTTGATCTTCCCCAAGAGTTTTTCCAGCTTCATGGCCTTTTGCAATTTAGCAATTGCCTCGGTAATTGCCGCAATCCGTTCTGCGCCGAGCGCAAATTTACCTGCCGAGGTTACACCTTTTACCACTGCACCTGCACCCTTTGTGCCTACGGCGGCTTCTAAAACCCCTTCAATTACCTGCCCTGCAACCTCGCTGCGCTCTTCCGTGGTACCGTGTACCACCTTTTTGTCCCATCCATCGGCTATCGCATCGCCAATGGCAGTTTGCACAAAACAAAAAAGCACAAACTAATTGTCTGTGCTTTTTTAAATATAATTAATGATTGAATCTAACTATCCAGTAAACTCCAGCCACTGCCGTTAGTGGGAGGGACAATGACCAACCCAAATTTTATGCTCGGGTTATCTTTTGCCAATTTGGCCTTGCATCTTATAACCAGTTCATCTTGTTGAAATGGAATCACTTTGTTTGGCAATTAGTTGATTTCCAAACGTATCAGCCCGTTTTTTGGCTGATAATCGGGTAGATTTAAAGTGTTTCGAACGGTTTACCGACCCAGTATCTCCATAGGAACAATAAAATTAAACAGCTAAAAAGACTTATCAATAAATCAAGAGAATAAATTTTTTGTCTCCTGATCCAGCTTTCTCAATAACTCGGGAAACCTATATAATCCAAACATAGATTCAACATAATTTGCAGCAACATCCTTGTCAATTCCTATTGCAGTAATATATAAGGGCTTTTTGCTATTACTTCTCAAAACCTTAACCACATTTTGGTCATTCTGAAAAAAAGACGATTTTGCCACTCCAATTATCGGGATTTTCTCTTCCAATGAATGATACAAATAGCCACCCAACCCTAGCTTTTTCTGATCATTTAGATATACATAACCATCAATTATAATAGTGTCAATTTTTTGAATATCTACTTTCTCTAAAAGTTTGAGAATACATGGTAATTCTCTTTTAAAAAATTCTCCCGATATATACTCATTATCATTGCTTAATGTTAATGAAATAATTTTTTCAATGTCTTGTTGTTCCCAATCTTTAAAAATAATACCGCAAACTTTTGCTTTAGTATTATAATAATAAACATCGACGGCTAGCTTCATTGTAACTAAATTGGATACACTATCAATGCTTTATCGTCTAGATTTAATAATTCCAGAATGTACGAAGGGTATTCAATACTGCGAAGATCAAAATTGTCCTCTCTATCAACTATAGATCCATTGGATAGTGTTAATATTTTAAGATATTCATTATTCCATATAATACTTACGGAATTTTCCTTTCCATGTTCATCATATTCTTTAGACACTCCGAATTGTAAATTTTTTCTGTATTCAGTTATCTGTTGCAACACCTTGCTATTCTCATGAAATAGCTTTTCAATTCCATCTTTCTTACCATTCTTGACGTCAAAAACTGAGTTTATTAAATCCGCATACTCTTCATATGCTATCCCGTTAAACGGGTTATTCATTTGCTTATCGACAAAATAAATTGTTTCACCATTACTGATGTCACCTTTAGAGAATAAAGTATTTATTAGCTTCATTGTATTATTTATTTATTTGTGACCACCTACCACGTTTGTCCCCTCAGTTATGTTAGAACAATTAGGGCATCTGTTAAAAGGAGTGTTACTCGGAAGATGCCTGTTATGTAAGTCAAAACTACCCATATCTGACTCCGTTACCGGCTTGCCAGTTGATATTTCTCTATTTTTTATTGCATCATCTAAAGCTCTTACTTCTGAGTGAGCGCCCGCTCTTCTATCCACATCAGCTGAAACTTTTCCTTCATCAATCAGTTTTTGCTGCGCTCTGATTCTATTTTTAATAATCGGATGCGCATTTTCTACAAACTCAGCATATTCTTTGTTTCCTTTAATATTCTTCTCAAAATTCTGACCGAAGAACGTTTTATTAGTTTTTGGATCGTACACTCCTGATAAGCAAGGGCCATTTTTTCTTTTACTAAATCCAAAAATACCTTCATCCGCTTTTTTAATTAGCTCAGCTGCTTTTTTGGTCACATCATCTATAAATTTTTCTTGTAACCCTATTCGTCTTAGGCCAACCTTAAATATCCCCTTGATCTTCCCCGCCAAAGCTTCCAGCTTCATGGCCTTCTGCAAGTTAGCAATTGCCTCGGTCATTACCGCAAAACGTTCTGCGCCGAGCGCAAATTTACTTGCAGTGCCTATTCCTTTGACTACCATAGAAGTACCCTTGGTGCCAAAGGCAACTTCCAGCACGCCTTCGTATACCTGCCCAACAACCTCGCTGCGCTCTTCGGTCGTACCATGTACCACTTTCTTGTCCCATCCATCTTCTATCGCATCACCGATGGCCTCATGGGTTGGAGCTAAGGTGGTTCCGAAAGTTTTGTCGAAAGCCTTCAACCTTTCATCGGGAGATGCCAATAACAAAAGCGGTGTTGGCCCGCCATAGCCAACCACTACTATCCCCGCCATTTTTGTAAGGCCGGTTACAGTGTCCCCAAGATGGGTGGCCATGTGCTTTTAGTCCGTTCCAAGTGCCTTTCAGGCCTTTTCTAAATCCTCGGCCAACGTCTTTGATTACGATAAAGTGAAAAACACAAAAGCCCTCGGAAAGAAGGCTTTTAAACAAAGTAAATGTTCTAAAATTCTATATTTAACTTATCAGAATTCTGCCGAGGCTATGGGAAGTTCTCGCTCTTTCTTTATAATTTCATTATAATGGCCAAATTGAGGATAATTTTCATACAGTGCAGAAACATCAAGCTTATTTTTGGCGGTTAACCGCTCCACCTCTTGTTTAAGGTTATCTCTCTTTTCAATTCCGAACTGACCATCAGGGGTAAACCGATAGCGAGTTGATGTAATTTTGGTATCTGAATCTCCATCATATTCCCAAAATTGTACTTCTTTTAAAAATACTTTACCGCTTTCCACCTCTGAAAATTCATATCCCAAATATTCTCTTTTTAAATCATCTAAAAATCCAACATATAGAAATTTATTATTAATGTTCACAAAACAATATTCTTTTCCACTTTTTTCAATAAGTATTGCAAATGGGTTTCTATTTAAAAAATACAATTTTGCATCCTCTATTGAGTACTCTTTGAGTATTCGTTTTTGATCTCTAAACCAACCTTTGGTATATGTAATCTTCATAGTTCAAAGATATTATTTTATTTATAAATCCTTCCATTTACATCTCTAATTGTGACACCCGCGTCATTTGCTGAATTAATTACGGATTTGGGAACAGGCTTATTTTGAACAGGGATTTCCAAAACTTTTTTTCCTTTAAGAGTATTACCACTCTCAAAAATCCCAGAGTTTCCGCCGGTGGTATTCGACGGGACATTTGCAATGTCTGCACCCTCGGGATATTTCTTATCTATTTCGTTTATATAGTTTTTTGCGGTACTTTCTTGTATTTCTGATAGCTGGGTATATTTCCTCGAGACTATTTCTTCCCCAGGTTTATAAGAGTCTAGACGATAATACCCTGGTCCATCGGGCTTTTTCACGTAAACTTCGTTGTAGTCATAAAAGGGTGCTCTTTCCCTATTAAATTGATTACCTCTCTCTAGGTCTCGAAGCCACTGAGGTTTGCCAATCTTTAGTTCTCCCAAGCTTAAATATCCCTGCCACTTTCCCAGCCAGGGCTTCCAGCTTCATGGCCTTTTGCAATTTAGCGATTGCTTCGGTCGTTACCGCAATCCGTTCTGCGCCGAGCACAAATTTACCTGCCGAGGTTACATCTTTTACGACCATGCCTGCTCCCTTGGTGCCCACAACGGCTTCCAGTATGCCTTCAATTACCTGCCCAACAACCTCGCTGCGCTCCCCGGTAGTGCCGTGTACCACCTTTTTGTCCCATCCATCTGCTATCGGGTCGCCAGTGGCTCTGTGGGTTGGGGTAATTTTTTTCCGAACGCCTTCTGCGCCCAGGTTAGGATTTAGGGCAAAACAAAAAAGCACAAACTAATGCTTGTGCTTTTAAATTTATTGGTTGTGATTTTCCTTTAGCGGTTAATATGAACCTTCCGGAAAACTCGAATTCTGCCAACCAATAATCCAGTTATCTGCAACTAAATGAAATAGATTGTCATCGGTTTTCGATTTCAATTTTTCCAAACCTTTTGCAACGTCTTTCAATAGCCACCCAGTACTATTGAGTGTTAGCCAAGCTCCTTTTAAATCGTCATTATTGATTAACTCATCAAATAAATCTTTTTGAGGGTTGCCCGTTATCAACCATCTGGGCAAATTGGGGATATTTCTCAAAAAATTAATATTTGTTATCTCAAATGAGCAGGCATTATACACTTGCTTTTCATTTAACACAGTTTCTGACGAAGGATAATTGCCTGTATAAGAAGTAATATCTTCTAGATACGTGAGGGGCGTATTTTCAACCAAATGAATCAATTTATTGTAATCACTTATTACATTTCCATATTTATCAGCAAAAATATCTACCTCACCTGATTCTTTAAACTTAACATCATCACAAAACTTTAATATTTTATCATCCAAACCTTCTGCAACCATATCCATATCCAAAACCATTTGAGCATAAATCTGATCAACATTCCTAGCAAATTCGAGCATGAAACCCCACTCTAATTCATACTCTATATAAGATCTTTTTCTAGGCGAAAAAAAATGACACAATATGCCTTTGTATGAGGCTCCATGACCGATAAATAATGGAATTAAAACTGGTGGATGAGGATACCAGTATTGATCAGGATTATTATAGGTATCTAAATAAGGTATTTCTATCTTTTGATTTGATAGATCAATTAGGGTTTTCTCCACCCCAAGTTCGTTGTATATAGCAGTTAATTTTTGCATATTTTTATTGTTATAAAGATAACCAATTTAATCTAAAGGAGAGCTATTTATTGGTATTTCATGCTCAGGGTTAATAGGGCCTTCCCAAGGTTTTGAGGGATTTGATGTAGTCTGCTGATGTACGTTGGTGTGAGTGGCTCGATCTATTGGTTCTGTCAAGTTTTTAGGGTTCGTTATTTGTTCAGGATAGGTGCTTTTACTATAATTCCAATGATGAACCTCCCCATCTATGACATGCCCGGCACTTTCAGCATTCTTCTTAAAGGTCTCCCTAACATATTTAAATGTTCTTTGTAGTTCTAAGTTTGTCATTGGAACTCCATTTTCAATATTTTTTAAATATGCTTTGAAAACATTAGTCCGACTGGAGGAACTTAGTTTTCGCAAGGTATCATTCCATATTTTTAATAATTCAGGATTATCAGCAAGCATTCTTATCCCGAAACTAGAAGGGGTCAGCCGTCTAACCCCCACCTTAAATATCCCCTTGATCTTCCCCGCCAAAGCCTCCAGCTTCATGGCCTTCTGCAATTTAGCAATTGCCTCGGTCATTACCGCAACCCGTTCTGCGCCGAGCACAAATTTACCTGCCGAGGTTACACCTTTTACCGCTGCACCTGCACCCTTGGTGCCCACAACGGCTTCCAGTACGCCTTCAATTACCTGCCCTGTAACCTCGCTGCGCTCTTCGGTGGTACCATGGACCACCTTTTTGTCCCAGCCATCTGCTATCGCATCGCCAATGGCTTCATGGGTAGGGGCCAAGGTAGTGCCGAATGTTGCGTCGAACTGTTGTAGTTTGACAGAGGCCGGTACCATTCCCGATCCCCCGTATCCGATCACGGCTATCCCCGCCATTTTCGTTAGCCCTTTCGCGGTGTCCCGCGGGTGACTCACCATTTGCACCAGTCCGTTCCAGGTGCCTTTGAGCCCTTTTCTAAACCCCCGGCCGATGCCCTCGGTCACATCATGGCCTCCATCGGTAAACATATCTAATATGGGGCCGATTGGCGAGGTTAATGCGGTGCCCAGCATTCCGTCCAGCCAAGGTATACCATCTACCCGGTCTCCTTTATCCTTTTCCAGTGCGTCATTTGCCTTTTCTGTATCAGAAAAAACCTCTATCGTGCCACCCGCCTGGCACTTGCAGTAAGAAGTTAATAACAGTGGTGCTTTCCCCAATACCTTTTGTGCGCCATCGTGCGCTTTTATCCATTCGGGGGCAACAGGCACACAGGCACTGCCGGTAATGGAGCACACCCCAAAACTCGGTATGTTTACGATGGGAATATTGTCTGTTACCGTGGCAATAGGCAATCTGCTGATGTTGTGTTTTTTGGGCGTAGCTATTAGGGGCAGAACAATTGCGCCCTTATCGCATTTTAATATTACTCCGTTAAAGGCAAATAGATCATCTTTGGCCATCTACAACCTCCTTTTTATGTGCCTGTAGAATAACTGCCTCTTCCTTGTACCATCCCCGAGCAATAATTGTCTCTAAGTAACTTTCTGCATAGGTAAGGTTTGCCACGCTAAGCCTTGGACTTGGATTGAACTCATATCTTTCCGAAAACTCGAGGCTCAGATTTGTATCACTTTCAAAATGTCCGTTCAGTGTATTTATAAAGCTTTGAAGTTCCTGTTTTTTGTACAGTTCCTCGTCCAATCCCCCAAAGCGCATCCAGTTTAGGTTTGGTATGTTTTCGTTTGCGGGCTTATATAACCAACATGCCTTGATGGGCAATATCGCCTTGTTGCCAAAGTAGCCAGGAATGTGATAGGGTTCCGGTATTTGATTTAAGTCTGGATTATTGTCGTGTAATTTTGTCGCCGAGAGCGCATTTAATAAGGTTTTTACAATGGGGTTGTATGGGATGATGGCCTGTAGAAACTCATCTTTCATCAGGTTTCGTTCGAAAAACCGTTTGAGGTTACTTCTCTGCCCACTATCTTCCACATGCTCCGAAACCGCTCTTTTCTTTTCTTTCAGAAATGCCGATTGGCTGATCGGATAGAGCGTGTCGAGCAGTTTGCCTTCGCTATCAATGTAGATCTCTATCCTTTTTATACAGTTGAAGAACAGGTAGGTCTCGGGCAGACAGTTCAGTGCCCAATCGCATTTAACGTTATTCATCAAAATGCTCCACTTTTGTGTTCCCGAGTTTTCCCGCTGTACGCCAATGGCTATGTCTCCAATAATATGGTGTTTTACCTCGCGTTCGGCAACCCAGTGCTTGTGCGTGTAGTCGAAGCTAAACGTTTGTCTATCCCTACCGATAACAGGAGGAAAGGCTTCTTCTTCCACTTCTGCATCGGTTCTACCTATTCCCAGAAAGCTGTTTACCCAACCCATACCTAATTGGAATTAATGATGGTGGAATTTAAGTTGATTTCATCGATGCCATTAACATTTACGGTCTTGCCCTTCATGTTGGTAAGGCCATCTCCGTCTTTGCCAAGATCTACTTGTGGTGCGGTGTTCTCGACGCTTTCTTTGCCTTCTATTACTATAACTTTTCCCTTAACATCTACCGTGTTGGTTGCACCTGCCGTTTGTTCGGGCGTTGCGCCCTCAGCCGGTGCCAAATTACCAATGGTAATCTTCGGCGATTGAATATCTATGCTGGTCTGTCCGTTGATACTGATGTTCTTTCCTGTAATGGCAATGTTTCCTTCCTTATCCATGGTGATGGTGCTCTCTCCACTGTGGATAACGATCTTACTTGCGGCCTGCGCGGTCATCAGCCCCGGCCCGTTCTTTATGTTTACAAAATTGGCTGCGTTCGTCCCCATGTTCAGGGCGTGGTTCAGGTCGTCAAAGGTCAAGGCGCTCCCTTTTCTGGAGCTCATCCCTTTAATGTTGCTGTCGGTAAAGCCACTTTCTACGTTATTACTGTGGTACACACTTCCCATAACCACCGGGCGGGCAATGTTTCCTTCTTCGAAAGCTACGATTACTTGATCGCCTTTTTCGGGAACCACCAAGAAACCACGGTTTTTTCCAGTATCGCCATGTCCTGCATTTGGGCTCATTACCCTCAACCATTCTGTGTGGTCGTTTGCTGTACAGGCCCACTTGAACTGTACCTTTATGCGGCCTTGTTTCTTCGGGTCGTTATTGTCCATTACCGTGGCCAATTGCATATCGGCATAAGGTTTTTCTGCACCGTTAACCGGGAGTTTTTCTGTTTCTGCTGCAACACCCTCAAAGGTGTTTTGGTAATGCCCAACGCCATCTAGTTGGTGGTAAACGGCCGTAACCAAGAACTTACCGAAATCTTGCAGCATAAAGCCGCCAACCTTGCCTGCAATGCCATTTATTTCACTGCCACCGGGCACAGCCACATTCTTTACGCTGGTACTGATTTTAACTATCTTGCCAATGCCAACCGATGGGTTGTCGCCATTGCCCATAAGGTGCACGAGTTCTGATACCAATGCCTTCTGCTCATCGTTTACAAAGGTGTTGATCTCCTTTTGTGTGTTTACCCTAACGCTCAGAGGTTCAGTAAAGCGCTTGCTGAACATCATATTAGACGACTTTATGGCGTGCGATACATCTGGCGAACTTGAATTGCTTTTTTCGGGGTCAGCGCTGAGCACCTGGTCTTGTTCTGAATGGTAGGCAAATTTTTGATAGTTGAGCGGTGCAACCGTTAGGCCATATTGCAGGCTGTGCAGATCTCTTCCGTAAATTAGTTTTACCTCTTCCAAATTATCTGGCTTGCCAAAGTTTAGGTTTTCGCCATCGTAATAGAACCATTCGTGGTATTCTGCACTTAGTCGATTGATGAAATCAAAATCGCTCTCACGGTATTGGATCATGTAATCTATCGGTTCTGTAAAGGTTGGCTTGATGTTAAAATGCAGATCGTTGCTGGGCGCATCTTTGGTGGCAAGTTCAAGAATATTTTTTAACGTTTTGTCTAGGTACGAGCCCAAGTCTGGTCCTCTATCTAACAATATCCCCGGACTGAAACCACTGATGAGGATGTCGCCCTGGAAACCATGGCTTTGCGAAATCTCTACCTTGGTAATTTTGCCCATAAAGCGGTTTTCTTCTCCTGTAGCCAGTCCCCATTGTATGCTGAGGTTTCTGCCGATAAAATCCTTGGAATTTTCTATCGAGAGTCCTTTTTCGTCCTCTATCTGGTCGTGGTTGATCCTGAGCGCAAAGGTATGGTGCTGGTTAAATTTCTGCTCTAGCGTAAAATTAGAGAAGTGGGGAATCTCTGTGCCGTCTATGTAGATCTCTACTTTTATCTTGCTTTCCATCTGTTTATTATTTGAGTGGCCATGGCCTGTAATAACTAACTATCTTATATTTGTCGCTTATCTTCCCAAACACAAAACCGAAAGAGGTTTCCTGTCCGTTGTCTTGCGGATATTGTTTCTGTATCTCATACAAACTGCTGCCTTTATCTGCCTGCGTATAGAGCGAGCTATAATAGGGGTCGTTTGTAGTTGGGTCTATCTTGCCTGCCTCGCTATCTGTGCTATTTATTATCAATTTCATCACCTCGGGTGTAAACACATCTTTATAGTAACTAGCAAATTCCTTTTCTTGCATAGATTGGCCTCTAACTGCATTTGGCATCGCTTTTAACTCTTCCTCGCTCCATTGTGGTGCGGTCTGTAATGGGAAATTGAAGCAGTCCATTATCTTTTGTTTATTCTTTTCTTTAATCGCTTGTTTAAACTTTGCAAACGCTTGTTTGAAAAGCAGAAGGTCGCTAATTTTATTTACTGGCGCGGCCGATTTATTTTTGCTACTATCGGTTGTCTTTACAATTTTTGTTCTTGATTCCGTTTGAGCAGGCGCTGTTCCACAGCTTAATTGGAACAACAATCCCGATAGGAACAAAAACGTATAAACTATGCTTTTCATTAGGCTATATTCTAGGAATGCTAATCAACGCACGTTCTTCCATCCGTTTTAAAATAACTGCTGCACCCAATTGTTTCGATACTGCATTGGCATCGTAAACACCATCCTTAACGTATTTGCCTTTTACATAATTGTTAGAATAGCTCCAGAGATATGGACTATTCACTCCCCTTTTGCTGTAGCCAAATCCGTTGTATCCTTCCAGTTTCTGTAGGATAAAAGACAGACTCCAATTCGTCACCGTATCGTATTTCATCAATTTTAATGCATCTACCGCACTCTCCTCAAAAGTAAAAGGCGGCCCTTGGCCAACTTTTGGACGGTGCGCAGGCACATGTACGGTATAGCCCGAAAGTGGATCGCCGTTGTGCAAGTGCTTCTTGAAACTGAACGAGCATTCCAAATAGTGGATGCAGGCAATAAAATACCATGGAATCTCTAACCCAAGCAACATCGCATTAATGCCGAAAACATCGGTGTCAAAAAGATTGTTCTTAGAGAAAGGCGTCGAGAACGTTGAGGGCAAAAACTGACTCAATACCCTATCCGCAGGACTTTTAAATGCTGAGGGGCTTATAAATCCAGTCGACTTTGGCATACTAAGGCGATCATAAAACGGCACGTACGCCGATTGGAACAACGGAGAGCTGGTCTGTGCGTTGTTTCCAGACACAAGATTGGAAACATCTTGGTAACGGTTGCGATTAACTACAACATTCTCGTCGATTACCTTGTCTACCTCGGCCACCTTTTCTTTATTAATCACGCAGGTGTTGAACAAATCGATGTATTCGGTTGCCGTAGGGATGCTGGATTGTTTCTTCTTTACCGTTGGCGCAGTCTTTTTTATAAGTTTTCTCTTCTTTGGCATAAGTTCATGGATAAAACAAAAAAACGGAGAGGATAAGTGCTTATCTCCTCCGTTCGAGTTACATAAGGTTTTTTAACCTATATGCGCTCTATGCCTTTGGCCAGTCGTTCTCGTGCTCGGCGTTGCCGATCTTTAGCTTGCGTGCCGAGATGACAAAACTCAATGACATCGGGTTATCGCCCAAAATAGAGATTCCCTCATTGTATTGGATCAGGTAACCGTCCTCAAAAGACAGTTCCTTCATTTTTGCATCCTCTTCTGATTTTTTGAAGGTGATCTGCCCAGCTAGGGGCTTGTACTGGTTGTTTACCATAGATTCTATCACAGAAGTATCTTCTGTAGATTCTACCTCTACCTGGATGGTACCGCCATAAACGCCGGATGACGGGCGACCCTTGGCATCTACATCCCTGCTAAGGGAGAAACTGCACTGTAATACGTCAAATTCTTTTGATCCGATAGTGATCCTCGCTTTGAAAGCCATGCTTTTAATGTTTTAAATGTGAATGATTTTTCCGCACAGATTTTCTGCACGCACTTGTTTTTTTTACGACAGCTTACTTCCCAGTTGGCCAATCGTTTACATGTTCTGCACTGCCTACTTTCAGTTTGCGTGCAGAAATTACAAATTTTAGGCTCATGGGCGTATCGCCCAAAATGTTCAGCCCCTCGGCGTACTTCACGATGTAACCGTCCTCGAAACTCACTTCCTTCATCTTTGCATCTTCTTCTGATTTCTTGATCAAAAGACTTCCGCTCAAAGGTTTGAATTGGTTGTTCACCATTGCCTCAACCACAGACGTGTCTTCGGTAGACTCTATCTCCACATCTATGGTACCACCATAAACGCCAGAAGATGGCCGTCCCTTTGAATCGACATCGCGGTTAAGTGAATAAGAACAGTTTAGCACATCGTGCTCTTTGCCCATTAGGGTCAATCTTGCTTTGAAAGCCATTACATAATAATTTAAGTGTACGGCGCTAACCGTTAGCGCCTTTCTATGCAAGTTAACAAACCAAAGACCAAAATGTTGCAAATGGATTACTTTTTTTTCCACAAGTTGGGTTAAGGTCGAGCCTGACGTTAATGCTTTTTACTCACATAGCGCAAAAAACAGGGTTTAAAAATCAAACTCGCTGGCATTCCAAAAAGTTAGGCCTTTGGTGTACGCACCAAATCCATTAATTTGTTAACGATAAAATGATATATTTGTAAGAACATTTAAATACCCCCATAAATGCACCGGTTGATAGATCTTTTTCGGAATAAATATTTTTTGGCAACGTTGGCGTTCTTTTTCTGGATTATGTTTTTCGATAAGAACGACATGATGTCGCAATATGAATACCGCACCGAAGCCAATAAATTGCAAAACGAAAAGGAGTATTACGAGAAAGAAACCGCGCAGGTTAAAACCGATTTGACCGAACTGAGCACAAACTTAAACATGGCCGAGAAATTTGCCCGAGAAAAATACTTCATGAAAAAAGACAATGAAGATGTTTTTGTGATTATTAGGGAAGAGAAGAAATAGGTTTAGGGTTTAGGGTTTAGGGTTTAGGGTTTAGGGTTTAGGGTTTAGGGTCAACTCTTTAAACCAAAAATTGTGTTATTTTCTTTCATTTTTTTGAAAACGAGACACTCTACGGATTTAGAAAATCCTGCCCCGCATTCCACTGTATCTTTTACCCCCATCGCCTAAAATCCATCTCAGGTAAAAGGATGCCGTTCCAGTCGGGTTTAACAAGTTACTGCCGTGCAGTCAACACAGGTTTCATTAGCAACGCCACAAACCTCAACCTATAAATTTTAAATAATTGGCTTTTTTTAATGCGAAAATTTAGCCATGATTATAACAATCAACCCAGATATAAGATACGGCAGAATTATAAAAGTTATACTGGCCCAAATTGTTTTTTTCCGACTCAGATTCGCAAAAATACTCAACCCGAGAAACAATAAATAGAACTGAAAAATTTTGGACCCTATTATAATAGCCATTTCGGCAAAAGGAACCAAGAATAAGATTACAGATAAAAGTGAAGAACAAATTGCGATAGGCAAAAAAGTATAGATTAATATGAGCTCTGCGGTAAACTCATCCATAGTACCTCGAAATTTTTCTATTACAAGCACCAAAATAGAGGCTCCAAGTTTAAACATGTAAAGCGCAATAAAATAACCTATCGGTAGCAAAAACAATGATCCAAATAGAAAGCCCAGCATAGTATCGTGCTTGGTAAAAAACAACATAATTAACCATCGAGCGAAGATAGCTGTGGCTATGAGTAAATTTTTATGGCTATCGCCAACGCGATCTACAATGTAAGGAAAGGTGCGTTCGGGATATGTGAACAAAGATTTAAGCGTAAACCAAAGATTTTTTATTGCGAGCATAAAATTTAGATATAATAGATATAAGATAAATGTAAGAAACCTCTAGCTATTTCACTAATATTTTTTCAAAATCTGTACTGTCGCCGTTAAAAGCATTAAAATCTACCACATGGCCAATTCCGTTAATTCTAGCTCTATCAGAATGTTGCCAAAAGCTCCATCGGCTTTTATCAATTCTTAATTTGGGCTGATGGTAATGTGCTACCCACAGTAGGTAATCGTCAAAATTTCCGCGCAGATAATCTTCATAAAACTTTAGCCCACTATAAATTATGGGCCTAACTTTCGTTTTTATTTCTATATAATTTAGGTAGTCAGCGAGTTCAGCTCGCATTTCTAGCGGAGAAACACCATCTAAGCCCTCTACATCTACTACTGGCGGCAAATCTCCTTTCTCTACATTTGCTACTTGCAAGAAAAATTGTGCCTGTGCTTTTCCATCATATCTTGGCCTAAAGAAATGATAGGCCCCTCGTATTATTCCTGCTTTCGGGGTTTCGCGCCAGTTCCTTTTAAAATAGGGATCTACCTTTAGTAAGCCGTCAGTTGCTTTAACAAAAGCAAAACGAACGCTCACTTCGTCTTCCTTCATCCTTTTAACCTTTTGCCAATTTATTTTGCCTTGATAATAGGAAACATCGATACCATGAACCTTATACTTTTTTGGAATTTTGATTTTAAAACTCTTGTAGATTGGATAATTTGAATCTTGACTCAAGTCTTTAACCCATCCCCAAGTACTCACAAAGCCTTTTAATACGTAACCATAATAAAAAGGCGAAAGGAAAACAATCAGTAGCCCTGCCAGTGCAATTTTCCATTTGGCCGAAAAGCCGCTGCTTCTTTTCTTCATCAAAGTCGTTTTTCGTTGGTCGTTGGTCGTTTTTCGCTAATCGTAAATCTAAAATCGTAAACCCTTTTACACTTCTCCGTTTCGTTTTCTTAAAAACCACTCGGTACTTAGCAGCGCCAAAATCAAAGCGAGTAGCCATTTTACGTTTATAAGCTCAACATACCGCCTATCTTCGTAACTAACAGTTTTGATGTTGTCGTTTTTAGATACTTCGTTTACAATTTGAAGTAGATTTTTTGGCATAAACATTTTGCCTCCGCTTTGCTGTGCCATGGCGTTTAGCAATCGATGATCTGCAGTGGTTTGCCTGTACTCTGCCAATAAGGGCGTAACGTAAAAGCCACCAATTGCCAATAATTTCTCCTTACCAAGTAGAGTGTTCCCAGTAAAAGAATAGCTACCTGGCGGCAAATTACCTATGTTTAGTTGGTAACCAAGCGCTGATTTAGAGAATACATAATTAAAGTTTTTACCTTGTTGGTTTTTTAAAACAAGATTTACTTCGGGCTCGTTTATGGGCTGATAGCTTTTGTTGTATAGCGTTGCGTTTAAATACACCTCTTCACTTTCTTCGTAATTAGGTTTTGAGGGCACTATCCTAAACCGTCGTTTATCGTCCTTAACGGCGAGGTACTGAATGGTTTTAGAAATTAAATCTTTAACAAATCCGGTGCTATCTACACTTTGTGCTTCATTCAGTTTCCAGCGCCAAAGCCCCTCGCCCAATAAAAAGCCGAGTTTCTGGTCATTTTCATTGGCAAAGAATAGCAGTGGCAATTTGGTGTCTATTTTGCCAATGCGCTGATCTAAAACCGCGGTAGTGTTTGCTGATACATTTAACCTTCCAAAAGGACTAAGCAGGGGATCTAAACCGCTAATTACTTTCTCATCACTTTGTGCTAAACTAAAGTTGGTAAAATTTTGTCCCTTTACAGGATAAATCTCTTGTAAACCTCCATTTGCTAAGTTTAAGCTCACTGCATTTTGCATCTGATTAAATCCAGCCAGGTTGGTCTGTCCTCCTAAAATAAACCACAGTGGCTTTCTAATGGCCTGCAAATTACTTATAAAAGTGGTGTATAAATTGCTAGCGTCTGGCAATTGATAAAGAATAATCACATCAAAACCTTGGAGTTTTATGTTGTTTAATTTATCTGCCAAGGCCAATGTAACTTCGAAATGCTTGTTGCTAGAAATCGCCTCTTTAAGCACCGCCAGATCTGGATGAGGAGCCGCAGCCGCTAGCAATACCTTTTGCGAACCATCGATTACCTCCACATAAAAAGTTTGCGAATTGTTCTTGGTGGTTATCTCGTTCTTTAACGGCGCAATTTCTATTGTAAATTTTTGCAACCCTACCCTATCTGCTTTTACTTTTATAGGGATGGTTTTTACGAATGCTTTTCCTTTAACGGCTACACTTTGCTTCTGGACAACCTTACCATTGTACACGAGACTTAGCTGTGCTGTTTCTCCATCACCATCAAAAACCTTAACCTGCACTTCTGCTGTAAAACTATCGTTAAGGTACACGATATTGCTGTAATTTAAGCTTGTAATAACCGCATCGCGCTTCGGTATCGTATCGCCTAGGGCAATGGTATAAACCGGCGACTTTAAGCCTTGTAAGCCATAAAGCGGGTTTGCCCCTTTATTAAATATCCCATCAGTTGCTAAAATAACCGCACCTACATTTCTGTTTATATATTCTTCTTTTATCTTTTTTAAAAAAGCATCTGCGTCAGTCAACTTAGCCTTGTAAGAAAAATCCAAACCCTTTCCTATTTGCGCTCCAAAATGGTAGGTCTGCACATCAAATTTTTCAGAGAGTTTTTTCTGCAATTCTTTAAAATTGCGTTGGTAAGCCTGCTGATCAAAGCCATTTGGCTCCACCTGTTTAATAGATGTTGAATTGTCTTGACCAATAATAATGACCGGCTTTTGCAAAGTATATTGTGTAAACTTTAACAAGGGCGCAACTAGCAAAAAAGCAATAATGGCAACCAACAAAGTTCTAAGCGCAGCGAAACCAATGTTATGTTTTCTTTTTAAACCGCTCTTGCTTGTGTAGAGCAGCCAGGCATATAAACCGCCTAAAAGAAAACATCCTAAAAGAAAAAAAATGGTTGAGGTTGAAAAAGTGCTCATCATAATTGATAAAGATGCTCATTTTGCAGCTTTTTTAGCAAAGAAAGTTAGAATATGTATTTTTGAGGTAAGCTTGCGGCTTAGCCGTACATGGGCAAAAATACATCATCGCCATAAATTTGTTTTGAATTGCTTATCTATAGCCAAAAACTAGAATGAGGCTGTATGCGTATTTTTAAAAACATTTTTAATCTCATAAATTTATCCATACATTTGCAGGCTAAAATTTGAAGTACTTTGAACCCGTTAAAACAATTTTCAATCCCTTTTACCGGCCTAAAACTTGGAGTCCATCATTTTGATTATCAAATTGATAACTCATTTTTTGACGCATTTGATTATTCGTTGATAAAAAGTGGAGATTTAAAAGTAAACGTGGAATTAGAGAAACAAGAAACCATGTTGCTGTTAAATTTTAAGATTGTTGGTACGGTAAATTTAATTTGTGATAAATGTTTAAGCAACTTTCCGTTGCCTCTAAGCATTAACGAAAGGCAAATAGTAAAGTTTGCCGGCGATGAGCTAGAAAGCGATGACGAAGAAATTATCAGTCTGAATCGTAAAGAAGCTGAGATAGACATATCTAAGCCGCTTTATGAAATGATAAATGTTAACGTGCCTTTTATTAAGCATTGTGAGCAAGCAGGAATTAGTTGTGATGAGGAAATGATTACTCGATTGGAACAACTGAGCATCGCGAACCAAAAAAACGAAGAAAAAACGGCCGATCCACGTTGGGAGGCACTTAATAAGTTAAAAAATAATTAAAATATAAAATGGCACATCCAAAACGGAAAATTTCGAAACAAAGAAAAAATAAAAGAAGAACACACTATAAAGCAGAATTGCCTTCTTTGTCAACTTGCTCGGCTACAGGTGCTATACATGTTCCTCACCGCGCTTATAACGTTGATGGAAACCTATATTACAACGGTAAACTTGTAATTGAAAATACTCAAATAGGGTAATTTTCTTAAAAAATTGTTTGTGTTTTCGACTTCTTTAGTCATACCTTAGTCCGTTATAACACTAGGTAGCGCCTAACTTAAATACATACATATTTTTTTTCTATGAGAATAGGCCTTGACATTATGGGCGGAGATCACGCTCCCAAAGCAATTGTTTTGGGAGCCATTGCTGCCCATAAACATTTAAAAACTGATGAGCATTTAGTGCTTATTGGTAATACGGATCACATTAAACCAATCTTAGTAGAAGAGGGTTTCAATGCTGATCATTTTGAGTTTGTACATACTGAAGAAGTTATTGGTATGGGCGAACATCCTACCAAAGCCATAATACAGAAACCCAATTCTAGTATAGCTATTGGCTTTAGCCTGCTTAAAGAGGGGAAGCTAGATACTTTTGCCAGCGCAGGCAACTCTGGCGCCATGCTAGTTGGCGCATTGTACAGCGTAAAAGCTATTCCTGGTATTTTTAGACCTTGTTTGCCCACGGTTCTGCCTAAACTAAAGGGCGGCACCGGCATTATGTTAGATTCTGGCGCAAATGCCGATTGCAAACCAGAGTATTTGCCACAGTTCGGCATACTGGGCAGTATTTACGCCACACACATGATGCACGTCGAAAATCCAAAAGTTGGGCTCATAAACATTGGCGAGGAAGACGAAAAAGGAAATTTATTAAGTATGGCCGCTTTTCCTTTAATGAAAAACAGTACCTTTAACTTTATAGGCAATGTAGAAGGCAGAGATTTGTTTAACGATGCTGCAGATGTAATTGTTTGCGATGGTTTTACAGGGAACATCATGCTAAAAATGGCCGAATCATTTTACGTCCTCACGTTAAAAAAAGGCCTTAAAGACGAATTTTTCGATAGATTTAACTACGAGCAATACGGCGGAAGTCCGATTTTGGGCGTAAACGCGCCTGTAATTATCGGACACGGAATATCTAGCCCAACCGCTATAAAAAATATGATCTTTCAATCTAGAGATATGATTTACACTAAATTGATAGATAAAATAACAGTTGCGTTTAAATAATTAAAAATGAGTAAAATTCACGCAGCTATCACTGCAGTAAACGGCTATGTTCCCGATTATGTGCTTACCAACGCAGAATTAGAAACCATGGTAGATACCTCTGACGATTGGATAACTTCCAGAACTGGTATTAAAGAAAGAAGAATTTTAAAAGGTAAGGGATTGGGCACTTCAGATATGGCCGTGCACGCTGTTAACGGCTTGCTTAAAAAAAGAGGAATAGATGCGACAGAAATAGAGCTTATTATCTTTTGTACCACCACGCCCGATTTTACTTTCCCTGCAACGGCAAACGTATTGGCAGATAAGATAGGTGCCAAAAATGCCTGGGGATATGATTTACAAGCAGCTTGCTCTGGATTTATTTTCGGCCTATCAACAGGTGCATCCTTTATAGAATCTGGCAAACACAAGAAAGTATTGGTGGTTGGCGGCGACAAAATGTCTTCTATTATCAACTATAAAGACCGTACTACTTGCATTATCTTTGGTGATGGCTGTGGTTGCGCTTTATTAGAACCCAATGAAGACGGTCTAGGTATATTAGATACCATTTTAAGAACTGATGGATCTGGCAAAGATTATCTTGGCATGAAGGGAGGAGGTTCTGTGATACCAGCTACACACGAAAGTATCGATGCAGATTTACATCATGTACATCAGGAAGGGCCCGCAGTTTTTAAATTTGCCGTAACAAATATGGCAGATGTTGCCGCCGAGATTATGGAACGCAACAAACTTACTGCGAACGATGTTGCTTGGTTGGTG
The DNA here is from genome assembly GCF_040547165.1 of Pedobacter sp. UYP30. Taxonomy (NCBI): domain Bacteria; kingdom Pseudomonadati; phylum Bacteroidota; class Sphingobacteriia; order Sphingobacteriales; family Sphingobacteriaceae; genus Pedobacter; species Pedobacter sp. UYP30. Next base: position 21,307 of record NZ_JBEPPD010000021.1, on the reverse strand, counting down.
CCTCATCAAGCTAACAAGCGCATTATAGATGCTACCGCTAGCAGAATGGGCGTTGGGACTGATAAGGTGATGATAAATATAGAACGTTACGGAAATACCACAAATGGCACCATTCCACTTTGCTTATGGGAATGGGAAAGCAAGTTGAAAAAAGGCGATAATATTGTGTTAGCCGCTTTTGGAGGTGGTTTTACCTGGGGTTCTGTTTACCTAAAATGGGCCTACGATACTGTTTAACTGCAAATTGCAAACAAAGCAGAAAAATATTTTGCAGTCATAAATTAAAATAAAAAAGTATTAACTTAGTTGCTTCATCAAGATTATTTTTGACAAAACAAGCTTTAAAAATGGACATCAAACAAATACAAGACCTCATTAAATTTGTTGCTAAATCTGGGGTAAATGAAGTTGCTATAGAGCAAGAAAACTTCAAAATTACCATCAAAACAAACCAAGAGCAAACTGTTGTGCATGCCAATATGCCACAAATGCCACTTATGCAGGCAGCCGCACCTGGTGCAACAACGCCAACAACAGAAATTGCACCTGGAGTAACCAAAATACAAGAAGCAGAAGAATCTAACTACATTACCATAAAATCTCCAATGATTGGTACATTTTACAGGTCTTCTAGTCCTGACAAGCCAATGTTTATAAATGTTGGTGATGAGGTTTCGCCCGGTAAAGTTGTGTGCATTATAGAGGCCATGAAACTTTTCAACGAAATAGAGAGTGAAGTGTCTGGCAGAGTTGTAAAGATTTTGGTAGATAACTCCTCTCCTATTGAGTATGATCAACCTTTGTTTTTGGTAGAACCCATTTAAAAAACCGTCGTGCTGAACTTGTTTCAGCATTTTTTTATTTATAGGTAAGACCCCTTACGTTTTAGGGCCGACGAAAAGAAAAAAAATATGTTTAAAAAAATACTGATTGCAAACCGAGGTGAAATAGCACTACGAATCATCCGGACATGCAAGGAAATGGGCATAAAAACCGTGGCCGTTTATTCTACCGCAGATAGAGAAAGTCTACATGTTCGCTTTGCCGACGAAGCCGTTTGTATAGGCCCACCGCCAAGCAAAGATTCTTATCTAAACATTCCCAACATCATTTCGGCAGCAGAACTAACCAATGCAGATGCCATACATCCTGGCTATGGGTTTCTTTCTGAAAACGCTAGATTCTCGAACATTTGCAGAGAATATAACATCAAATTTATTGGTGCAACACCCGAGCAAATAAACGGCATGGGCGATAAAGCTTCGGCTAAGGAAACCATGAAGAAAGCCGGCGTACCAACCATTCCAGGTTCTGAGGGCTTGCTTACAAGTGTTAAGGAAGGCATAAAGATAGCCAACGACATGGGCTATCCTATCATATTAAAAGCTACCGCTGGTGGTGGTGGGCGAGGCATGCGGGTTGTTTGGAAAGACGAAGAATTTGAGCATGCTTGGGATAGCGCCAAACAAGAATCTGGCGCTGCATTTGGCAATGATGGATTATACTTAGAAAAATACATAGAAGATCCCCGCCACATTGAAATTCAAATTATTGGAGACCAGTTTGGAACAGCTTGCCATTTATCAGAAAGAGATTGCTCCATCCAACGGCGCCATCAAAAACTGGTAGAAGAATCGCCATCGCCATTTATGACTGACGAACTAAGGTTGCGCATGGGCGAGGCGGCCATAAAAGGAGCTGTTGCTGTAAAATACGAAGGCGCAGGTACTATTGAATTTTTGGTAGATAAACATCGCAATTTCTATTTTATGGAGATGAATACCCGAATTCAGGTAGAACATCCGGTTACGGAAGAAGTGATAAATTTCGATTTAATTAAAGAACAAATTAAAGTGGCAGCTGGTATTCCTATATCTGGAAAAAACTATTTTCCAGATATGCACGCCATAGAGTGCCGCATAAATGCAGAAGATCCTTTTAATAATTTCCGCCCATCACCAGGTAGAATTACCAATTTTCATTCGCCAGGAGGACATGGCGTTCGGGTAGATACGCATGTGTATGCAGGCTACCAGATTCCGCCAAACTACGATTCTATGATTGCTAAACTTATTTGCGTAGCACAATCTAGAGAAGAAGCCATTTGCACCATGGAACGCGCCTTAGGCGAATTTGTAATTGAAGGCGTAAAAACAACCATCCCTTTCCACATTCAACTAATGAAGGATCCAAATTTTAGGGCTGGGAACTTTACAACAAAATTTATGGAGACCTTCGAATTTTCAGAAAAATAAGTAATTATAATTTATTCTTAAACTATTTTTATCTTTACCACGTAGATACCATTCTAGAATAAAAGAATGGTATTTTCATTTACAACATGAGCGAAAAATTAGAAAGAAAACCCCTGCTTAAAACCATAGGAGAAAAAGGAAAAACTCTAGAAGCAGAAATGTCGTTTTTCGACCATATAGATGTACTTAGAAAGCACTTAATAAGGGCAGTAATCGTTATTGGCTGTTTAACGGGAGTAGCCTTTTATTTCAACGAATTCATTTTAGACACCATTATCTTCGGCCCAAAAAAACCGAGTTTTTGGACTTATAGAATGCTTTGCGAATTGGTGGCGCACTTTCCGTCTATGGGTGAAGGGTTGTGCATTACCCAGATAAACGGTAAAATCATCAATACAGAAATGGCCGGACAGTTTAACCTGCAGCTTAGCGTCTGCGTAATGGCCGGTATTATTGTAGGCTTCCCATATTTGCTGTGGGAAATTTGGCGTTTTGTTAAACCCGCCTTGTTAGAGAACGAACGAAAATCAGCCAGTGGCTTTGTTTTCTTCGCTTCTGCACTCTTTATAGTTGGTATTTTATTCGGTTATTTCATTGTTTGCCCGCTTTCTGTTAATTTTTTAACGGGTTATACAGTAAGTAAGGAAATCGAAAATACCTTTACGGTAGATTCCTATCTATCGTCTGTAGCAACCCTTACCTTGGGCACCGGAATTATCTTCGAATTGCCGATCGTTATTTTTATTCTTTCGAAACTTGGCTTTATGACACCAAAGTTAATGAGGTCCAGCAGAAGGTACGCTGCGGTAATTATTTTAATTATTGCAGCCATCGTTACGCCAACGCCAGACATTATGACGATGATGATTGTTGCAACGCCTTTGTTTCTACTTTATGAGTTAAGCATTTATGTTTCTGCTTATATAGAACGTGGAAAGAAAAAGGCAGAGACAGAATTCTATGCAAAATAGAGCTAAAAACTAAGTTTATAAACCAAAACCCAATCCATTGAAACTGAAATTAGCCATCGGTTCTGATCATGCCGGCTTTGATTACAAAACAACTTTGATAAGCTATTTAAAAGATTACGAAGTTAAAGACTTTGGCTCATTTGATTCAGCCTCAGTAGATTACCCAAACTTTGCACACCCCGTTGCCGAGGCAGTTGCCAGTGGCGAATTCGATTATGGAATTTTACTTTGCGGATCTGCAAATGGCGTAGCCATTACCGCAAATAAACACCAGTTAATCAGGGCTGGCATTTGTTGGCTGCCAGAAATTGCTTCTCTTATTCGCAAACACAATAATGCCAACATCCTTTGTATTCCGGCCAGGTTTGTATCTTTACCAGAAGCACAAGAAATTACAACTGTTTTCTTAAACACAACCTTTGAGGGCGGCAGACATCAAAAAAGGATTGACAAAATATCGCCCCACACCTAAATACCTAATTATGAACACCAGACTTTTAACAATTGCCGCGGCAGCTCTATTTGGCACAAGCTGTTTTGCACAAGTAAAACCCCTACCAATAAGCAAAAATGCCGTTAAATTTAGCAAAGCGATAAATCCAGAAGCAGCTTATAAACACTTATCGGTTTTAGCTTCTGATGAATATGAAGGTAGAGAAACCGGCACAAGAGGGGCTTGGATGGCCGCAGATTATATTCGCAATTACTTTAAATCAATTGGATTAAAGGGCCCTATTAATGGCGATTACTTTCAGAAAATAGATCTTGTAAGCGATAGCATTACAGAGCACATGTTTACGATAGATGGTAAACCACAAAAAGCGTTTAAAGACTTTTATATCCCTAATGGCTCTGTAGGCCAAAAAGGTTTTACATTTAGCGCAGACGAAGTTATTTTTGTTGGATACGGTTTACAAAACGGAGATTATAACGACTATAAAGACATAGACGTTGCCGGAAAAGTTGTTATGCTTTTTGCAAATGGAAACCCGACTTTAAAGGCAGGAGAGAAATTAGATAGAAGACAAACCATGATGGCCCGTTTCAAAAAGATGAGCTATTTAAATCAAAATAAAGCCAAAGCAGTTTTAATAATAGACCCATCTCTTGATAAAACTTCTGATTATATAATTGAACGCCAAAAAGCAGGTGTAGTTTCTGTAAAGAAACAAGCTACTGAAACTGGAGCTTCGAATTCAAATCCTTTTATTTCCATATCTATTTCTACCGCAACTGCTAACGGCATTTTAAAGGCGGCAGGAACAAGTGTAGATTCCATTCAGCACACCATTGCCGCAACCATGCAGCCTGCTTCGAAAACGATAAATATTGCAATTTCTGCTAGCGCGATGAAAATAGAAAAGCCAGTACGCTGCGAAAACGTTTTGGGCTATTTAGAAGGAAGCGATCCTAACTTAAAAAAAGAAGTTTTGATTATTACAGGACATTATGATCATATTGGCTTGGTAAATGATCCAGAAGCAACCGATAAAGTAAATAATGGCGCAGATGATGACGGCTCTGGTACAACAGGTGTTCTGCTAATGGCTAAAGCATTTATCAATGCAAAAAAAGCAGGTAAAGGGCCAAAAAGAAGCATCTTATTTATGACCGTTGTTGGAGAAGAAAAAGGACTTTGGGGTTCTGAATGGTATTCTGAGCATCCGGTGTTTACAGTAAAAAATACCATAGCCGATTTAAACACAGATATGATTGGCCGTATTGGCGAAGAATATTTGGGTAAGCCAGATTCTGCCAACTACATCTACTCGATTGGATCTAACATGTTAAGCAGCGATTTGGGCAAACTTAGCGAGCAGGTAAATGCCACCTATACCAAAATGAAACTTGATTATAAATATGATGACCCTAAAGACCCAGAACGCATCTATTATCGTTCGGATCATTATAACTTTGCAAAATTAGGCATTCCCATCATTTTTTATTACGACGGAATGTTGCAACAAGATTATCATCAACCAGGTGATGAGGTGAGCAAAATCCACTTTAATTTATTGTGCAAAAGGGCTAAACTTACCTATTTTACCGCGTGGGAGTTAGCCAACCGCGCTAAGAGACCTACTGTAGATCTAGATGGAAAAGGAAATCCATTGAAATAACAACTGTTTTCAATCAAGAAACAATCGCCCTTTCAGTTTTAAATTGAGAGGGCTTTTTTTGCAGATCATTTTTACCGCCAAGGGTTTTTCCTATCTTTGAACTATGATTAAGACTGCCGAAGAATTTTTGGAAAAAGCCGATGAAAAGGCATTCGATTTAAAACATCGTAAAACCATTAATTATAATATTGGCAAATACGATGCAGCTGTTGCTAAGGGCTTAGAGAAGTTTGAAGACCTCGAAAACTCAAAGAAAAAGGCGCACGTACTTAAATGGCGGGTAGTGGAAAATTTAGATAAATTCTTACCAGAATTTGAATCTAACTTTCTACGCCGAGGTGGTAAAATAATCTGGGCGAATGATGTAGAAGAAGCTCAACAAGAAATTCTAAAAATCATTCAAAAAAACAACGCAAAAACGGTCATCAAATCTAAATCGATGACAACCGAAGAAATACACCTAAACGATTTTTTGGAGAAAAACAACGTCGAATCGTTAGAAAGTGATTTGGGAGAATTTATTGTGCAGTTGCTGGGTCAGCCACCGTACCACATTGTTACGCCTGCCATGCACCTAAGTGCGATAGAAATCGCCCAACTTTTTCACGAAAAATTTGGAACTCCGGCAGATGCCACACCACAACAACTTACTCAAAAAGCTAGAGAATTACTTCGAGATAAATACTTAAATGCAGACGTAGGTATATCTGGCGGCAACTTTTTAATTGCAGATACAGGCAGTATTGCAATTACCGAAAACGAGGGCAATGCGCGCCTATGTACAAGTTTTCCAAAAATTCACATTGCCATTGTTGGGATAGAAAAAATCATCCCGTCTATAGCAGATCTAGATTTGTTTTGGCCGCTACTTGCCTCTCACGGTACCGGGCAAAATTTAACGGTATACAATTCTATCTTAACTGGACCACGGCAGCAAAACGAGACGGATGGCCCTGAAGAAATGTATGTGGTATTGCTTGATAACGGCAGAACAAATCTATTGGCACAAAAAGAACAACGCCAAGGCTTATATTGCATACGCTGTGGGGCGTGTTTAAATGCTTGCCCAATCTACAAAAATATTGGTGGCCACAGCTACAACACCACGTATAGCGGCCCAATTGGTTCTTTAATTACCCCGCATTTAAAAGGGATGGAAGAATTTAAACACTTAAGTTATGCTTCTACACTATGCGGAAAATGCTCTGAAGTTTGCCCCGTTAAAATAGACATTCATAAAATGCTCTTGCTCAACAGGCGAGATGCAACCGAGAGCCATCAGAATAGCAAAGTGGAGGAAATTGGATGGAACTTGTTCTCTAAAATGATGAAAAACAGGAAGTGGATGGATTTCTTTAGTGGTTCAACAAAAAATTTTATCTTGAAAACATTTTTTAAAAAGAGTTTCGGAAAACATCGCGAACTACCAAAAGTAGCTGATAAATCGTTTGCTAAACAGTGGGCCGAAAAGTCGAATAAGAAAGACGTTATTGATTAAAATCAATTGGGCAAAACTCCGTTTAGGGGCTTTAACAATGCTTTATGTAAAGGCTGAAAGCAAAATGCACAAAGCTAAATGTAAAAAAAACCTATATTACAATTATACTGATTATTGTGATAATTAATTAATGGACTCTATATTAGTTGAGGAAAAATTAACAAACGATTTCATCCTGCGGTTAAACATCATTATAGCCGCTTCGCTTGGCCACCGCGCTAGACTTGGCCTAGCAGCAGTTTGGAGGAAAAAACGCCTAAAGCTGCTTGCAGAGACCTGACGGATTACTGCGGCGAAGAGGATTCGCAGCCGTGGGTCGGAAAGAGCAAAGGGAAAGGCATCGAAGCATCAACATTGAACAGCTTGGCGACTTTTTACCCAAAGAGGTGCCAGCCTTGAATTTTTGCTACTTTTTTTTCAAGAAAAAAGTAGGACTCCCGTCCGGATAGGACAGCTAAAGACAGAGGGTGGGCCAATTTTATGAGACCGAAGGAACGGTTAAGAAATGAGATTAAATCCTCATGGCAGCTATACCGAAAATCTAATCCATTTATCTCCCTCATAACCAAACACAAACGTTCCTGGATGTATCATTTCTGCCATATCTTCGATAAGTGCAACTGCATTTTCTGCCGTTAATGACCTATTAACATCGTCATTTAATAAAATTACCCGGTTATTCTTAACAGCAGGCCATTCTGGATTTAAAACCGCTGGTACTTCGCGCATTAAATCTGTAAGTGTTTTTCCTGGTTCGTAGAAAACAAGAAATACCGCTGCAAATACGTCTCTTCCCACCATGCCACCTGCGAGCGCAATTTCTTCTGACAAATAAAAATTTGGCGAAGCATCTGCATTCAAAAAGGCCACGGGCGGCCTATCCATAAACTTAATTTTATGTTCTACCAGTTCTAAACGTTCTGTTAATTCTTCTATCTTAGCAGGTGGTACGTTTGCGGTTAAATGATCTAAAAAAGCCATCGTGTATTTTTTACAAAAATAATAATCTGGCAGCATGAAAAAGCTTATTGGCTATATAATTTGTTTCTATGCTACGGTTTTAGTTGTTGCTTGCAAAAATAACGCCAGTCAACACAACGAAAGCGCGTTTAGGTTAAACCTAGATCAAGGACTTACCTCTTTAGATCCTGCATTTGCCCGCAACCGAAACGCCATTTGGATGACAAACCAGATTTTTGACGGCTTGGTTCAAATAGACAGTACCCTAAAAACTGTTCCCTACATTGCGAAAAGCTGGAAGGTGAGCGCAGATGCAACTACATATACTTTTAATCTCTGAGACGATGTATTTTTTCACGATGACCCAATATTTAAAAACGGAAAAGGGAGTAAGGTAGTGGCGAGCGATTTCGCTTATAGCTTTTATAGGTTGGTAGACCCAAAAGTTGCCTCATCGGGCGGGTGGATATTCAGCGACAAGGTAACGGATCAGCAAAGCTTTATCCCCTTGAACGATAGCACTCTCCAAATTAAGCTCACAAAGCCTTTTCCGCCGATAATGAATCTACTTACTTCACAATATTGTTCTGTAGTACCAAAAGAAGTGATAGAGCATTACGGAAAAAACTTTAGAAGCCATCCGATTGGCATCGATCCATTTAAGTTCAAATATTGGAAAGAAGGCGAGATTTTGGTCTTGTTAAAAAACAACCGATATTTCGAAAAAGATATTATAGACCAAGCGCTACCCTATTTAGACGCTGTTACCGCAATATTTATCAGCGATAAGCAAAGCGGATTTATGAGTTTCTTAAAAAAAGACCTCGATTTCTATTGCAGCGGAAATGGTAGCTACCGCGATGATATTCTTACCAAGAGCGACCACATGACAAAAAAATAGCTGGGTAAATTCCAACTAAGAAAAAGCCCCTATCTGTGCACAGTAGACACGAGTTTGGCAATTGTTAAAAATTCGCCTTTAGGGTTTAAGAGAGTACGCCAAGCTATTAATTATGCCATAGATAGAGACCAATTGGTTAAGTATTTAAGAAATGGGATTGGCATTGCCGCCACAAGTGGCTTTATACCAAAAGGGATGCCTGGCTTTGACGACAAAGAAGTAAAGGGATACAGTTATAATCCTACCAAAGCTGCAAAATTATTGGCAGAGGCAGGGTTTCCAAATGGAAAAGGACTGCCAGAAATTACTTTAAATACCACCACAACCTATAAAGATTTAATTGAGTTTATACAAGGTTCGTTAAATGCAATTGGCATACAAACAAAGATTGACGTAAGCCCAAGTACAAGCCTGCGAGAATTGATGGCAAAAAACCATGTAAACTTTTTTAGAGGCTCTTGGCTGGCAGACTACGCCGACGGAGAAACCTTTCTATCTGTATTCTACTCTAAAAACAAAGTGCCGTTTGGGCAAATTTTACTGCGTATTACAACAAGAAATTCGATAAACTTTTTGAACGTAGTTACAATGAACCAAATGACCAAAAGCGCTTTAAGCTCTACCAGCAAATGGATGAACTTGTTATGGATGATTCACCAGTGGTACCCATCTTCTATGATCAATCTGTTGTGATGTTGCAAAACAATGTAAGTGGTTAAAACCACAATCCGCTTAGCTTACTCATCTTAAAAAGAACTAAGAAAAACTAGGTCTATCTCTGTCCACCGCCTGCGCCACCAACCGGGCTACCAATGCCACCAGTACCGCCCTGTTGACCGCTGCCTTTCGCATCATCATTGTTAATTTTAGAATCTGCATTAAACTTAAGTTTTCCAAAGCTATAGCTAAAATTAATACCGAAAGATCGCAGTGGGTAGTAAATGTTATTGTTTTGAAACACCGTGCCAGCTGCATCCATAGAATTGTTTTGCGTATGAATGTGTAAATCTTTGGTAAACGGATTTAATGTGTTTATTCCAATACTTCCCTTTTTCTTTAGGATATCTTTCTTTAGCGAGGCGCCGTAAAAATATAACGGATCTGTTTTTCCTTGGTAGGTTCTATTGGCCGAAGTAGCTACTCCAAAAACTTCGAAATTAATTCCTTTGCCAAAACCGTACGCCGAACGCCCAAAAACGCTATAATTTAGATACGAACCCGTGCTTATATTGGTAGCTGTATTGGTTACTTCATAGGTATTCGCGGCAAAATTGGCCATTAGTGTCCATTTTGGTTTTGGATTGTAGCTTCCAAACAGGTTTAAGCCATAACTTTTAGAGCGGCCTACGTTTAGATAAGTCGACAAGACTTTGCTCAGTCCGTTTTCAACTAAGGGAGAGATAGACTTCTCTATTACGCCAGCTGTATTTCTATAAAAAATAGAGGCATTAATTATAGAGCCTTTAATAAATGTATTATATCCAATTTCGAAATTTTGGCTTAACTCTGGGTTTAACTGCGGGTTTCCCTCAGTTACGTTAAAACGATCACTCTCGTTTCTAAATGGATTTAAATAAATTTGGCTAGGGCGTTCTACACGTCTATTATAACTAAATTTTATGGTTGCTCCTTTTGCTAACGTCTGTGAGAGAATAAGGCTCGGGAATAAATTAAAATAATCATTTTTCTGGTTTCCATTGGTTTTTGTATTGAAACCTATATTGGTGTATTCTGCCCGTACACCACCTTTAAACTTTACCTTTTTGGTCAGGTCGAAACTTAATACTCCATAAGCCGCAGCAACGTCTTGGTTATAATCAAAGTTTCCATTATTACTTCCATATTGGCTTTTTACACTTCTAAATATTCCTTTGACACCGGTTTCTAATATAGTCGTTTTGCTAAATGGATACGTATAATCCGTTTGGCCGGTATATTCGTCATTTTTTACAGTATTGTCGCTGATGGTTTGAAAACCCGAGGGAAAAGCTGCCGAAGTTAACGTGTTATTGATGCTTGTAGGACTTGTTGCCGAAGACAATTGTCCAGAAACGGTAAATTCTTCACCTTCCTTTTTAGTTGTTTTGGTATAATCAACGTTCCAGTCTATGTTATTTCGTAAAATACTAATATCGCTTACATTGCTGGCAGGCAAGTTATTTATAATATAATCTGCAATACCAGGCCCTCCAGTATTAAACCTGCTATACTTTACAGTAGAACTGATGTTGTTGTAAGTATTAAAATCATAATCTATACCAAAACCACCATTATAGCTACCTCTGCTCCATTTAGAAACACCGTTTTGTGCAACGTTATTAGTTGTGCCATTCGGAAAAGTGGTATTATTTACAACGACAACTCTAGAATCTTGGGCGTACGCAACGTTTGTTCCAAAATTACCGTTTACACTTAAGCGACCGGTTTTTGCGGTCAAATCTAAAGCCCCGTTGTTCTGCCTAGTTCCAACCGAAGCACTTACGCTTCCGCTTACTCCTTGAGCATTAGACTTTTTTAAGATGATATTGATAATTCCTCCTGAGCCTTCTGCATCGTACTTTGCAGATGGACTTGTAATGACCTCAACACTTTTTATTTGCTCGGCCGGAATCATTTTTAATGCGTCGGATACACTAGCAGCCATGGTGCCAGACGGTTTGCCATTGATGAGTACTTTTACAGAAGCGCCGCGCAGCTGAACGTTTCCACTAGGATCAACTGATAACATCGGCACTTTGCGCATTACATCGGTGGCATCGCCGCCAGCGTTGGTTCCATCCGCCTCAGCGTTGTAAACCATTCTATCAACTTTGTTTTCGATTACGGCATGAGTTCCGTTTATCTTAACATCTGCCAGGGTATTTGTGCTGGGTTTCAAAAATACCGTTCCAATATTGCTATCAAGTGATTTTTCTGTAGTTACTACTTTTACGCTTTTTGTAACGTACCCAATAAAACCAACCTTTAATACATAAGACCCAGCTTCGACATTTTGAAGAATTATTTTCCCGTCATTATCGGTCACTCCACCATTTACCGGCTTTTGAGTTTTGCTATTAATTAGCGAAACAGTTGCATAGTTAACTGGTTTTTTACTTAGAGAATCTTTAATTGATATAGATATTCTACCGTTAACAACAGCCTTCTTATTTCCCCCAAAACCGGTAGGCAATTGCGCAAATGAATTAAAATAAAATACGAGTAAAGAAAAACATACGAGAAGACGTTTCATAAATCACGATGAGTTAGTTTAAGACAGAAAAAGACAAAACTCTCCCAAAAAAGCCTCTTGGTGTGAGTCTCAAATTCAATTTGCGAATCTGCATTTTTTTTTCAATAAAGACGCAGATATTGAAAATATTTTACTTCAAAAAAAAGTATTTTTACGTAATTAGGTATATTCCTCCTCATTGCTGAAAAACTATCTATTAAAAATTAAAAATATTTTTAAACGGCCATTAGTACACCAAGAATGTGTAAGCTAGAAATTTGAATAAGAGTTTTACTAAAGAATTTAAAGTTTTCTAATCTTTATAATCCGCATCCAATGCAGCATTTTCATAACAGGATAAGTTGGATCGAACTCAAACCAACGGTTGGCAAAGTTTGGATTATTTGGCTTTTTGTGGTGATTGTTCTGGAACAACTCCCCCATCAATAAAAAATCCCAGGGTAATGAGTTTTTACTATGATCACCATTATCATGGTTAGCGTAACCGTATTTGTGTCCACACCAATTTACAATTGCTCCGTGCAACGGCCCAATTACAAAATGGATTGGCAGCAATAAGAACAACCACCAATGGTTGGCAAATACAACGTAAAAAGCAATATAGCACAAGCCGCAGAAAATGCGCCAAGCCCAAGAATTCCCAATGGCATCTATCAAAGGCCATTCTGGATAGCTCCCTCTAAAAGCAGGTTCGGGTTCTTTTTTAAAATGGAGGTAATCCATATACATATTTTTGGTAGCGATCATCATCCCAAAAACGTCTCTAAAAAAATGTGGCGAATGCGGGTCTTCTTCTGTATCGCTATAGGCGTGGTGCATACGGTGAAGAATGGCATACGCTCTTGGATTTAGAAAAGAAGAGCCTTGTGACACGAGCAAAACAATGTAAAAGAATTTTTCCCAAAACGGCTCCATTTTAAACATTTTGTGAGATGAATATCGATGGAGAAAAAAGGTCTGGCTAAAAAGAGACAAAAACCAATGGCAAAGAAAAAATATTAATATGATCATTTAACAGTACTAAATTACTCTATTAACGAAAATAATGGGCTAGCAGTTCTTTTCGATACAATTTTCAAAAGATTTGTTTTCCGGAAACGCTCTTTTTAATGTGGAATAAAAAAACACAACCCCAAACAGAATTGTGTTTTAGGATAAATTATTTTAAATGTTTATCTACCAAAATCGTCTTGTACACGTACAATGTCGTCTTCATCTGATGGATTTGACGCATCGGTGTGCTGCCATATTTCGGCCACAACACCCCAATCATCTAAACCAATTAGCCTATGACGCTCTCCTTGTTGCAACTTAATTTGCTGTTCTGGATGATATTTTTTCATTTCGCCTTCTTCGTCTGTAGGGCTTGTCTCTATTCCAACAGTTCCTTTTACCACTTGCCATATCTCTGCACGACGGTGGTGATATTGCCAAGATAAACGTTTATCTGGAGCAACGACTAAAATTTTTGGGCTCAATTTGCCGCCAATCTTTAGGTTATCTACGTCTAAGCCGTCAAAATAAGTATCGGCGAATTGCTGTGCCTGGTCTTCGTCTATTACAAAGAAACCACCCCAAGGTCTTTCCTCGTCTTTGCTTACCACCTTAAATCCTTCGCTATCTAACCGTTTTGCTATTTCCTCGAATTCTTTTCTCTTATCGATTGCCATTTTTACTAAATCTATTTTATTTAAAATTGGGAAGATTAAAGTGCAAAAATAAGGCTAAAATTCTACAAATAGAGAAGTTATTTGGGCTTTTTATAAGATTTTACCGAATTTCGGTAATCAAAATATCGGTTTCCTGGCCATGGGTCTCTAACGTAAGCGGTATTAACGGATTGTTTAAGATGGTCATTGTCACTTTTCCATCTTCGCTTTTAACATAACTAACATCTGCTTCTTTCTCGTTAAGCATAAATTTTGGGTGCGTTGTGGTATCGGTTGTAAACTTTAACCCATCGTACATAAACATCTTATTCGACATTAAATCTTGATATGCCTTTCTAGAAATGAATAAGGCTGTTTTATCATCAAACTTGGTGGTTCCAAGTTGAGGTTGACCGATAGAAAAACCGGTTGCATTTTCAACCGCTTCTTTAGACATCTCGAAAGTACCATCGCCATAACCATCTACGGACCACATAAGATCAACTCCTGGCGTCATTTTACCAAAAGTGAACACAACAGGAAAAGTTCCAGATGGAATAGTAGCATTAGTAGTTACCACGGTATTCTCTTTTATTTCTGGCACATATTTTTGTGCATGTACCGCAACCCCTCCAATAGATAGCATGCAAAAAAAAGCAATTACATTTTTCATAGGTTAATTATTTAGTTTTCGAGCGAAAATACGCTAAGTAAAGCTAAGCGATTGCCGTGAATTATGCAAATAAAAAATTACATAATTATACTGTAAAACAGTCTTTTATAAGCTACGTCTTGATACTTACTTAATTTATGGTACATTTGCAGTTACTTTTTTAGGAAAATCGATAATGTATCAAAAGCCGCTCATAACATTGGCTATACGCATGCAGATTTCCCGTTTCATGCGGACTATTATTTTTCGTCTGCAAAAACTATAGAAGCTTTATGAGAAACATCATGAACCAAATTTTTTGGGACAATGAAATTTACCAATGGGCAATAGCTATCGGAATTATTGCAATAACCTTTATTGCGGTTAAAATCTGCAAACTAGTTATTCTAAAACGTATTAAAATATGGACAAAAAAAACTAAAACTACTTGGGATGACTTTGTCGTATCATTAATTGAGCGGGCGATAATCCCCCTATTGTATATTAGCTCAATCTATTTCGCAGTTTCCACGCTGAAGCTTCCACAAAAACTAGTTACTACATTACATGTTGCTTATCTGGTTTGCGTAACGTTTTTTGTGTTGAGAATTATTAGCAACGCTTTTAAAAAATTTATTTATTCTTTTATTGAACGAGAAGAAGATGCAGAGCAAAAGGAAAAACAGGCAGGCGGGCTAATCGCAATTTGCAATTTCGTGATTTGGATATTGGGCTGTATTTTTTTGGTAGATAACCTTGGTTACAACGTAACTACTCTGATTGCCGGTTTAGGCGTTGGCGGTATTGCCATAGCATTGGCTGCCCAAGCTGTATTGGCAGATTTATTTAGTTATTTTGTAATATTTTTCGACAAACCTTTTCAAATAGGGGATTTTGTGGTGGTTGATGATAAAAGCGGTAACATCGAATATATTGGGATAAAAACCACTAGAATAAAAACGCTGAATGGCGAGCAATTGATTTGTGCCAACAAAGACCTAACAGATTCTAGGATACATAACTACAAACGCATGGAAAAAAGACGAATCGTTTTTCCGCTGCGCGTTGTATACCAAACCGACCACAAAGTTCTGGCCGAAATACCAGAACTTGTAAAAGACATTATTGAGAACCAACGCGACGTAACCTTTGATAGAGGGCATTTTTCTGGCTATGGGGATTACAGTTTAAACTTCGAGTTTGTTTTCTATGTATTAAGTTCTGATTATGGCGTGTA
The DNA here is from genome assembly GCF_040547165.1 of Pedobacter sp. UYP30. Taxonomy (NCBI): domain Bacteria; kingdom Pseudomonadati; phylum Bacteroidota; class Sphingobacteriia; order Sphingobacteriales; family Sphingobacteriaceae; genus Pedobacter; species Pedobacter sp. UYP30. The sequence continues at coordinate 5,832 of NZ_JBEPPD010000021.1, read as the reverse complement.
TATGGATAAACAACAGGCTATTTTTTTAGAAATCCACGCGGCGTTTAAAGAACGTGAAATTACCTTTGCCATCCCAACTCGAAACGTTTTTATGCAAAACCAAGAAAACCAAAAAAATGAAGTTGAAATGAGCTTAAATAACTAGCCTTACGCCTCTAAGATCTTTAAGCAAGGAAATTTAATGGAATCTTCACAAATGTATGATATCTCAGAATCAGCTTATACTGTCATTTTCAAAGTTTGATATCCATAAACATATTTTTCTATTGCCTCATTAGGATTGGATTCAAAAAACTGACTGTCTACAAAGCTTTTAGAGATTATCTTATAACCTAATCTGTGTTCCGATTTCGCAAACCTGTTCTGATGGAAGATTAAAATAAGAGGCAAATCTTTCTGAATTTCTACTCATGTAGTCGAATAAAGATTCGCGCCACGGACTCATTCCTGTATTTTTAGTAATAACAATAGACTCTTTTCCTAAAAAGTAAACAATATCAACCTTGTCACTTATCAAATCTTGCTCACAGAGGAGTTCAATCACTTTCGGAATATCTGGTTGCTGCATAAACCCATAATTAACTAACACCTGCCATATATTTCCATCTAGTTTATTTATTTCTATATGGTCATCTAAATCTAAATAGGGAACCCCAGCAATTTTAATGCTCATTATGATTACTTTTTCGTGTATTACCTTATTATACTTAATATTATTAACCAAGGTTGGCGGAGTACCATTTGGGTTTGCAGTTAAAAAAAATGCAGTTCCAGGCACAATTTGAGAAACATCCTTTTTATAGTTTATAATAAATTTTTTCAAGGGGTCTGTTAATTTAGTAAGCTTAATTCCCAACATTCTTCTCCCTTTGTACCAAGTGGTCATTAACACATAAATAAGAATACCAACTAACAGCGGAAACCATCCCCCGTCGGGAATCTTAATGATGTTAGCATAAAAAAAGCTCAAATCAATGATTGTAAAAAATAGAGTGATTGAAACGGCAATATAAAAATTCCATTTCCACAACTTTGTCATCGCCGTAAAGGCTAAGAATGTGGTAATGAGCATCGTTGTGGTAACGGCAACACCATAAGCAGCAGCTAAATTGCTAGAGCTTTTAAATGAAATAACCAAAGCAATAGTTGCAATAAAAAGCATCCAATTTATTTGAGGGATATAAATTTGACCGCGTTCATCTGCGGACGTATGAATAACATGAAAACGAGGCAAAAACCCCAACTGTATTGCTTGATGTGTTAAGCTAAATGCACCAGATATTACAGCTTGAGATGCAATCACAGTTGCCATTGCCGATAAAACAACCAAAGGATATAAAGCCCAAGAGGGTGCTAAATAATAGAAAGGATTGGCCGCTAGATGATGATTGCTTAATATCAAAGCACCTTGACCCATATAATTAATTACCAAACTAGGCAAGACCACAAGAAACCATGCTAACCTTATTGGCTTTCTACCAAAATGACCCATATCTGCATACAAAGCTTCTCCACCCGTAACCACTAAAAAAACAGCTCCCAAAACTAAAAGTCCAGTAAAGCCATGTAAGGTAAAAAATTCTATAAAATAGATCGGGTTTAGGGCTTTTAAAATCGTTGGATTTTTGAAGATTGCGCTAAATCCTAATGCTGCCAGAACAATAAACCATAGTAAAAGAATTGGGCCAAAAATTTTACCAACACTAGCAGTGCCTTTTTTTTGGAAAAAAAACAAGAAAAAGAGAATTATAATGGTTGCTGGAATGATGAACGGCTTAAAGAGAGGTGTTGCAATCTCTAAACCCTCCATGGCGCTTAACACCGATATGGCCGGAGTAATTATGCCATCGCCATACAACAGTGCTGCTCCAAATAGTCCTAAAGACAGAATTGTGAGATAAGATCTTCCCTTCTTTTTTGGCAAAACTAGCTCCATCAACGCCATAATTCCACCTTCCCCTTTGTTATCGGCTTTCATTACTATCAAAAGATACTTAATACTGATTACAAATATTAAAGACCAAAAAATTAGAGATACAACCCCAAAGATATTCTGTTCACTAACTTTCATACCATGCTCTCCAAAAAAGCACTCTTTCATGGCGTAAAGTGGGCTAGTACCAATATCTCCAAAAACTATTCCTAGGGCACCTAACGTGATTATGGATAAATTCGACTTTGTTTGTTTACTATTATTCGTCATTGATGATAAGATTCATTCCGCTAACTAGCGCAAGTTTTTTTTAAATATGATTAAATTTTAATTCTTGTATTTACGCTTCGAAAGTTCATGAATTGCCTTACATTTTGAATAAGAAGTAATATCATTACCACAGATAGCGGTGGAAGCTAATTCGCCTAGTTTTTTGTGTTTTGGCATTTTAAAAATTTAGTGGTTAAATTGTGGTGATCAAAACAGTTAGCAGAGCTCAATGTTTTTTTCTACTTTTATTTCAATTAATGAATGTATGAAAAAAATATTCCTGCTGCTATATTTTATCCTTTTTTTTGTCCCAATACTGCTTAGAGCTCAACAAAATCCCGTAGTTATACAAACAGATTCCGTAAAAACTCGCATCGACTCTGTCGCAAATACCGAACGAGACAAGCAGTTAAACGCAGTAACGCAGCTCTCTTTACAAAGACTTTCTGATTCTCTAAAAAGAACGGAATTAAAGAATAAGTTTGCCAATCTTAAACCAGAAGATACAGACCAAAAGGCTGTTTTACTAAAGGCATTAACAGACTTAAAAAAGCAAGATTCCCTTCATTCAGTAAAACAAAAGGGGAAAATAGACTCGCTAAGAAAATTTGTTAAGGCCTTTCCGGTAAAATTTGATAGAGATACCATTTTCTATTTGTATGCAAAGTTGGGAAGCTTTACGGCCTTGGATAGAGCTGACGCGCTTGCCCTAAGAATGGAACAGGTTAGTGAAAATTTGGATTTTAAGAAAGACTCGATAGCTATTGTACCAGCAGAACAAACCTTGGATCTGGTCTATAAAAATAAGTTGTTGACTTCTGTTTCGGACCAGGATGCACTGTGGGCAAACCAACCTAGAGCTAAATTAGCCGACAGCCTAAAAATAATTATAGGTAATGCTATAATTAAACATCAAAAAGACAATAGTTGGCAAACCTTGCTAAAGGAAATACTTTTAACGCTGCTCGTTATTGCAGTTGTAGTAGCCCTTATTTATGGCGTTAATCGGTTCTTAAAACGCCTTAATGAAAAAATAAAACTCCATACCGAACTATTTAAAGATGGTTTCAAAATTAAGAATTTCGAAGTACTCACCGCTGAAAGAAAAGTAAATCTTTTTGACCTTATTATAAAAATTATAAGGTGGGGAGCAATTATTTTATTGGTGTATTTGGCTCTTCCTGTGTTGTTTAGTATATTTCCATTTACCAGAAACCTGTCTGATAACCTGATCAATTACTTTCTTAGTCCTGTAAAGAAAATTGGTAAATCTATTTTAGATTACATTCCAAATCTAATCACCATTTTGGTTATTGTAGTGGTATTTAGATATGCGCTACGGTTTTTAAAATTTTTAAAAACTGAGATTGAACACGGAAATTTAAGGATTAACGGTTTTTACGCCGATTGGGCAAGCCCGACCTATCAAATTATGCGGGTTTTGATTCTAGCATTTATGCTCATAGTTATTTTCCCCTACCTTCCTGGCTCAGATAGTAATATATTTAAAGGCGTGTCAGTATTTATTGGTGTACTGTTTACCTTTGGCTCGGCGGGGGCGCTGGGCAATGTGGTCGCAGGTTTGGTGCTTACTTATATGCGCGCCTTCAACATAGGCGACCGTGTGCAGATTGGCGAAGTAGTCGGAGACATTTTGGAAAAAACCATTCTAGTAACCCGCATTCGTACTATACAAAACGAAGTGGTCTCCATTCCAAACTCTACGGTAATGACAAACCACACTATCAACTTTAGTGCAGAAGCTACCGGCAATGGGCTAATTGTTCATACTACCGTTACCATTGGATACGATGTGCCTTGGAAACAAGTACATCAATTACTTATAGACGCTGCATTGGGCACAGAAATGATAGAAAAAGAACCAAAGCCTTACGTGTTGCAAACTAGCTTAGACGACTATTATGTGAGCTACAAAATAAATGCCTTTACAAAACAGCCAAACAGACAGTCGGTAATTTATTCTTATCTGCACGCAAACATCCAAGATAAGTTTAACGAAGCAGGGGTAGAAATTATGTCGCCACATTATAGGGCTATGAGAGATGGAAACACCACTACGGTACCTACCGATTATCTCCCGAAAGATTACGTAGCTCCAGCCTTTAAAACAGAACAGCAACAACCAAAATAGAGTAGTAAAAATTATATTTAGCCAATGAGTACTCAAGAGATTATTGCGATAACGATTGTTTTAGCGGCTTTGTTTGCCTACATAAACCATCGTTTCATAAAATGGCCGCCAACCATAGGGATTATGGCAATTTCGCTCATTTGCTCCGTTTTGTTGGTAACCTTAGGCAACGGGAAATCGCTCGTATCAGAAAAAGCTGTTCAATTGGCGCTTTCTGTAGATTTTCAAGATGTGTTGATGAATTTTATGCTAAGCTTTTTGTTATTTGCTGGCGCGATACACATAGATTCGGCAAAGCTAAAGAAAGAAAGCGTACCAGTGATTGTACTTGCAACCGTTGGTATTCTTATTTCAACTTTCTTGGTGGGAGGAATTTTATGGCAAATCCTAGTGTGGTTTAGCATCCCAATTCCATTCATTTACTGTCTTATTTTCGGCTCGCTAATCTCTCCAACAGATCCCATAGCTGTAATGGGCATTTTAAAACGTTCTAAAATCCCAGAATCGTTGGAATTAAAAATTGCTGGAGAATCACTATTTAACGATGGCATTGCAGTAGTTATTTTTGTAAGTCTGGTACAAATTGCGCGCTCCAGCTCGGGCACATTTCACCTAGCCGATGTGGGCATTTTATTTTTGGAAGAAGCAATGGGCGGCCTGGTGTTCGGAGCCATACTTGGCTATATTGGTTACTACGCTTTAAAATCCATTGACGATTATAATGTGGAGGTGCTTATCACCCTCGCTATAGTTATGGGCGGCTATTTTATAGCAGGTCGATTACACGTATCTGGACCGCTAGCCATGGTAGTTGCTGGACTAATAACAGGCAATAAATCTAAAAGAGATGGCATGAGCGATATTACCCGAGATTATTTAGGGAAATTTTGGAAAATGATTGACGAAATCCTTAACGCAGTACTCTTCTTATTTATTGGCCTGGAAATGTTGATTATAAAAACAAACATCACAGTATTTCTCATTGGCTTGATTTGTATTTTGGTAGTATTGTTTAGTAGATGGATTTCTGTGTTGATACCGATATTTCTACTTCGATTTAAGGTTAAGTTTGAGAAAAACGTAGTTTCCATACTTACGTGGGGAGGCTTAAGAGGCGGAATATCGGTTGCCTTGGCGCTTTCTTTAGGCCCAGATATGTATAGGGATCAATTTGTGCTCATTACTTACATTATCGTGGTGTTTTCTATTTTAGTACAAGGATTAACCATTGGCGCTTTAGCAAAAAAATTAAAGTATTAATCTGTGTTAACTTATTAAAGCTCATTATAACTAAAAAAGAAATCTGCCAACTAAAACGCGGCCTTATAAACCCAAGAGCGTATATCATTTATTTGCCGCCGTTTGATTTATATATATTAATTCACTAATGTCCGATAAAAGCTAGAATTTATAAATTTTGTTTTTCAATATATTGTTTTACAGTTGTTTATGTTTCTGTTTTCGGAAACTTTGAAAA